>NZ_CP067977.1:2647500-2976716 GCF_016656965.1 Brevundimonas vitisensis
TAGTAGTGGCGAGCGAACCGGGACCAGGCCAGTGCTCTTGTGACATAAAGGCGAACGACCTGGAAAGGTCGGCCATAGTGGGTGACAGCCCCGTAGCCGTAAAACAGCAAGAGACTCGAGTAGGGCGGGACACGTGAAATCCTGTCTGAACATGGGGGGACCACCCTCCAAGCCTAAGTACTCCTCTGCGACCGATAGTGAACAAGTACCGTGAGGGAAAGGTGAAAAGCACCCCGACAAGGGGAGTGAAACAGATCCTGAAATCGGAAGCCTACAAGCAGTCGGAGCCCCCAAGCGGGGTGACGGCGTACCTTTTGTATAATGGGTCAGCGACTTCATGTGTCGAGCAAGCTTAAGCCGTTAGGTGTAGGCGTAGCGAAAGCGAGTCTGAATAGGGCGACAAGTTCGACGTATGACGACCCGAAACCAGGTGATCTATCCATGAGCAGGATGAAGGTAAGGTAACACTTACTGGAGGTCCGAACCCGTGAATGTTGAAAAATTCTGGGATGACTTGTGGATAGGGGTGAAAGGCCAATCAAACCTGGACATAGCTGGTTCTCCGCGAAATCTATTTAGGTAGAGCGTCCGACGTATTCCTTGGGGGGTAGAGCACTGGATGGATGCGGGCTGCGCGAGCGGTACCAATTCTAACCAAACTCCGAATACCCAAGAGAACTATCGGGCAGACACACGGCGGGTGCTAACGTCCGTCGTGAAAAGGGAAACAACCCTAACCATCATCTAAGGCCCCCAAGTAACGGCTAAGTGGGAAACGATGTGGGATTGCTTTGACAATCAGGAGGTTGGCTTAGAAGCAGCCATCCTTTAAAGAAAGCGTAACAGCTCACTGATCAAGCGATCCTGCGCGGAAAATGTAACGGGGCTTAAGCCGTTCGCCGAAGGTATGGGTGTGCACTATGTGCATGCGGTAGCGGAGCGTTCCGTAAGCCGGTGAAGGTCAACTGCGAGGTTGGCTGGAGGTATCGGAAGTGAGAATGCTGACATGAGTAACGATAAACAGTGTGAGAAACACTGTCGCCGAAAGACCAAGGGTTCCTGCGTAAAGCTAATCTGCGCAGGGTTAGTCGGCCCCTAAGGCGAGGCTGAAAAGCGTAGTCGATGGGAAGCAGGTAAATATTCCTGCACCAGCTAGAAGTGACGGATGGCATAAGTTGTCGGGGCTTATTGGATTGTTCCCGGCAGTGGCGTCGTCCCTGGAAATAACTCTAGCAGAGACCGTACCCGAAACCGACACAGGTGGTCAGGTAGAGTATACCAAGGCGCTTGAGAGAACTGTGCTGAAGGAACTCGGCAAATTGCACGCGTAACTTCGGAATAAGCGTGACTCACTCCGGGCAACCGGAAATGAGTGGCACAAGCCAGGGGGTAGCGACTGTTTAGCAAAAACACAGGGCTCTGCGAAGCAGCAATGCGACGTATAGGGTCTGACGCCTGCCCGGTGCCTGAAGGTTAAAGGGAGATGTGAAAGCGTCGAACTGAAGCCCAGGTAAACGGCGGCCGTAACTATAACGGTCCTAAGGTAGCGAAATTCCTTGTCGGGTAAGTTCCGACCTGCACGAATGGCGTAACGACTTCCCCACTGTCTCCAGCACAGGCTCAGTGAAATTGAATTCCCCGTGAAGATGCGGGGTTCCCGCGGTCAGACGGAAAGACCCTATGAACCTTTACTATAGCTTCGCCTTGGCGTTAGCGACCGTATGTGTAGGATAGGTGGGAGGCTATGAAACCGGGGCGCCAGCTCTGGTGGAGCCATCCTTGAAATACCACCCTTACTGTCGTTGACGTCTAACCGAGGGCCGTTATCCGGTCCCGGGACATGGCGTGGTGGGTAGTTTGACTGGGGCGGTCGCCTCCTAAAGTGTAACGGAGGCGCGCGATGGTGGGCTCAGACCGGTCGGAAATCGGTCGTCGAGTGCAATGGCATAAGCCCGCCTGACTGCGAGACTGACAAGTCGAGCAGAGACGAAAGTCGGCCATAGTGATCCGGTGGTCCCGCGTGGAAGGGCCATCGCTCAACGGATAAAAGGTACTCTAGGGATAACAGGCTGATTTTGCCCAAGAGTCCATATCGACGGCAAAGTTTGGCACCTCGATGTCGGCTCATCACATCCTGGGGCTGGAGCAGGTCCCAAGGGTATGGCTGTTCGCCATTTAAAGTGGTACGTGAGCTGGGTTCAGAACGTCGTGAGACAGTTTGGTCCCTATCTGCCGTGGGTGTTCGAAGCTTGAGAGGATCTGTCCCTAGTACGAGAGGACCGGGATGGACATACCTCTGGTGGACCTGTCGTGGCGCCAGCCGCGCAGCAGGGTAGCTATGTATGGAATAGATAACCGCTGAAAGCATCTAAGCGGGAAACTAACCTCAAAACAAGGCTTCGCTGAGGATCGTGGAAGACTACCACGTTGATAGGCCAGGTGTGGAAGCGCGGTGACGCGTGAAGCTTACTGGTACTAATAATCCGATCGGCTTGATCGTTTCTCAGCAAAACTCATTCGGTTCTACTTGCCGATAAATATCGCGACGATGTCTTCTCATTCTTATGTATCCGGTTGACCTGGTGGCTATGTCGGAGGTTCCCCACCCGATCCCATTTCGAACTCGGTCGTTAAGCCCTCCAGAGCCAATGGTACTTCGTCTCAAGGCGCGGGAGAGTAGGTCGCCGCCGGGTCTACCAGATACATAAGAATGTCTCCCTCGAACCCTCTTCCTTCACTTACTACCGTTTGCCGCGGGATGGAGCAGCCCGGTAGCTCGTCAGGCTCATAACCTGAAGGTCGCAGGTTCAAATCCTGCTCCCGCACCCAAAATCAACCCCGCAGCCTCGCTGCGGGGTTTTTTGTTGCCCGGATCCCAGGTCGTCTGTGCCCGTGCACAGCGCCCGCCCGCCAGCCGGTGCATGGTGCCCGGTGATCCCCCTCACTCCTTCGGCTTGAAGCGGCGGATGATGCCCGAATAGGTCATCAGCGTTCGCCCGGACGCCGTAATCTGACCCCGCACAAAAACCAGGCTGCCGCCCGCACGCACAACCTCACCCGTCGCCTCCACGAGTTCGCCAGCATAGGCCCCGTCGATGAAGTTGGAATCCAGCTGGATGGTCACGCCACTGCGTCCTTCCATCTCGTTATAGGCTGTCTGAAACAGGGCGATGTCGGCGAATGTCATCAAGGCTCCGCCATGCATGCGGCCACCCGCATTCATGTGGCGCGGCTCAGCGCGGAATGCGGACCGGGCCCGTCCGTCCTCCTCGATGCGGAAATAGAAGGGGCCGACGGTTTGATCGAACGTCCCTTTCAGGTCCCAGGTCAGCCAGCCGGCGAACTCACCTTCCGTCACCGTGATCGTGCCGACCATTTCGCCTTTTGCCTCTTGAATCGTGCGGACTTCTTATCTGTCTCGCAATGCAGCATATAGGGGCGATGAGCGACCCCATCGAAACAGCCATCTTCGAAAAATTATCAGCAGCCGATCCAAAAGGCGTCGGCGGCAAGAGCATAGAGCCTGCCGAGGTGGCCAAGGCTCTGCAGCCTGAACAATGGCAGCGCATGCTGCCCAGGGTGAAGGCCGTCGCCTTGGGTCTGATGCGTCAGGGCCGGCTGACCATCACCAAGAAGGGCAAGGCAGTTGATCCGTCCAGCGTCAAAGGCGTGATCCGTCTGCGGCTGCCGACCGAGGCCGAGACGGCGGCGGCTCTCGCCGCCCTTCCGACCGCCACTGCGGACGATGACGACTTCGCCTGATCGTTCATCGGATCTGGATGACGTCCTGGCCGACATCCGCGCTTGCCGCGCCTGTGCCGGAGAATTGCCGCATGTGCCGCGCCCCGTCGTCCGGGTCTTTCACCAGACGCGCCTGCTGATCTGTGGCCAGGCCCCGGGGCGGCGGGTGCATGAAAGCGGTCTGCCATTCACTGATCCATCCGGCGACCGGCTACGCGATTGGATGGGCGTCGACTATGCCACCTTCTATGCTGACCGACGCATTGGCGTGGCGGCGCAGGCCTTCTGCTATCCGGGCACGGCGGTGAAGGGTGGGGATTATCCGCCGCCCAGACGCTGCGCCGAACTATGGCGGCCACGTCTGTTGGCGGCGCTGCCGCGGATGGAGTTGACGCTGCTCGTCGGCGGCTATGCCCAGGCCTGGGCCCTGGGCGACCGGGTGAAACGGACGATGACCGACACCGTAAGGGCCTGGCGCGATTACGGTCCGTCGATCCTGCCTTTGCCCCATCCGTCGTGGCGCAACACGGCGTGGCTGCGGCGCAATCCGTGGTTTGAGGAAGAGATCCTGCCCTATCTCCGGGACAGGGTCGGCGGTATCCTCCGTGCCGATGCTTAGACCAGCGCTTCGCTCGATCGGCCCGGTTCTGGCGTTGGCCCTGGCCTTGGTCGGCTGCGCCACGCCGCACGTTCAAGCGGCCCTGACCCCGCCGCCGGACTTTGCCGGCCCGCAGATCGCGGACCGCGCCTTCGTGATGCAGGACGGGGCCCGGCTGCCCTTCCTGTATTGGGCACCGCAAGGGGTAGAGCCCGCCGTCGTGATCGTGGCCCTGCACGGGATGAACGATCACAAGGCCTCATACCGGCTGGCGGGGCCTTGGTGGGCCGAGCAGCGTATCGCGACCTATGCCTATGACCAGAGGGGGTTCGGCCAAGCCCCAGGGCGCGGCGAGTGGGCCGGCGCGTTGCTGCTGGAGGACCTGCGCACGATCGTGGCCCTGGTTCGGGCGCGGCATCCTGGTGCCAGGGTGGCCATTGTGGGCGAAAGCATGGGCGGGGCGGTGGCGATCGCCGCCATGACCTCGGACCGGGCCCCCACTGCCGACCAGGTGGTCTTGCTCGCGCCGGCCGTCTGGGGCTGGTCCAGTCAGTCGCCCCTGAATCGCGTCAGCCTGTGGGTCGCGGCCCGGGCCTTGGGCGACAGGGCGGTCGAGGCGCCGGAATGGGCCGTCCGGCGGATCGTGTCATCGGACAATACAGTCGAACTGATCCGCAACGGCCGTGATCCTGACAGCCTCCTGTCCACGCGGTTTGACACCCTGTCCGGTCTGGTCGGGCTGATGGAGACGGCCAGCATCAGCCTCGGCCGGGTCCCCGTGCCGACGCTGCTGATGTATGGTGCCGACGATCAGATCATCCAGGCCGGGCCCATGCGTCGCGCCCTGGAGCGTGCCGGCGCGCCGCCGACGCTGCGCACGGCCTATTACGCCGATGGCTATCACATCCTGAACCGTGATCTGCAGGCAGAGGTCGTCTATCGCGATGTTGCGGCGTTCGTCAGGGACCCGTCAGCGCCGCTGCCGTCGGCCGCGCCACCTGTTCTTGAGGCCCTGAGGTCGCGCTGACGCGAAACCGCCACGCTTGCCGTGTTAGACGCCCGGGCCTAATCATCTTCCAACAAAAAAATACCCAGGGAGACGCCTGCTATGGGCATGACGCTGTTCGATTCGCCGTCTTTTTCGAATCATGAGGGCGTGCACGCCTTTTATGACGACAAGACCGGTCTCAAGGCGATCGTGGCGGTCCATTCGACCGCGCGCGGACCGGCCTGCGGTGGCACGCGGATGTGGAACTATGCCTCCTCAGCCGAGGCGCTGGAGGATGTGCTGCGGCTGTCCAAGGGCATGAGCTACAAGAATGCCGTGGCGGATCTGGAGATGGGGGGCGGCAAGTCGGTCATCATCGGGGACGCCCGCACCCAGAAGACGCCCGAGCTGTTCCAGGCGTTCGGTCGTGCCGTCGAAAGCCTGGGCGGCGTTTACTACGCAGCCGAGGACGTCGGGGTGTCGGTGGCCGACATGGCCGTGGCACGCCAGGAGACGGCCTATGTCCTGGGCCTCAAGGATGGTCCTGAAGCCTCGGGCGACCCGAGCCCGGTGACGGCCGAGGGCGTCTATCGCTCCACCCTGGCGGTCGTGCGGCGTCTTTGGAAGCAGGACGATCTGACCGGTCTGACCGTGGCCATCCAGGGGATCGGCCATGTCGGCGGCTACCTGGCCGACAAGCTGGCGGCGGCGGGGGCCAAGCTGGTGATGACCGACGTCAATGCGGGCCTGCTGGCCGAGGTCGCCTCGCGGACCGGTGCCCGGATCGTGGCTCCTGACGCCATTTATGACGTGCCGGCCGATATCTATGCGCCGTGCGCCCTGGGCGCGACGCTGAATGCGACGACCCTGGATCGCCTGTCGGTCAAGGCCGTGGTCGGTGCCGCAAACAATCAGCTGGCGACGGCCGAGATCGGCCAGGCCCTGTTCGAACGTGGCGTCCTCTATGCCCCTGATTATGTCGTCAATGGCGGCGGTATCATCAATGTGGCGTCCGAACTGCGGGCGCGCCAGACGGGGACGGCCTACGATCCGGCCTGGGTCGAGGCCAAGCTGGCCCGGTTGATCGAGACCTTCGAGGAGATTCTGGATCGCTCGGCCAGCCAGCGCATGCCGACCCATCAGGTCGCCGACGCCGTGGCCGAGGGGCGCATTCATGCGGCCGAGGCTATGAAGCTGGCCGCCTGATCCGATAGGGTCGCCCCTTCGCTTCGAGGGGCCGACCATGGCCGACCATGCCACGCCGAATCTGCCGTCCAGCGACTTCGACCGGACGTTCGCCTTCTATGCTCCCCTGGGGTTTGTGGAAGGCTGGCGCGATAAGGGCTGGATGATCCTGACCCGCGGGGATCTGGTGCTGGAGTTCTTTCCCTATCCGGACATCGACCCGCGGACGAGTTCGTTCAGCTGCTGCCTGCGGCTGGACGACCTCGACAGTTTCTATGCCGTTTGCAAGGCGACGGGTCTGCCCGAGACCCACCTGGGGCGTCCGCGCCTGCATCCGCCCCGGACCGAACCCTGGGGCGGCCGGGTCGGTGCCCTGATCGATCCGGACGGGACATTGCTGCGTCTGATCCAGAACGGATCAGAGACCATCTGAGGCCGAACACCCTTCCTTAACGCCACGTTTACCATGGGGGCGGCAGTTTCTGCCTAGCGGGGCAGGTCGGCAGCTTCGTCAGTAGAGTTGGCGGGGACGCGTGGGCGGCTTCACGGGGGCATTGCAGAGGTTCGGGATCGGTCGCCTGGCGGCCATCCTTGGCGTGGCCGCTGGCGTCACGGCCGTTCTGATCTTTCTGATGATGCGTGTGGGCCAGGCCCCCGACGCCCTGCTGTATTCCAATCTGGACCTGCGCGAGGCGTCGGAAATCACCGCCGCCCTGGACGCCGGCGGTATCAAATATTCATCCAAGGGGGACGGCTCGACGATCTTCGTCAGTCGCGACCAGGTCGGAGAGGCCCGGCTGATGCTGGCCGGCAAGGGTCTGGTGACGTCCGGATCGGTCGGATACGAGCTATTCGACAACCAGTCGGTCCTGGGTCAGACCGAGTTCCAGCAGAACCTGAACGCCCAGCGTGCTCTGCAGGGCGAGTTGCAGCGCACGATCATGTCGATGCGCGGTATCACCTCGGCGCGCGTGTCCATCGCCATGCCGCAGCGGGCGCTGTTTCAGTCCGAAGCTGCCGATCCGACCGCCGCCGTGGTGGTGGGCCTGGGCGGTCGCGACCTGACGGGCGATCAGGTGCGCGCCATTCGAAACGTCGTCGCCTCGTCCGTGCCGAACCTGAAGCCGGACCGCGTGACCGTGGTGGACGACACCAACCGCACCTTGGCCGCCGGTGCCGAAGACGAGGGCTTTACGTCCGCCTCTGCCGAAGAGGCGAAGGCGACGACCGAGAGCCAGTTGCAGGCCCGCATCAAGGATATCGTCGAGGGTGTCGTCGGTGCTGGCGCGGCCCGCGTGCAGGTCACAGCGGAGATCGACCACAGCCGCTCGACCACGCAGGAGCAGAAGTTCGATCCGGATGGCCAGGTGGTTCGCTCCACCTCGAGCAATGGATCCACCTCTCAGGACACGACCGGCGTGCCCAATGGCGGTGTGACGGCGGCCGAAAACATTCCCGGCGGCGAAGCGCCCGGTGCGGCCGTGGCGGGCTCGACCTCCCAGGACCAGACCGAGACGATCAACTACGAAATCTCCAACGCCACGACCACGACGGTAAAGGAGCCGGGCGAGGTCAAGAAGCTGTCGGTTTCGGTGGCGGTCGATGGCCGCTGGACCCCTGCGGCCAACGGCGAGGGTGAGCCCACCTATGCGGCGCGCACGCCCGAGGAGATCGAGCAGATCAAGGCCCTGGTCGCTGCCGCCGTCGGCATCGATCCGGCGCGGGGCGACAAGATCGAGGTGCTGAATGTGCGCTTCAACCGCGATGCGGCTCCGGCCCTGGCGGGCGAGGGCGGCTCTTCGATGTTCGACTTCGGCCGAGCCGACATCATGCGCGGCGTGGAGCTTCTGGTTCTGCTGATCACCGGCCTGCTCTTGATCTTCTTCGTGCTGCGTCCGCTGTTGAAGACCGCGTCCGGCGCAGGGGCTCAGGGCATGGTTGCCGGGCCCGGCGGAATGTCGGTCACGACCTTGCAGACCTCGCCCGTTGGCGGGGCAGCGGCCGGCATGCTGGCGGGGCCCGCAGGCCAGCTGATGGGGCCAAGCGACATGGAGCAGCGGCTGGACATCGCCCGCATCGAGGGACAGGTGAAGGCGTCCTCGGTCAAGAAGGTGGCGGACTTCGTCGAGAAGCATCCGGAGGAATCCACCTCTATCCTCCGCACCTGGGTGCATGAAGGCTGATGGCGCGACTGGTCTCCAAGAAGCCGGCGATCGACGATGCCCGCAAGCTGACAGGGCCGGAGAAGGCGGCCGTCATCCTGCTGGCGCTGGGCGAGGAGCACACCCGCCTGTGGCAGGGGCTGGACGAGGACGAGATCAAGGAAATCTCTCAGGCCATGGCGACCCTGGGCACGGTCAGCGCCCAGGCCGTCGAGGATCTGATGCTGGAGTTCGTCTCGGGCATGAGCGGCTCGGGCGCGGTCATGGGCAGCTTCGAACAGACGCAGAAGCTGCTGGCCTCCTTCATGCCGGTCGACAGGGTCGAGTCGATGATGGAGGAGATCCGCGGACCGGCCGGCCGGACCATGTGGGACAAGCTGGGCAATGTGAACGAGGCGGTCCTCGCCAACTATCTGAAGAACGAATACCCCCAGACGGTCGCGGTGGTCCTGTCCAAGATCAAGCCCGACCACGCCTCGCGGGTGCTGACCAGCCTGCCCGAAGACTTCGCCCTGGAGTGCGTCCAGCGGATGCTGCGGATGGAGCCGGTCCAGCGCGAGATCCTGGACAAGATCGAACAGACCCTGCGGACCGAGTTCATGTCCAATCTGGCGCGCACCTCCAAGCGCGACAGCCACGAGATGATGGCGGACATCTTCAACAGCTTCGATCGTCAGACCGAGGCCCGTTTCATCGGGGCCCTGGAAGAGCGCAACCGCGAGGCGGCCGAGCGTATCCGCGCCCTGATGTTCGTGTTCGAAGACCTGTCGCGACTGGACCCCGGCGGCGTCCAGACCCTGTTGCGGGCGGTCGAGAAGGACCAGCTGGGCCTGGCCCTGAAAGGGGCGTCCGAGACGCTGCGCGAGATGTTCTTCTCCAACATGAGCGAGCGCGCCGCCAAGATCATGCGCGAGGACATGAACAGCATGGGCCCGGTCCGTCTGAAGGACGTCGACCTGGCCCAGATGGCAATGGTCCAGGTGGCCAAGGATCTGGCGGCCAAGGGCGAGATCATGCTGGCCGGCCAGGGCGGCGATGACGAGCTGATTTACTGACATGAGCACCCCTGTCCCCATTCTCAGCCGACCCTTCGTTTTCGACACCGAGTTCGACGGCGTCGGCGATGTCGTTCGCGCCTCCTCGTTCCGTCCGGCCAAGCGATCCTATCTGCCAGCCGAGGTAGACGCCCTGGTCGCGCAGGCCCGGCTGGAGGGCCGCGAGGCCGCCCTGGCCGAGGCCGACAGTCTGCGTTCCATGGCCTTCAGCACGATCGGCCAGGCCTTGGCGACCGGCCTGCCGGCCCTGGCCGAGGTTGCGCGGGCGCATCGGGAACAGTCGGCCGAGCTGGCCCTGGCCGCTGCGCGCGTGATCGCCTCCGCCGCCCTGGATCGTCTGCCGACCGGACCCCTGCAGGCGGCGCTGGAAAGCCTGGCGCAGGAGGTCGACGCATCGCCGCGCCTGACGATCCGCAGCCGAACGCTGGACGAGGCGGGTCGTGCCGATATCGAGCGTCTGTGTTCGGAAGCCGGCTTTACCGGAGCCGTGGCCTTCCGGGAGGAGCCGGGCATGCCCGTCGCCGCCTTCTGCCTGGAATGGGCGGACGGGCGGGCCGAATACGATCCCGAAGCCGCCGCAGACCGGCTTGCCGAGGCCCTGGCCTCTGCGCTCGCTGCCGAAGCTGGACACGCCGAACCCTTTCCTAATGGGACTCGAAACTGATGGCTGCCGACATGCCCCTGGAGGAGTTCGCCTCCTCGACCGCCCTGGCGACGACCGATGACGGCCACGACAAGACGGCGTCCGATCTCGCGCCGGTCTTCGACGTGCCCGTGAACATCTCGGCTGTGCTGGGCAAGGCCCACATGACCGTCGCCCAGCTGCTGAAGCTGAACAAGGGCAGCGTGCTGGAGCTGGACCGAAAGGTCGGCGAGGCCATCGACATCTTCGTCAACAACCGCCTGGTCGCCCGCGGGGAGGTCGTCGTCGTCGAGGATCGCCTGGGCGTGACCATGACGGAAATCATCAAGACCGAGGACACGGGCGCCTAGGCGTCCGCATCCTGAGTACGGATTAAGGGAGAAGACCCATGCGGCTTCTGGTGGTCGGCAGACTGAGCGGACAGCTCGCTTCGGCGGTGAAAATGGCCATGGCGCACGGTGCCAAGGTCCAGCATGTCGAGCGCGGCGATCAGGCGACGGAGCAACTGCGCCGCGGGCAGGGGGCCGACCTTCTGATGGTCGACTACCGTATCGACATCGCCGCCCTGATCGCAGCGAACGAGGCCGAGCGGATCCATGTGCCGGTGGTGGCCTGCGGCGTCGATGCGGCAGCGGCAGAGGCGGCTGCGGCCATCAAGGCCGGAGCCAAGGAATTCATCCCCTTGCCGCCGGATGCGGATTTGATCGCGGCGGTGCTGGCGGCCGTGGCCGACGACGACCGGCCCATGATCTCGGCCGACCCGGCGATGAAGGCGGTGATCGGACTGGCCGATCAGGTCGCCCGCTCCGAAGCCTCCATCCTGATCACCGGCGAAAGCGGCGTCGGCAAGGAGGTGATGGCCCGCTATCTGCACCAGAATTCGCGGCGCGCGGAGCGTCCCTTCATCAGCGTCAACTGCGCGGCCATTCCCGACAACCTGCTAGAGTCGGAGCTGTTCGGCCACGAGAAGGGGGCCTTCACCGGCGCCGTCGCCCGCCGCATCGGCAAGTTCGAGGAGGCCGACGGCGGCACGCTTCTGCTGGACGAAATCAGCGAGATGGACGCCCGCCTGCAGGCCAAGCTGCTGCGCGCCATCCAGGAGCGGGTAATCGACCGGGTCGGGGGCTCCAAGCCGGTGCCCGTCAACATCCGCATCATTGCCACTTCCAACCGCGACCTGGCCAAGGCGGTGGCCGAGGGCACCTTCCGCGAAGACCTGCTGTATCGGCTGAACGTGGTGAACCTGCGCCTGCCGTCGCTGCGCGAGAGACCCGGCGACATCGCCGTGCTGGCCGATCATTTCGTGCGCAAATACGCCGCCGCCAACGGTGTGCCGCCCCGTCCGCTGTCGCCCGAGGCGCACCGGGCTCTGGTCGCTCATCGGTGGAACGGCAACGTCCGCGAGCTGGAGAACGCCATGCACCGGGCGGTGCTGCTGGCCGTGGGCCCGGAGATCGACGTGGAGGCCATCCGCCTGCCGGACGGCCAGCCGCTGAGCGGGGGGATCAGCCCGTATGATGCCGGCCCGGCCGGCCGCGCGGCCCAGACGGCCGACACCGTGTCGCGCGCCGCCGTGGGCCAGACCGTCGCCCAGATGGAAAAGACCCTGATCCTGGACACGCTCAGCCACTGCCTCGGCAACCGGACGCATGCCGCCACCATCCTGGGCATCTCGATCCGCACCCTGCGCAACAAGCTCAACGAATACGCCGACGAAGGCACGGTCATCCCCGCGCCCCAGAGCGGAATCGCCGCCAGCGGCTATGCGGCGGCCTGATCCATGGGCATGCGCGCGGACCGCAGAAGCGTTCTGACTGGATTGGCGGGTCTCGGACTGGTCGGATGCGACCGCGCGCCGCTCAGCGACGTGCGGGTCACACCGTTCGACACAACGCTGGACCTGTCCGCGCTGGAGGCCCGCCATGGCGGGCGTATCGGTCTGTCCGCCTTCAACGACGACGGCCGCGTGACATGGAGAGGCGGCGAGCGGTTCGTCTATTGCTCGACCTTCAAGATGTTTCTGGCCGCCGCCACCCTGCTGCGCGTCCAGGCAGGTCAGGAGCGGTTGGACCGGGCCATCCCGATTACGGCCGCCGACATGATCGTTCATGCTCCGGTCACCGAGCCCGCCGTGGGCGGCGCCCTGACGGTGTCCCAACTGATGCAGGGCACGGTCGAGGTCAGCGACAATCCGGCCGCCAACATACTGATCCGCGAGATGGGCGGGCTGGAGGCCTTCGGTGCCTTCTATCGCGGCATCGGCGACACGGTCACCCGCGTCGATCGTCTGGAGCCCGAGATGAACCGGCTCGACGGTGACAAGGACACGATTACCCCGATCCAGTCGGCAACCAACATCAGCCGCCTTCTGGTGTCGCCGAACACGCCTCTGGACACGGCCTCGAAGGCCCTGCTGACGCGCTGGATGACCGATAGCCCGACCGGGCTGGGCCGGATCAAGGCCGGGGTGCCGACCGGCTGGGGTGTGGCGCACAAGACTGGAACCGGCGGCTATGGCCCGGTCAACGACATCGGTGTGATCTATCCGCCGTCGGGCGATCCGGTCGTGATCGCCATCTACTTCCATGCCGAGCGCACCACCCGGACGGCTGATGCGGAAGCCGTCGTTGCCGAGGCCACGCGACTGGCCCTGACGGGTCTGGGGATCACATGACCGACATCCCTGCTGCCCCTTTGCTGAAGGACGGGATGGCGCGTCCGTCCGGGGCCGACATCCGCGGCTGGCTGATGCGCGGCGAGGTCGGCATGGCGGTCGGCGTGATCGGCGTGATTCTGCTGCTGATCCTGCCGATCCCGAAGTTTCTGCTGGATCTGCTGCTGGCTATTTCGCTGGTGTCCAGCGTGCTGATCCTGATGACCGCCCTGATGATGAAGCGGCCGCTGGACTTCGCCATCTTTCCGACGGTGCTGCTGGTCTCGACCCTGTTCCGGCTGGGTCTCAACCTGGCCTCGACGCGCCTGGTTCTGTCTCACGGGCATGAAGGGCACGATGCCGCCGGCCAAGTGATCGCCGCCTTCGGCTCGCTGATGATGGGCGGCAGCTTCATCATCGGGCTGATCATCTTTGCCATCATTCTGGTGGTGAATTTCGTGGTCATCACCAAGGGCTCGACCCGGATCGCCGAGGTCAGCGCCCGCTTCACCCTGGACTCCATGCCGGGCAAGCAGATGGCCATCGACGCGGACCTGTCCGCCGGGCTGATCACCGAGGATCAGGCCAAGCTGCGCCGCAAGGAGCTGGAACAGGAATCCACCTTCTTCGGGGCCATGGACGGTGCGTCCAAATTCGTGCGCGGCGACGCGGTCGCGGGCCTGATCATCGTTTTCATCAATGTGATCGGCGGCATCCTGATCGGGGTCATCCAGCATGGCCTGCCGATCGGCGATGCGGCCAACACCTATGTGCAGCTGTCGGTCGGCGACGGCCTGGTGACCCAGGTGCCGGCCATCATCATCTCGATCGCCGCCGGCTTCCTGGTGTCCAAGGCCGGGGTGGAGGGATCGGCGGACAAGGCCCTGGTCTCCCAGCTGGCCACCAACCCCGTCAGCCTGGGCGTGGTCGCGGGGGCATCCGCCTTCCTGGCTGTGATCCCGGGAATGCCGATCATCCCGTTCATGGCATTGGCCGCGGGGGCTGGCTTCATGGCGTGGCGTCTGGGCCGCGCCCGCCTCAAGCCTCAGCCGACCGAGGCCGAGATCGCCGCCGCCGCATCGGCGGGCAAACCTAAGGAAGACGTCGAAGAGCCGATCGGCACCGCCCTGACCATCGACGAGGTCAAGATCGAGCTGGGCTATTCACTCCTGTCCCTGATCAACGACCTGGAAGGGCGCCGCCTGACCGATCAGGTCCGGGCCCTGCGCCGCTCGATGGCCCAGGAGTATGGCTTCGTCATGCCTTCGGTGCGCATCCTGGACAATATGCGGCTGGGCACCCAGGGCTATGCCATCCGCATCAAGGAGATGGAGGCCGGGGCTGGAGAAGTGCGCCTGGGCCAGCTGCTCGCCATGGACCCTGCCGGTCGCCAGGTCGAACTGCCCGGCGAGCACACCAAGGAACCGGCCTTCGGCCTGCCCGCCACCTGGATCGACGAGTCCCTGCGCGAGGAGGCGACATTCCGGGGATACACGATCGTGGATCCCTCCACGGTCCTGACCACCCATTTGACCGAGATCCTCAAGGAGAACATGGCCGACCTGCTGTCATTCGCGGCGGTGCAGAAGCTGCTGAAGGAACTGGACGGCGAAGAGAAGAAGCTGGTCGACGAACTGATCCCCACGGTGGTCACGGTCACGACCCTGCAGCGGGTGCTGCAATCGCTGCTGCGCGAGAAGGTCTCGATCCGCGATCTGGCAGCGATCCTGGAGGGTCTGGCCGAAGCCGCGCCGCACACCACCTCGGTCACCGCCCTGGTCGAGCATGTCCGGGCCCGGCTGTCGCGTCAGCTGTGCTGGCAGCACCGGGGCGACGACGGGGCTCTGCCGATCGTGACCCTGTCGCCGGAATGGGAGGCCGCCTTTGCCGAAAGCCTGATCGGTCAGGGCGAGGACCGGCAGCTGGCCATGGCCCCCTCGCGGCTTCAGGACTTCATCCGCAACGTCCGCGACGTGTTCGAGCGCGCCGCCATGGCGGGCGAGACGGCAGTGCTGCTGACCGGCCCCATGGTCCGCCCCTATGTCCGCTCGATCATCGAACGGTTCAGGGGCCAGACGGTGGTGATGAGCCAGAACGAGGTCCACCCCAAGGCCCGCCTGCGGACCATCGGCACGGTCTGATCCCGTCAGGTTTCGACGGTGGCGAACAGCGATCTGAACGTCAGTGTAGGCACCCTTGCCGACGGAGAGTCTGTTGTTGAAATCCCTGACGTTTTC
Organism: Brevundimonas vitisensis; assembly: GCF_016656965.1. Classification (NCBI taxonomy): domain Bacteria; kingdom Pseudomonadati; phylum Pseudomonadota; class Alphaproteobacteria; order Caulobacterales; family Caulobacteraceae; genus Brevundimonas; species Brevundimonas vitis. The sequence continues at coordinate 2,662,763 of NZ_CP067977.1, forward strand.
AGCGCTGGCCGTAACGGTTGCTGCCCTGGCTCCGCCCGCCCAGGCCCAGCACACCAGGCTGGAGGACGCGTGGAATGTTTGCGCGGGGATCGCAGGATCAGGGCGCGCCGAAGCCGCTCTGGCCTCGTCCGCAACGGCAGCAGGCTTTCCTCAGCTGGAGCCGGGCTTCCACGGTCTGCGTGACGAGCAGGGGCAGGTGGTGGTGTTGGGCATCGAGCGTCCGTTGGACGGCGTGGTCCACTGTATGGTGGGTCACAATGGCGGAGAACAAGCCGATCTGGCCGCTAGGGCAGAGCGCTTCTGGCGGGCGCGGGGCTATGTAGCGACCAACAGGCGAAGCGCGATCTATTCCGGCGTCGAGAGCCTTCGGTTCACCTCCGTCGCCGTGAGCGCGGAAGGACCCGACTTCTGGGAAACCAGCGTGGAATGGGACCTGGACTGACGCCGGGCCGCCTCAGTTCACCGTGGTCCAGCCGCCGGCCGAAGCGTTGCGGGCCTGGGCGTTCACCGGACGGGCGATCAGGCCGGACTGGGTGATCCAGACCTCATAACGGGCACCATCGGCCATCGGCATATAGGCGGCGCTGCCGTAGAGGGTGTCCACGGTATCGACGCGGTGGCGATAGCGGCGCGCGGCATCCCACACGCTGACCTTCCACGGCAGAGGCGTCCCCATGACCGTTGGAGGCTGGTCGCCGCCAGACAGCGGATGCACGCTGCGCGGGGCATTCAGTTCCTGTTCGATCGACTGATAGCGCCCCGACAGTCGGTCCAGACGGTACTGGCTGTCCAGGCCGAGGACATTGGCCCACGGCTTCCATTTCAGGACCTGGGCCTCCATCCGCCACTCGTCGCCGTGCAGGGGCAGGACCACGGTTTGCGGCGGATCGGTCTCGGTCCGGCCCGGTTGCGTTACGGTGGCCTCGAAATACTGCGGGCCCAGTTTCTTGATCTGCAGGGTGGCGACCGGGCGCTCATAGGTCAGGCGGGCGTAGGTCTGGATGTTCATGCCGGCCAGTGCCGCGATCACGGCACCGGCGACCAGGCCACCGCCCCCGACCGCACCCAAAGCCCCGCTGAACAGACGGCCTCGGAACAGGCTGCCCAGACCGCTGACCAGGAACACCACGCCGATCACGCCGACCACAGCAGGAAGGATCCACCACCACCAGATCATGCAAAAACCTCCATACAGCCTGCGCCAGCATAGACCGCTTCCGCCTCGCGGGTCGAATGTTCACCCCAGACGCGACTGGACTTGCGGCGCACGTGCCGTAAACGTCGCCGAATGATCTCCAAAATCCGCCAAGGGCTGGCTGCGATCGGCCGTTTTTTACGTGTCCCCACCTTGGGCAGGACGGTGGTCGGCATGCTCACCCTGGCGTTGGCCCTGCTGCTGATCGTCAATGCGGCGACCTTCGTGATGATCCTGCGGACCGCCGACTTCAACGACGAGGTCGAACGCGGGAATGAAATCCGGGTCACGGCCAAGGATGTCCTGGCGCGGCTGGTTGACGCCGAGACGGGTCAGCGAGGCTTTCTGCTGGTCGGCCGGGGCGATTATCTGACCATCCATGGCGAGGCGATCCGCGAACTGCCCGTGCTTTTCGATGAGCTGGAACGGCTGGCTGCCGGCGATGCCGTCCTGATGAGCCATGTCGAGCGTATCCGGGACTTTTCGCAACAGCGTCTGGTGGTAATGGAGCGAAGCATCGCCCTGGCTCAGGCGGGGCGGGGGGGCGAGGCCGTCAATATCGTGCGCGGCGGCCAGGGCAAGGAGGCGATGGACGCCATGCGGGCGGAGATCGCCGCCATCGACCAGATCGTGATGGAGCGCCTGAGCTCCCGGACCCAGCAGTCGGAACTGGCCGCGAAGCTGACCATGGGAATCAATGCCCTGGCTGGGGTGCTTGTGCTGCTGCTGGCCGCCATCAGCGTCTGGCTGGTCCGGCGCTATATCGCCGACGTCCAGGCCGCCAGCTATGAACTGGACCGCGTCAATGCGGGGCTGGAGGAGGAGGTCCGCAATCGTACCGGGGCCCTGACCCGAGCGAACGAGGAAATCCAGCGTTTCGCCTATATCGTAAGCCACGATCTGCGCGCGCCCCTGGTCAACGTGATGGGCTATACCTCCGAGCTGGAACAGGCCGGAAAGGTCATCGATCGCCAGATCATCCGGATGGAGAGCGAGGCTCCGGATCTGATCGAGCGCGATGCCGTCCTTGCCGTGCGCGAGGACATGCCTGAGGCCGTCGGCTTCATCCGCGCCTCGACCGAGAAGATGGACCGGCTGATCAATGCCATTCTCAAGCTGTCGCGCGAGGGGCGTCGCAATCTGGCACCGGAACTTCTCGATGTGACCGCCATGGTCGGCAAGATCGCCGACAGCGTGCGGCACCAGACCGAAGCGGCCGACGCAGAAATCGTGGTCGAGCCGCTGCCGACGATCGAAAGCGACCGTCTGTCGATGGAACAGATTCTGGGCAATCTGATCGACAACGCCGTGAAATACCTGGAGCCGTCGCGCCCTGGCCGGATCGTGATCGAAGGCCATGAGGTCCCCGGTGGATGGGTGGTCTATCGCGTTGTCGACAACGGCCGTGGTATTTCAGAGCGCGATCACGAGCGGATTTTCGAACTGTTCCGGCGCTCGGGGCGGCAGGACCGCTCGGGCGAGGGCGTGGGTCTGGCCTTTGTCCGTAACAGCGTGCGTCGCCTGGGGGGCACCATCGATCTGGAGTCCGAACTGGGCAAGGGCTCGACTTTCCATCTCAAATTCCCCAAACGCCTGATCCTGTCAGAGGCTGGAGACCTAACATGACCACTGCCGTTAAGATCGTGATGGTCGAGGATGATCTTGGCCACGCCAAGCTGATCGAAAAGAACATCCGCCGCGCCAATATCAACAACGAGATCCGGCATTTCGCCGACGGCGGTACGGCTCTGGACTATCTGTTCAGCGAGGAGGTGCGCGCCAACGGGCCGATGCTGATCCTGCTGGACCTGAACCTGCCGGACATGTCCGGCACGGACATCCTGGAACGGGTCAAGGCGGACGAGCGCCTGCGCCGCGCGCCGGTGGTGGTTCTGACCACCACGGACGACAAGGTCGAGATCCAGCGCTGCTATGACCTGGGTTGTAATGTCTATATCACCAAGCCGGTGGACTATGAGTCTTTCGCCGGTGCCATTCGGCAGCTGGGTCTGTTCTTGTCGGTGATCCAGGCCCCCGACATTGAGTGATCGATATCGAGTGAAGGGGACTGCGTGAGCCAGCCCGAACGGGTCATCCGCCTGCTCTACATCGACGATGATCGCGGTCTGTCGCGCCTCGTCCAGAAGGAGCTTGCCCGCCACGGCTATGAGGTGACCTGTGCACCGGATGGCGATGCGGGCCTTGAGGCCCTGCGCGGCGGCGGGTTCGATGTCTGTGCGCTGGACCATTACATGCCGGGCCGCGAGGGGCTGGACGTCCTGCCCGACATCCTCGCGATCGAGGATGCGCCGCCTGTCGTCTATGTGACCGGAACCCAGGAGGGCCGCATTGCCGTGGCCGCCCTGCGGGCCGGTGCTGCAGACTATGTCATCAAGGACGTGTCCGAGGATTTCACGGCCCTGCTGCGAAACGCCATCGAGGACGCTCTGATCCGCCGTAGCCTGCAACGCCAGGCGGACGAGGCCCAAGAAGAGGTCCGGCTGGCCCGCGACCGGGCCGAAGCCATGCTGCGCGAAGTCAACCACCGCGTCGGCAACTCGCTGCAGCTGGTGTCCAGTTTCATGTCGCTGCAACTGCGCCATCTAGCCGACGAAGGGGCTCGCATTGCCCTGAAGGAGTCTCAGGCGCGGATCGAAGCGGTCGCCCATGTGCACAGGCGCCTCTACACCTCGGGCGAGATGGGCAGCGTGGCCATGGACGAGTATCTGGAAGGCCTGATCGAGGAATTGGGCGCGTCGCTGGGGCCTGAGGCCAACGGCCCCCGCCTGACCTTGCAGGTCGAGCCCATGCGCGTCTCGACCGACCAGGCCGTGTCGCTGGGCGTGGTGGTCACCGAACTGGTCACCAATGCCGTGAAATATGCCTATGCGCCGGGCGAGGCGGGCGAAATCCGTATCATCCTGCGCCCGGACGCGGACGGCCGCGCCTTGCTGACGGTCGAGGACGACGGGCCGGGCATGGGCGAGGGCAAGCCCAAGGGTACGGGACTGGGCGGCAAGATCATTTCGGCCATGGCCAGCGGCCTGCGCTCGGCAGTGGAGTTCGATCCCGGGCACAAGGGCGTCCGCGCCCGGCTGGCATTCGACCTCTAGGGCGTCATGCTGTCGTTCGGCACCCCTGATCCGGCCTTGGACTATCTGCGTCGGCCTGCCGTCTTCGGCCTGGTGATCGAGTATGGCCTGCTGGCCTGCGTCCAGGTGGATCGGGGCGAGGGGACGTATCTGGACCTGCCCGGTGGTGCCATCGACGGGGACGAGACCGAGGTTGAGGCCCTGGTGCGCGAGTTTGTCGAGGAAACGGGCATGACCGTTCAGCCGATCGCGCGCATTGCCGAGGCGTCCCAGACCTTTCTGAAGACGGACGGCTCGCCCGTCCGCAATGTCGGCGGCTTCTGGACCTGTCGCCGCGTGTCGATCGATCCCGCCGCCAAGGTCGAGGACGACCACGCCTTGGTCTGGCTGGACCCGGCCCAGGCCCTGGCCCGCCTGCGCCACGACGCCCACGCCTGGGCCGTGGCGGCGTGGCTGAGACGCTGACCAAGCGCTGCCATACGGAACGGTGGACGAGACTGCCGGTTCTTTATGGCGAAGCGCGGTCGCCCTGACCGTGTCCAACGAAGGGATTGCATCATGGCTGATCATGACCGCGTCGAAGGCGCCGCCAAGAACATGGGTGGCAAGATCAAGGAAGCCGCTGGCAAGGTAACCGGCGACGAAAAGCTGAAAGCCGAAGGCCGCGCCGATCAGGTCGAGGGCAAGGTTCAGAACACGGTCGGCGGCGTCAAAGACGCCCTGAAGGACAACCGCCACTAAGACGTCATCGGATCCTCTCCGATCCAGAAATGCCCAGAGGGTGCAGGTCGCAATCGCGGTCTGCACCCTTTCTTTTCGGCCCATCGACTGCGGTTAACCCCTTGGGCTGAAAGGCGGCCCATGATCGGTCCACAGCCTGTTAATACTTGATGTGTTCTGTGTATGTTCCGCTCTGAACTGCTTTCGCGACCTAAACGACAACACAGTTAAGAAGCGTCAACCATTCCCATTGTGGCCCATTTCATCCCATGCTATCCCAATCGCATGATTTGGGGATGAGCGCGGCCCGTTCGGCGCGCGGAACAGCAGGGGCGGACCGAAGGGTCCGAATGGGCAGGGCGTGTTTCTCTCGACCTTCGAGAAACAACTGGACGGCAAGCGCCGCCTGCTGATCCCCCAGGAATTCCGCACGGCCGAAAATGGCGCGGAAACGGGAATCTTCTGCTTTCTCTCGATCCAGTTCGACTGTCTGGAAGCGGGCGGCGACCATCTGATGGCTGAGTATGAGGCCATGATCGAGGACCTGCCGTTCGGCGACGACTACCGCACCGCGCTCGAAGAAACCGTCTATGCCGGTCAGAAGCCGCTGGCCTATGACAGTGGCGGGCGGATCACTCTGACCGAAAGCCTGTGCCGTCAGGCCGGGCTGGGCGATGACGTGGTCATCGCCGGTCTCGGTCGCCGGTTCCAGATCTGGGATCGCGCACGCTGGGAGGCGCGCCGCGAGGAGCGCCGCCTGCTGGCGCGTCAGGCCGTCAAGGAGCGCGGCGAGGCTGGGCGTCTGCTGGCCCGCAGCCGCCCCGGCCTGCGTGTCGTTTCGCCCTCGGACGGCGAGGGCGGCGCATGAGCCTGCAATCCTCCAGCCCGCACGCGCCCGTCCTTCTTGACGAGGTTATCGAGGCCCTGGCCCCGACCGCCGGCGATGTCATCGTCGATGCCACCTTCGGTGCGGGCGGCTATAGCCGGGCGATCCTGGCCCGCGGGGCGCAGGTGATCGGCCTGGATCGGGATCCGACGGTCCAGCCTTTCGCCGATGCGGTCGCCGCCGATTTTCCCGACCGCTTCAGCCTGGTCCGCACGCCTTTCTCCGGCCTGTCCCAGGCCGTGGCCGGCGTGCCCCGGCTGGACGGGGCTGTGTTCGACATCGGCGTGTCGTCGATGCAGCTGGATCAGGCCGAGCGCGGCTTCTCCTTCATGCGTGACGGTCCCCTGGACATGCGGATGGGCGACGAGGGGCTGACGGCAGCCGACATCGTCAACACCTGGGATCACGGGCCCATGGCCCATATCTTCAAACTGTACGGGGACGAGCGTCAGTCCGGCCGGGTGGCCACGGCGATCCTGCGTCGGCGTGCCGAGCGTCCCTTTTCGCGAACTCTGGACCTGGCCGAAGTGGTCGAAAAGGCGCTAGGCGGACGTCGCGGCGCCCCGATCCATCCGGCCACGCGCGTGTTCCAGGCCCTGCGGATCGCCGTCAATGACGAACTGGGCGAGCTGTCGGCCGGTCTGGCCGCCGCTGAGGCTGCTCTTTCTCCCGGTGGGCGGCTGGCGGTGGTGACGTTCCACTCGCTGGAGGACCGGATCGTGAAGGCCTTCCTGACCGAGCGCACGGGCAACAGTCCGGCCGGGTCGCGCCACGCCCCGGTGACGATCGATCCGCGCAAGCCCAGCTTCACCCTGGCTTTCAAGGGTGCGCGTGAGGCGAGCGATGCGGAACGCGCGATCAATCCGCGTGCCCGCTCGGCCAAGCTGCGGGCCGCAGTCCGCACCGCGGCCCCCGCGTGGGGGAGGATGGCGGCATGAGCGGTATCCTGAGCCTGCTGGATCGCAAAATCTGGGGCATTCGCTGGGTCGAAATCTTTGGCGGCGTGATGGTCGCCGCCATGGTCACCTCCATCTATGTGGCCAAGGCCGCAGCGGCGCGTGAGACCTCGCGGATCGCCGAGATCGAGCGCCAGATTGACGAGAGCGGCGAGAGGGTTCGCCTCCTCCGCGCCGAGGTTGCCCGTCTGGAACAGCCCGGGCGGTTGGAGGCCTTGTCACGGCAGGTGGGTCTGGGCCCGGTCGGCGTGGCTCAAAGATCGGACGAAAAGCAGCTGGGGGCCCTGGCTTCCGGGGATGGACCTGCAGTCGCCAAAGCCGCGCCGGTCGCGGCCCCGCCGGTGGTCGATGCACCCGATCCCGTTGTCGAACCCGAAGCTCGACCCGAAGTCGTGGCGGAGGGCGATCTGTGACCGTTCACGATCCGTCACCGCGCACCTATCGCCCGGCTCCCCGCGTCAGCGGCGCGCTGCGCCTGCTGCCGTCCTGGCGGTGGCTGACCGAAGGCATCCTGCGTATCGAACATGCGTTCGAGCGGGCGAGGGCCGAGGCCCGCCCGGAAGAGGACACCCGCGTCCGCATCTTCTTCATCATGACGGTGTTCTGCGTCGTCTTTTCCGTCCTGGCGGTGTTCGCCGGACGCGCCGCCCTGTTCGTTCCGGCTGGTGGGGCGCCTGGCTCGTCAGTGGGTCAGTTGACCCGCGCCGACCTGGTCGACCGCAACGGACAGATACTGGCCACCAACATCACGCACTATGGGCTGTACATCGACCCGCGCGAGGTCTGGGACCTGGACCTGGCCCGCCGTCAGATCCGCAGGGCTCTGCCCGAGGTGCCGGTCGAGCGCCTGGATCGGGTGCTGGCTGGAAAGCGCCGCCTGGTGGTCATGAACGGCCTGACCCCGGCGCAGCGCGAGGCGGTGCATAACCTGGCCCTGGGTGGCGTGACGTTCGAGCCTGAAAACCGTCGCTCCTATCCGCTGGGGGATGCGACGTCTCACGTGATTGGCCGCGCCGATACCGGTGGGGTCGGCATCTCCGGTTCCGAACTGGCATTCGACAGCGAAATCCGGGCGGGCGGTGCGACCGGCGAGCCGTTTGCCCTGTCCATCGACCTGCGGGTTCAGGGGGTGCTGGAAACCGAACTGGCGGCAGCAGCGGCTGAAACCGGGGCCAAGGCGGCGGTGGGCATCATCACCGATGTCCAGACCGGCGAGGTTCTGGGCATGGCCAGCTGGCCGTTCGATCAGTCCAAGAACCTGGCTGTTTCCGGCCACTATGAAATGGGCTCGGTCTTCAAGAGCATCACCATCGCGGCGGGTCTGGATACCGGCCGGGCGGACATGAACACCCTGTTTGATGCGTCGCAGACCCTGATGATCGGCAATCGGCGGATCGACGACTTCCACGCCCAGAACCGGGTCATGACGCTGGAAGACGTCTATCTGCACTCATCCAACATCGGCACTTCGCGGCTGGCGATCGAGATGGGACCGGTGGTGATGGAGGACTATTTCCGTCGCCTGGGCTTCCTTGATGCGGCCCAGATCGAGCTCAAGGAATCCGCTCACCCGATCCGGCCCCGCGAATGGTCCGATTCAACCTTGGCTTCTCTGTCCTTCGGTTACGGCATTTCGATTACGCCCGCCCAGATGGTCGCCGCCATGGGGGCCCTGACCAATGGGGGACGGTTCCTGCCGCTGAGCCTGCGCAAGGGTGGGGCGCGTCAGCCGCAGGTGCGCCAGGTCGTCTCCGAGGAGACGTCCCTGACCGTGCTGGACCTGATGCGACGCAATGTTGTGCGACCGGCGGGCTCGGGCGGTCGGGCCGTCGCCCCCGGCTTGCGCTTGGGCGGCAAGACCGGCTCGGCCAACAAGTGGTTCGAGGGACGATACGATCCGATGCATGCGGTCGGCACCTTTGCGGCCGTCTTCCCCACCGACGGCCCGCTGAACGCCAAACGTTATGCGATCCTGATCCTGATCGACGAGCCGTCCTCGTATCCCCGCACGGGCGGCTTCGTGGCCGCACCGGCCGTGGGGCGTATCGCGGATCGCATCGCGCCCTTCCTGGGGGTCGAGCGCCGTGCCGACCGCTGGTCCACCGCCGACGGCAGGCGCATTCCTCAACCGGACGACGAGGTGGCCCCATGAGCCCCCTGCGTCTGTCAGAACTTTTGAACCGCGACGTACCCGCAGATCCCGTCATCACCGGTGTGACCGCCGACAGTCGCAAGGTTGTGCCCGGCACGCTGTTCGTGGCTCTGCCGGGCACGGTGGCGGATGGTCGGGCCTTTATCCCGCAGGCCCTTGCTCGGGGCGCGGCGGCCGTCCTGGCCCCCAACGATACGCCGCAGGGAACCGCCCCCCTGATGGTAACGGCCGGCGACATCCGGCGCGCCTATGCCCTGGCGGCGCGAGGCTTCTATGGAGCCCAGCCCCGGACCTGCGTCGCCGTGACCGGAACCAACGGCAAGACGTCCGTGGCGGCCTTCTGCCGCCAGATATGGGCGCAGCTGGGGATCAAGGCCGCCAGCATGGGCACCTTGGGTGTCACCGCACAGCGCGGTCAGGAGACGGCCAATCTGACAGGTCCGGGTCTGACCAGCCCCGACCCGGCCGACGCTGCGCGGATGCTGGCCGAGCTGGCAGCCCAGGGTGTGACCCATCTGGCGCTGGAAGCCTCGTCACACGGTATCGACCAGCGCCGCCTGGACGGGGTCACATTGAAGGCGGCGGCCTTTACCAACCTCAGCCAGGATCACCTCGACTATCATGGCGACATGGCCGCCTATCGTGCGGCCAAGCTGCGGCTGTTTGAGACCCTGCTGCCGCGCGGGCGGACGGCGGTGCTGAATGCCGATTCCGAGGATTTCTCCAGTTTCGCGGCTGTCAGCCTGATGTCCGGCCTGGGCATCATGAGCGTGGGCGAGCGGGGCCGCGACCTGAGCCTGGTCGCACGGCGCGCAACGCCCGAGGGCCAGCGCCTGAGCGTCGACGTGCGCGGCACGACCCATGGGGTGCTGCTACCCCTGGCCGGCGCCTTCCAGGCATCCAATGCCCTGGTCGCAGCGGGCCTGTGCATTGCGGCGGGTGAGGACCCCGAGCGTGTCCTGGCCGCCCTGGCTTCGATCAAGGGGGCGCAGGGGCGGATGCAGCGCATTCCGGGACCGGGTCGTGGCGAGGTCTATGTCGACTATGCCCACACGCCCGATGGCCTGGAGACGGTGCTGAAGGCTCTGCGGCCCCATGCGACCGGGCGGCTGATCGTGGTATTCGGCGCGGGGGGTGATCGGGATACCGGCAAACGGCCCTTGATGGGCGAGATCGCCGGGCGACTGGCCGACGTCGCCATTGTCACCGATGACAATCCTCGCTCCGAAGACCCTGCCGCCATTCGGCGCGCCGTCCGCGCGGGCTGTCCGGATGCGGTCGAGATCGGCGATCGGCGCAAGGCCATTCGGCACGCCGTGTCGATGATGCGTGACGGCGATGTGGTGGTGATCGCCGGAAAAGGGCATGAACAGGGGCAGATCGTGGGAGGGACGACTCATCCTTTCGACGATGCCACCGAAGCGACCGAGGCCCTCGCCGTCCATGCTTGATTCCGTCCCCACCGCCCTGTGGACAGCCACTGATATTGCCCTGGCCACCGGCGGCCGGATCGAGGGCGGAGCCTTTGACGCGACCGGGGTCGTGTTCAACAGCCGCGAGACCGCGCCCGGTGATCTGTTCGTGGCTCTCAAGGGCGCCCGCGACGGGCATGAGTTCGTGGCCTCTGCGTTCGCCGCCGGCGCGGTCGGAGCCCTGGTCGAGCGACCGATCGACGGCGGCCCCTGCATCGTCGTGCCCGATACTCTGAAAGCCCTAGAGGCGCTGGGCGCAGCAGCGCGGGATCGGGCACCGCACATCCGCCGGGGGGCCGTCACCGGCTCTGTCGGCAAGACCAGCGTAACCCAGGCGATCAAGGCGGGGCTGGATCTGGCGGGCCCGGCCCATGCCTCGGTCAAGAGCTACAACAATCATATCGGTGTGCCCCTGACCCTGGCACGCATGCCGATAGGGGTTCAGCGGGCCGTCTTCGAGATCGGCATGAACGCCCCCGGCGAGATCGGGCCTCTGTCACGCATGGTCCAGCCGCACGCCGCCTGCGTCACTACCGTTGGTCCTGTCCATATCGAGGCCTTTGCCGATGGCGAGGCGGGTGTGGCGAGGGAAAAGGCCGACATCTTCGACGGCCTGGGCCCCGGCGGCGTGGCGGTCATCAATGGCGACAATGCCTGGACCGAGGTCTTACGGGCCCATGCCCTGCGGGCGGGTGCGAGGGTGGTCAGCTTCGGCTCAGCCCCCGAGCACGAGGCCCGTCTGATCGACTTTGTCCCCGGCCCCGACGGCGCGCGGGTCAAGGCCGAGGTCTTTGGCCGGACCCATCTGTTCGATCTGAAACAGTCGGGCTTTCACTGGGGTCTGAACAGTCTGGCCGTCATCCTGATGCTGGATGCTCTGGACGTGCCGATCGAGATTGCCCTGGCAGCCCTGGCCGAGTTCCAGCCCCTGGCCGGACGGGGACAGGAAAAGACCGTTCGCATCCACGGCGGGGCCTTCACCCTGATCGACGAGAGCTACAACGCCAATCCGCTGTCGATGAAGGCCGGGTTCATGAGCCTTGGGGCGCGTCCCGTGGCCACCGGCGCGCGGCGGGTCGTGGTCCTGAGCGACATGCTGGAACTGGGCGATCATTCGCGCGCCCTGCACGAAGGGCTGGCCGAGGGGATCGACGCCGCCGCCATCGATGTGGTCCACACCGCCGGGCCCCAGATGCGTGCCCTGCACGACGCCCTCCCTGTCGAACGGCGCGGCGAATGGCGCGAAACCGCTGCCGAACTGGCCGCCATCGCGCCGGACCTGGTCCGTTCGGGCGACGTGGTCATGGTCAAGGGCTCGAACGGATCAAAGGCCTCCCTGGTCGCTGCGGCCTTGGCCGACCTGGAACGCCGCCTGGAAACCGACGCGATGGAGAGCGTCTGACATGTTTTATCTGCTGTATCTCTATTACGCCGACGTGGCGCAGGATTACCCCCTGCTGAACCTGGTCCAGTACCAGACGGTGCGTGTGGCTCTCGCGATGGCCACGGCCATGATCGTGGCGGTGGCTATGGGCAGCCGCTTCATCGCCTGGATGCGGTCGCGTCAGGGCAAGGGTCAGCCGATCCGCGAGGACGGCCCCGTCAGCCATCTGTCCAAGGCCGGGACCCCCACCATGGGCGGGCTGATGATCCTGGCCGGGATCGCGGTGGCGGTCCTGCTGTGGGGCGACCTGACCAATCCCTATATCTGGATCGTCAGCCTGGTGACGGCGGCCTTTGCCGTTCTGGGCTTCGTCGACGACTATGCCAAGGTGACGAAACAGACCTCCGCCGGCCTGTCCTCGCGCCAGAAGCTGGTGGCCCAGACCGTGGTGGCCGTGATCGCCGGGGTCCTGACCGTCCTGTGGATGACCCAGTCGCCGACCTCGCCGGGTCTGGAGACGTCGATCGCCTTCCCCTTCTTCAAGGCCGTGCTGCTGAACATCGGCTGGTTTTACGTCGTGTTCGCCGCCTTCACGATCGTGGGCTTCTCCAATGCCGTGAACCTGACCGACGGCCTGGATGGTCTGGCCATCGTGCCGGTCATGATGGCGGCGGCGGCATTCGGGGTGATCGCCTATCTGGCAGGCAATTTCGTCTTCTCCGACTACCTGCAGATCCACCACGTCCCGGGCTCGGGCGAGCTGGCCATCTTCCTGGCCGCCATCATCGGCGGGGGAACGGGCTTCCTCTGGTACAATGCGCCTCCGGCCAAGATCTTCATGGGCGACACCGGCTCCCTGGCTCTCGGCGGAGCGCTGGGTGCGGTCGCGGTGACCACCAAACATGAGCTGGTGCTGGGCATCGTCGGCGGCCTGTTCGTGCTGGAGGCCGCCTCGGTCATGATCCAGGTCGCCTATTTCAAGGCGACGGGTAAGCGCGTCTTCCTGATGGCCCCGATCCACCATCATTTCGAGAAGATGGGCTGGCCGGAATCGACGGTGGTGATCCGGTTCTGGATCGTCTCGGCCATGCTGGCGCTGCTGGGCCTGGCCACGCTGAAGCTGCGATAGATGATCCCTGTTCCGGGCTTTGAGGGGCAGCGCGTCGCGGTCTTTGGCCTGGGCCGGTCGGGACTGACGGCGGCGCGCGCGCTGAAGGCCGGCGGAGCCGTGCCCATCCTGTGGGACGACAGCGTCTCTGGCCGGATGCAGGCCCAGGCCGAGGGGTTTGTGATCGAGGACCTGACCGGCGCCGACTGGTCCGGGTTCGCGGCCCTGGTCCTGTCGCCCGGTGCGCCCCTGACCCACCCCAAGCCCCACTGGACCGTGGACAAGGCGACGGCGGCCGGGATCGAGATCATCGGCGATATCGAACTGTTCGCCCGTGCCATCGCAGCCTTGCCGGAAGACCAGCGGCCCCAAGTCGTCGCCATCACCGGCACCAATGGCAAATCGACCACCACCGCCCTGATCGGCTGGGTGCTGAACCGGGCAGGGATGACCGTCCATGTCGGCGGCAACATCGGCATCGGCGTGCTGGCCCTTCCGGCTCCGACCCCCGAAGCCGTCTATGTGATCGAGGTGTCCAGCTATCAGCTGGACCTGACGACGACCTTTGCGCCGGACGTGGCGATCCTGACCAATGTCAGTCCTGATCATCTGGACCGCCACGGTGGGATGGACGGCTATGTCGCGGCGAAGCGACGGCTGTTTCAGCGCATGACGCCCAGTCGCGTGGCTTTGATCGGCGTGGATGACGACTGGGGCTGGCAGGTCGTGTCCGATCTGAATGCCCGGAAGTTGCGGGTCTCCACGATCACGACACGGACGCCGGACGCCGGAGGCGGGCCGCACCGCAACGCCATCCCGGTCGAGGACCTGGCTGCTCAAAGGCCAGATAGCCTTCCAGCGTTTGAGCAGGGGCGGTTCATCATCGTCGATGCGACGGGGGGCCTGCTGTCGGCGGACAGTGTGCGCATTGCGGATCTGAGCTGTGCCCGCTCGTTGCCCGGTCGTCACAACGCCCAGAACGCCGCCTTCGCCTATGCCGCTGCGCGTGCCGTGGGCGTCGGTCACGATGCGGCCGTCGACGGCCTGATGACCTTCCCCGGTCTGGCCCACCGCATGGAGCACGTCGGCACACTGGGCCGAGTGCGCTTCGTCAACGATTCCAAGGCCACCAATGCCGATGCGGCGCGTCAGGCCCTGGCCAGCTATGACCGCAGCTTCTGGATCGCCGGCGGGCGGGCCAAGGCAGGCGGTATCGACGACCTTTCGGACCTATTCCCGCGCGTGGCCCAGGCCTTTCTGATCGGCGAGGCGGCCGAACCCTTTGCGGCGACCCTCGGCCAGACGCCGCATCGCATCAGCGGGGACATGGCCAGTGCCGTGCAACAGGCCGCAGAGGCCGCTGCCGCCACCGGCGGCGACGAGGTCGTCCTGCTGTCGCCCGCAGCTGCCAGTTTCGACCAGTATCCGGATTTCGAGGCCCGGGGCGAAGCGTTCCGCGCCGCCGTCCTGGCCCTGGGGACCCAGCCGCCCCAGGCCGAGTCCACCGGCACCGTCCCGGGAGACCCTGTATGAGCAGCTCCTACGCCCCCACGTTTTCGCGCAATGACAAGGGTCCGATCGCGACCTGGTTCTGGACCGTCGATCGTGGCCTGCTCGGCGCGGCCCTGGGCCTGATGGCCATCGGCGTGGCGCTCAGCTTCGCCTCGAGCCCAGCGGCCATCACCGCGGACGATTCCATCGCCGACCCCTTCCACTATTCCTGGCGGATGCTGGTCTGGGCCAGCGGTGGGGTGGGGCTGATGCTGCTGACCTCGCTGCTGTCGCCCAAGGGTGTGCGACGCATTGCAGTGGTGGCCCTGCTGCTGGCCATCGCCGTCATGGCCCTGCTGCCCTTCATCGGCGATGAGGTGAAGGGGGCGGCACGCTGGATCAACCTGGGTCCGTTCAGCCTTCAGCCCAGTGAGTTCGCCAAGCCGTCCCTGATCGTCTTCGCCGCCTGGATGTTCGCCGAGGCCCAGAAGGGGCAGGGGGTGCCCGGCGTGTCGATCGCCTTTGGCGTCTACGCCCTGACGGTCGGCCTTCTGGTGATCCAGCCGGATATCGGCCAGACCCTGCTGATCACCACCACCTTCATCGCGGTCTTCTTCATGGCGGGTGTGCCGCTGAAATGGATGGCGGTGATCGGCACGGTAGGCGTGGCCGGGATCGTGTCCATCTATGCCCTGTTCGGCCATGTTCGTGACCGGGTCGCCGTCTTCCTGAACCCCGGTGCCGAGGACAGCCATCAGATCGATCGCGCGTCCGAGGCCATCCGCGCCGGGGGCCTGGTCGGGCGGGGCGTGGGCGAGGGCGTGATGAAGCGCCATGTGCCCGACCTGCATACCGACTTCATCTATTCGGTCGGTGCCGAGGAGTTTGGCCTGATCCTGTCTCTGCTGATGATCGGCCTTTATGCCTTCATCGTCGTGCGCGGCATGAGCCGGGCGATGAAGCTCAGCGACAGTTTCGCCCAGACGGCGGCGGCGGGCCTGTTCATGCTGATCGGACTTCAGGCCTGCATCAATGTGGCAGTGAACCTGAACCTGATCCCGACCAAGGGAATGACATTGCCCTTCATCAGCTATGGCGGCTCGTCCATGCTGGCCATGGGTTTGACCATGGGCTTTGCATTGGCCCTGACGCGCAAGCGGCCTGGGGCCTATGAGCCCGGGGCCGGCGCCTGGCCTGGCGGGCGGCTGCTGCCCTGAGGATCGATCATGAAGACCAGAACCTGTGTCGTCGCCGCCGGTGGAACCGGTGGGCATATGTTCCCGGCCGAGGCTCTGGCCCGAGCCATGATCGCGCGCGGCTGGCATGTGGTTCTGGCCAGCGATCACCGCGGCGAGCAGTATGCCCAGGCCTTTCTGGCGGAACATCGGCTGGCGCTGGATGCCGCGACGGGGTCGGGTCCTCTGGGCCTGATCAAGGCCGGGATCGCCATCGCCAGGGGCGTCGCCCAGGCCCGGCGCGAGTTCTCGGCACGGGGCGCTGACGTCGTGGTCGGCTTCGGCGGCTACCCCTCGGCCCCGGCTCTGGTCGCGGCCATCACCCAGGGTCGGCCGACCGTGATCCATGAGCAGAATGCCGTCCTGGGCCGGACCAACCGTATCCTGGCTCCCTTCGTCGGCACGGTGGCCGGTTCGTTCGCGGCCCTGACGCGCGCCAAACTGGTCGGCAGTCCGGTCAGGGCGGAAATTCGCAGCCTGATGGACCGGGCCTACGCTCCCCCCTCAGCCGATGGTCCCATCCATGTGCTGGTCACGGGCGGCAGTCAGGGTGCACGCATTCTGTCCGAGACCACGCCGCGCGCCCTGGCAGCCTTGCCCCAGTCCCTGCGTTCCCGCCTGCGCGTCCAGCAGCAGTCCCGGCCCGAGACGCTGGAGGCGGCGCGGCAGATCTATCTGGAAGCGGGGATCGAGGCCGAGGTCGCTCCCTTCTTCCGCGACATGGCCGCGCGTCTGGCGGCCGCCCATCTGGTGGTCGGCCGCTCCGGTGCCTCGACCTGCGCCGAACTGGCCGTGGCGGCCCTGCCGTCGATCCTGATTCCGCTGAAGATCGCCACCGACGACCACCAGAGACTGAATGCCAAGGGTCTGGTCGAGGCCGGGGCGGCGGTGATGATCCTGGAGGACGATGTCACGGTTGATCGGCTGCGGGCCGCCCTGGCCGAGGTGCTGGGCGATCCGGGCCGTTTGGCCGCCATGTCCGCCGCCGCTCGATCGGTCGCCATTCCAGACGCTGCGGAGCGTCTGGCCGATCTGGTCGAGGCAGCGGCGCGCTAAACCGGCCGCAGGCCGCCGTCGACGCATTCCTTCTCGGCAGCGCTCCAGCCGTTGATGACGTCCATCCGCGCCATGGGCCCCTCGGCTTCGTCCACCATCGCGGTCAGGGAGACCGAAGTTTCGGCAATCCGTTCGATAATGGTGTCGGTAGGAAGGCCCTGGCGCTCCGACAGAATCTCGGCCCGCCGCATGAAGGTGGCCGTAAACTCGCGATAGACCTCGACGCCCTCAGGGTAGCTGGCATTTTCGGGTAGTTTCGACTGGGCGAAGAACAGCCCGGCACACAGGATAGAGTCGTCGATCGTCAGGGGGGCAGGGTCCTGCGCCAGCGCGGGACCTGCACCGATCGTGAAAGTGGCGGCGATCGCCAGACCCAGAGTTCGAACAGCCATGATGCCCTCATCGGATTGGAGGGTCAGCGTAGCTTAGGTTGGCTTTGCGCCCCTCTGACGGCTTCTGACGTTTTTCGGTTACTCGCCCAGGGCGGCAGTGATGCAGCGGTCCATGCCGATACCCCAGTTCCAGATGATCTGGTTGCGCTGATCGGCGGGAGCGGCATTGGTCCGGGTCAGGATCAGGTCCGCCTCCGCCGCCGCCCGATCGATGACCTGATCGCTGGTAAAGCCCTGGCGCTCGCCCAGCGGCGCCGCGCGGCTCAGCATCAGGCCCGTCGCGGCCTCGAAAGCATCTATCTGTTCCTGATCGGTCGAGGTCGCCGACTGAGCATAGAAGATGGCCGCGCAGGCGATGTGGTCTTCCAGGCTGACGACCTCCTGGGGCGCGGCGGCCGCCGGCGAGGCGACGCCCAAGATCATCAGGGCAGAGGCAGCGACAGCGAGCGGCAGGCGGGACATGGATCAGGCTCCGAGACGAGTGTTTCGACACACTAGGCCGAGCCATCCCACGATGCCAGCCTGACCAGAGATGACAGTGGCGCAGGGCCGTCCCGCTCCCTAGGTTGTGGCCATGCCCGAGTTCGTCACTGACCTGAGCCGCGAGATTTTCCGCCTGTGGCAGACTTTCGACTGGCTGCCGGAATGGGCGGTGGTAGCGCTCATCGTCACCGCCTTCGTTCTGATCGGCTGGGCCGCGAACCAGGTGGTCTTTGGTCTGCTGAAATGGCTGGTGCGAAAGCGTGACCTGTTCTGGCGCGGCATCGTCGGTCGGGCCCGGCTGAAGGTCCGGATCGCGGTGATGATCGTCGCCCTGGCGCTGGCAGTGACCGTATCGCCGCTCGACCCTGGGCCGTCCGAGACGATCCGCCAGGCCCTGGTCTTTGTCTTCATCCTGGTGATGGGCTGGATGCTGATCGGGGCGTCCGACATGTGGGCGGTGGTCTATCTGCGCCGCTTCAACATGGCGACCGAAGACAATCTGCTCGCGCGAAAACATGTGACGCAGGCTCGCATCCTGCAGCGGATTGCGGCCCTGCTGATCGGGATCGTCACCTTGGGGCTGGCGCTGTTGACCATCGGGGCGGTGCGCCAATGGGGCATGAGCCTGCTCGCCTCGGCCGGCGTGGTGGGGATCATCGCCGGCTTTGCCCTGCAGCCCCTGCTGACCAATATGATCGCCGGGGTCCAGATCGCGACGGACCAGCCGATCCGTCTGGATGACGCCGTCATCGTTGAGGGGGAATGGGGCGTGATCGAGGAGATCACCTCCACCTATGTGGTGGTCAAGTTGTGGGACTGGCGGCGGATGATCCTGCCCCTGACCTACTTCATCACCAAGCCGTTCCAGAACTGGACCCGAGAGACGGCGCGTCTGATCGGCACGGCCTTCCTCTATGTCGACTATGAGGCCCCGATCGACCGGCTGCGGGCCGAGTTGGAGCGCATCTGCCGCGACAGCCCCCTGTGGGACGGCGATGTGGTCAATCTGCAGGTGACGGAGATCACCGACCGGGTGGCCCAGGTCCGCTGTCTGGCCAGTGCACGGAATGCTCCGACCGCGTTCGACCTGCGATGCGAAATCCGCGAGAAGATGCTGGCCTTCATGCGCGATCAGTGCCCCGAGGCTCTTCCCAAGGACCGCCTCGCGCTGGATCGGATCAATACGCCGCCAGGTTCGACCGCCCCAGGATGACCGCCTCGCGCAGCATTACGGCATCGGTGTCATAGTCGTCCGGGTTGCAGGCTGCGACCAGCAGTTCGAAGGCATCCCCGCCCTGGGCGGCGACATGGCCCGGCTCCGTGTCAGGGGTGGCGGGGCCTTCCTCGCCAGTCTCGCGCACGGCAGCGAAGTCCAGCCGGTCCATCGTGCCCGCCTGGCAGTCGAACGCCCACCACGACCATCCACCCCAATAGGCCCGGTCGCCCGCACGAAAGTCGGGCTCCACCACCTGAAAGGCCCGGATCCGGCCTCCCTCCGGCGTGGCCACGATGCTGGCCGTGTCGGCAAAGTTTGCGAACCGTCCGACACCCGTCATGACGAACCGGTGCGCGTCCTGGGCCTGGGCCGAGCCCGACAGGGCAAGCCCGAACAGGACAAGACTCATTAACCGCATCTGCAAACCCGACCTTCAGCGCCAGCACGCTATCGGTTCGCCATGTATCACGAACGCGCCGGATTCGATCTTGCCGCCGCCGAGCCCGACCGGCGCCGCCGGCCGCGTACGCCCTATCGGATGCAGCGCCGCGCGACCGAGCGCGTCACCCTGCTGGGTCAGCCGATCGACCTCGTTCGCTGCGAAGAGGTGATGCATCATGTCCAACACTGGGTTGCCGAGGGCCAGAAGGCTCTGGTCGCCAATCACAATCTGCACAGCCTGTATCTGCTGCGCCGCGATCCGTCGCTGAAACGCTTCTACGATCTGGCCGACATGGTCGAACTGGATTCCACGCCGCTGGTCTGGTTCGGACGGCTGGTGGGCCTGGCCAATCGATCCTTTCATCGCTGCACCTATCTGGACTGGCGTCACCATTTCTGGAGCGTCGCCAATCGACGGGGGTGGCGGGTCATGTACATCGGCGGCGCCGACGGCGTGGCTGCGACCGCCGCCGAGAACCTGACCGTCCGCTATCCCCATGCCGTGATCGCGACCCGCTCCGGCTATTTCGATGCCGATCCCGGGTCGACCGAGAATGCCCAGGTGGTCGATGCCGTGCGGGCCTTCGACCCCCACATCCTGTTTGTTGGCATGGGCATGCCGCGTCAGGAAAAGTGGATCGCGGATGTCTATGCATCCCTGCCGGACTGCGTGGTCTTCAGCGTCGGGGCGGCCTTCGACTATGAGGCGGGAGTGCAAAGCGCTGCACCGCGCTGGATCGGTCAGCTGGGCCTGGAATGGCTGTTTCGGCTGGTCGCCGACCCCGGCCGCTTGTTCACCCGCTATTGCATCGAGCCCTGGTTCCTGATCGGTCCGGCCATGCGCGATATCCGCGCGGCCTTGGCAAGGCGCTGAGTATCCCTCCCCCGATGGGGGCAGAATGGCGGCTTTACGCCACCAGGGTTTCGGCCTGCTTCAGGTCCACACTGACCAGTTGAGAAACGCCGCGCTCGGGCATGGTGACACCGAACAGGCGATCCATCCGGCTCATGGTGACCGGATTGTGGGTAATGACGATGAAGCGGGTGTCGGTGCGGTTCCGCATCTCGTTCAGCATCCGGCAGAAGCGGTCCACATTGGCATCGTCCAGCGGCGCGTCGACCTCGTCCAGCACACAGACCGGTGCCGGATTGGCCAGGAAGACCGCAAAGATCAGTGCGGCGGCCGTCAGCGCCTGTTCGCCCCCGCTCATCAGGCTCATGACCGACAGACGCTTGCCGGGCGGACAGGCGAAGATCTCCAACCCGGCCTCCAGTGGATCATCGGATTCCACCAGCTTCAGTTCGGCCTGGCCGCCCCCGAACAGGGCCTCGAACAGGCTCTTGAAGTTGTCGTTGATGATGTCGAAGGCGGCGATCAGTCGCTCGCGGCCCTCGGCATTCAGCTCGTCGATCCCATCACGCAGCTTGGCGATGGCCCCCGTCAGGTCCGAGCGCTCGACCCGCATGGTGTTCAGCCGCTCGCCGTATTCTTCGGCCTCGTCCTCGGCGCGCAGATTGACCGCACCGAGAAGCTCGCGCTCCCGTTCCAAACCGTACAGCAGGCTTTCCGCCCCCGCCGCATCGGCAGGACGCGCCACAGCGTCGTCGATCAGCTTCTGGCCCAAGTCCTGCGGCGACATCTGGGCGGTTTCGCGGACATTGGCTTCGGCTTCGGCCAACCGTTCGGTGGTGGCTTCGGCGCGGGCGGCCAGACCGGCTCGGGCTTCGCGGGCAGATGCCGCGTCCGCATCGGCGGCGCGCGACGCCCGATCCGCCTCGCCTGCCTCGCTTTCGGCCTGCGACAGGGCATCGGCGGCGGCCTTGCGGCGCGTTTCGGCCGTCGTCAGGGTGTCCAGCAACCGGGAGCGTTGAGCCGCCAGTGCGTCCGGCGCATCCGCCGCCTGGGCCAGCAGGGCCCCTGTTTTGGTAGCCTCGGTCTCCAGCGCCTTGATCCGGGCAGCGCTGTCCCGGGCGCGAGCGGTCCAGCCTTCGGCCTCGCGCGTAAGAGCCGCCAGACGCGCCTCGCGCCCTGCGCGGTTCCGCGCCTCGGTATCGCGGTCGGCGCGGGCGGTGGCCGAGGTGGCACGGGCTGTGTCGGCGGCGGCGCGGGCAGTGCCCAGTTCGGCCTTCAGCCCTTCCAGAGTCTCGGACGGCGCCTCGACTGAAAGAGCTTCTGTCAGGGCGGCCTGAGCGGCCGTCACCTCTTCGGACAGCCGGCCGAGTGTCTCGTCCAGGGCCTGGGCGCGGGCTTCGCGGCGGGCCTGATCGCGCGCCAGGCTCTCGACCCGGTCGCGCGCGCCCGTCACGGCCTTGTCGGCGGCAAAGGGGAGCAGACGCGCCGCCTTGACCGCCTCTTCCGCCACGCGAAACGCCTCGGTCGCGGCTTTCAGCCTGGCTTGCGCTGTTTCCAGCATGGGCTTGCCCAGGTCGATATCGGCTTCCAGTTCCGACAGCCGCGTGCGCTGGGCCAGTCGCACGGCAGCGGGCCGGGGGGCCTCGGCGCGACTGACAAAGCCGTCCCAGCGGAACAGGTCGCCCTCGCGCGTGACCAGCCGGGCACCGGGCGGCAATGCCTGGGCCAGACGCGGCGCATCGGCTCTAGCGGCGATAGCGCACAGGGCCAGACGCGCGGACAGTTCCGGCGGCGCGCTGACGTGTTCGGCCAGCGGCTCGACCCCTTGCGGCCACGTCGGCGTCGGCACGTCGGCCCCGCCCCAATGGGCCGCCGCGCGGCGATCCAGCGCGGCATCCAGATCGTCGCCCAGGGCCGCTGCCAGCGCGGCCTCATAGCCCTTGGCCGCCGACACCCGGTCCAGGGCCGGAGGATGGTCGCGGCGCGTCGAGACCAGCAGCGCTGCCAGCCCGCGCGCCTCGGTCTGCAAACGGCCCAGGCGGTCCTCTGCGGCGCGGGCTTCGGACCGGGCTTCCTGTTCGGCTCGGGCCAGGTCGCTGCGGCGCGCCTCGGCCGCCTCGACCTCGGCACGGGCAGCGGCCAGGGCGGCGGTTGCCGTCTCCAGGGCCTCGCGCGCAGCGATCAGATCGGGCGTCTCGAGGGGCCCCAGGGCCTCACGCTCGCGGCGGGCATTGCTCAGGGCGGCTTCGGCACGGGCGACGCGCGCCTCGGCGTCACGCTTGCGGGCGGTTTCGGCATTGGCCCTGGCTTCGACCGCCGCCAGCGTACCGGCTACCCGCTCCACCTCGGCGTCAGCGGCCCGGCGCGCGGCCTCTGCCTCTTCCAGCGCGCGTTCCAGCTCAGGCCGCCGCTGCGGCGCGGCGGCGATCTCGGCGGACAGGGCCTCGCGTTCCGCCGTCAGCCGGGCCAGTTCACTGTCGGCATCGCCAGCGAGCGCGATCTCTCGCTCCGTGTCGTTGGCGATACGCTGGCGTTCGGCCGTCAGACGCTCGACCTCGGCCCGTGCCTGGCGTTCGGCCATATCCAGCCGGTCCCGCTCCAGGGTGGCGCGATGCAGCAGGGCGGCGGCCACGGCGTCTTCCTCACGCGCGGGCTTCAGCCCCTCCTGCGCCGACAGGGCGGCGGTCTGGGCCCGGGCCGCTGCAGCGGTGGCCTCGGCCACGGCCCGGTCGGCGGCACGCAGTTCCTCGGTCGCGGCCTCGGCGGCCAGCCGCGCATCGTTCCAGCGGACATAGAGCAGGGCTGCTTGCAGAGCCCGGATCTCGGCCGAAATCTTCTTGTACTTCTCGGCCTGCCGCGCCTCGCGCTTCAGCCGGGTCAGGGCGGTTTCCAGCTCCCGCCCGATGTCGTCCAGACGCTCCAGATTGGTCTCGGCCGCCTTCAGTCGCAGTTCGGCCTCGTGGCGCCGGGTGTGCAGACCTGCGACGCCGCCCGCTTCTTCCAGGATGCGGCGCCGGTTCTGGGGCTTGGCCGCGATCAGTTCGCTGATCTGCCCCTGACGCACCAGGGCAGGGGAGTTGGCGCCCGTCGACGCATCGGCGAACAGCAGTTGCACGTCCCGCGCCCGGACTTCCTTACCGTTGATGCGATAGGTCGAGCCCTGGCCCCGGTCGATCCGGCGCGACACCTCGATGATGGCGCTGTCGGTGAAGGGCTGGGGGGCGCGGCGCTGGGCATTGTCGATGGTCAGCTGGACTTCGGCGTGATTGCGCGGCGGTCGGCCTGCGGCACCGGCGAAGATGACGTCGTCCATGCCCGTGCCGCGCATGGCCTTGGCCGAGTTGGCGCCCATGACCCAGCGCATGGATTCCAGGACATTGGACTTGCCGCAGCCGTTAGGGCCGACGATGCCGGTCAGGCCCGGCTCGATATGCACCTCGGCCGGGTCGACGAAGGATTTGAACCCGACAAGCCGAAGGCGCTGGAACTGCATCGCCGCGCGATCAGCGCCCCGCCAGCAAGGGCTGGGCAGCAGCGTCGAAGGCTTCGATATTGTCAGCGTCGATACGGCGACCATTCAGGAAGAAGGCCGGAGTGCCCTGAACGCCGTCATACAGGGCCTGGGTGGCGGCGGCTTCGATCGCGGCAAAGTTGGCCGGATCCGCCAGGCAGGCACTCATGGCCAGCACATCCAGCCCGCCCGCCGTGCCGCCCGCGATCAGCCAGGCGTCCACATCACCCTGCGCCCGCATGCGCGACTGATCGCGGAACAGGCCGTCCATCACGTCCTCATAGCGGTCTTCGGCAGCGCAGCGCGCGATCACGGCTCCGGCGGAAGCCACGCGCTGAGGCGAGGTCGGCAGGTCGCGATAGACCACCCGCACCAGACCCCGATCGACATAGGCCGACCGGATCAGCGGATAGACGTCCAGATGCCAGCGTGCGCAATGCGGGCAAGTCGTCGACAGATAGACCGTCAGGGTCAGCGGCGCAGAGGCCGAACCCACGACCCGGTCCTGGGCCGTTTCAGGCGCGATCTGGGCCATGGCCGCGACCGGGGCCGACAGCGACAGCAACAGGGCCAGAAACAGCAGTTTGAACCGGGTCATGAGGTCGCTCAGCTCTTGGCCAGTTCGGCGTCGATCGCCGTGGACAGGCCGTCCAGGGTGATGTCGGTCACGCGCTGTCCATTGACCATGAAGGTCGGGGTGCCGGTGATGCCCATGCCCTGGGCAGCCTGAATGCGGGCTTCCATCTGTTTCACCGCCTCGGTGTCGGTGACGCAGGCCTGGAACTCGGCCTGGCTCAGGCCGGCACCGGTGGCGATGGTGCGGACGCTATCGGCAGGCTGGACCCCGGCGGCCCATTCCTTCTGGCTGGCCATGATGGCGTCGACGACGTCGAAATACTTGTCCTCGCCGGCGCAGCGGGCGACCAGGAAGCCGGCCACGGCCACGTCCTGCGGCGGGGTCGGAAACTCGCGGAAGACATAGCGGATCTTGCCGGTGTCGACATACTTGGCCTTGAACTGCGGCCAGACCTGCTCCTGCCAGGCGGCGCAATGGCCGCAGGTGACCGAGGCATATTCCACCACGGTGACCTTGGCACCCTCGGCGGCCCCCAGGGCCATGTCGCCCTGGGCCGCACCGGCTGCCCCTGCGCTTTCGCCGCAGCCGGCCAAGGCCGCCATGGAGGCCAGGGCCGCTCCGGTCAGCGCCGCGCGGCGGCTCATGGAGGCGAAACGGAAACGGTTGTCGCGCATCAGGCAGGTCCTTGTGCGGTGAGAACAGTGAGGATCGCGCGATTCCCCGCGAAACGCGCGCCCATCCCTTGTCGAGAACAGGTGCGGCGAAGTTTTGTCAACGCCGCCGCGTCCGATCCTCGCCCAGGACGGCGCGTCCCAGGCGCAGCAGGGCCTCGCGGATGGGCTCGGGCGACTGTTCCAGCGACGCCTTCAGTTCGGCCTCGACGGCGGCGGGCAGGGGGGGCGGGGGCACTGGTCGGGCCACGCTGACGCTGGACAGGGGGCGTATGGGGCCCTGGGTGATCCGCAGACGTTCGACCGTCCCGGTCCCCAGAAACAGGTTCACCCGCGCCAGTATGTCCGCCGACTTGTGCTGGACCAGCAGGGCCGCCGCCCCGGGCACGCGCAGTTCCAGCACCCCGCCAGAGGCACCGCGCCCGCGCGTCAGCTTGATGGGGCGGGTGATGCGGGCGTCCTGTTCCCCCACGATCTCGGCCCAGCGCGGTTCCAGCGCCTGGACGCCGCGTCCGTATTTCTGGTCCAGGTCGCGGATCACGCTGCTCAGAGCTTTACCGGCGCGCGGGGTCGGGCGCGGCACGGGGCGTGTCCGGCGGCGAGCCAGGATCTCGCGGGCTTCGGCCTCGGTCGGCAGGGGGCGGCGCATGAGCGGACCATAGCCCATTGTCGGCCCCGCGTAATGTGCGACAGGCGGCGCAGATGGCATCGGCCTGCAACTGTCGTAGGAGTGCTGCCATGCCCGACACCCCCTCCGCCGTCCGCCGCCGTCTGCTGGCCTGGTATGACGCCCATGGCCGGACCCTGCCGTGGCGAGCCGCCCCCGGCGCGGCGCGGACGGACCCCTATCGGGTCTGGCTGTCCGAGGTGATGCTGCAACAGACCACCGTGCCCCATGCCACCCCTTATTTTCAGGCCTTCACCGCCCGCTGGCCGACGGTCGTCGATCTGGCCGATGCGCAGGACAGCGATCTGATGGCCGCCTGGGCGGGGCTGGGATACTACGCCCGCGCCCGCAATCTGCTGGCCTGCGCCCGGGCGGTCGCGCGCGATCATGACGGCGTCTTTCCGGATACGGAGGCGGGTCTGCTGGCCCTGCCGGGGGTCGGGGCCTATACGGCGGCCGCCGTTGCCGCCATCGCCTTCGGCCGCGCCGCCAATGTGGTCGACGGCAATGTGGAGCGGGTCATGGCCCGGCTGCATGCGGTCCAGACGCCGCTGCCCGCCGCGCGGCCCGAGCTGAAACGTCTGGCCGCTGCCTATGTGACCGACGACCGTCCTGGCGACTGGCCCCAGGCGCTGATGGATCTGGGGGCCACCGTCTGTCGTCCGAAGTCACCGCTGTGCCCGTCCTGCCCGATCCGGATCGACTGCGCCGCCTATGCCGAGGGCGATCCCGGCCGCTATCCGCTGAAGAGCTCGAAGGCACAGCGCCCCCACCGGCAGGGCATCGCCTGGGTGATCCGCAACGCGTCAGGACAGGTCGCCCTGGTCCGGCGGCCTGACAAGGGCCTGCTGGGTGGCATGGTCGGACTGCCCACCAGCGACTGGAGCGAGACGGCCCCCACCGACAATCCGCCGCTGTCCGGCCCCTGGACCGAGGCCGGGGCCATCGAACACGTCTTCACCCACTTTTCCCTGACGCTGGCGGTGCGAACCGCGGAAGGGGAGGGCGACTACATCTGGATGGCCCCCAAAGAGGCACTGAAGGCCCTGCCCACCGTCTTTTCCAAGGCGCTGACGCGGGGGTTGGGAGCCTAACGCAGCGACCGCACCCTGACCGTTCCGCCGCGCTTACGGGGCATGGCGACGACGTGGTGGTCGATGCGCTGGAAGGCCAGGTCCAGCACGGCATTGCCGACCGACAGGTTCGATACCGTCAGCCGCTCGATACCCTCGGGCAGGGCAGGGGTGTCGACATCGACCGTGCCTTCGATGGCGTCGATCTTCACCCCCAGCACGCCCTGCAGCATCAGAAACACCGACCCCGCCGCCCAGGCCTGGGGCAGGCAGGCGACCGGATAGGCGATCGGCGGTTCCCCCGGCTGGCGCTCAAAGCCACAGAACAGCTCGGGCAGACGCATCGAGAAATGCGAGGCGGCGGAATAAATCTCTCCCAGCAACATGGCCACCGGGCCCCGCTCGCCATATCGGGCGATGCCCGCCGCCGCCATGGCCGTGTCGTGCGGCCAGACCGAGCCGTTGTGATAGCTCATCGGGTTATAGCGGGCCTGACCCTTTGCCAGGGTCCGCAGGCCCCAGCCGGAGCGAAACTCGGCCGACAGCATCCGCCGTGTCACCGCCTGCGCCCGCGCCGCCGAGGGCAGGCCGCTGAACAACAGATGGCCGGCGTTGGACGCGATCGAGCGGCAGGCCTGCCCCTCGCCGTCCAGGGCGATGGCATAGAACTGCTCGTCCTCCATCCAGAACCGGTCCTCGACCAGGACGCGGACACGCTCGGCCCGTGCAGCCCATTCGGTCGCCCGGTCATCGCCGGTCAGCATCGCCAGATCGGCCATCGCTTGCCAGGCGGCAAAGGCATAGCCCTGGACCTCCAGCAGGGCGACAGGCCCCGTCGGGAACCGGCCGTCGCGATGGAAGATGGAATCCTCGGAGTCCTTCCAGCCCTGGTTCGACAGGCCCGTCTCGGCGGCCCGGGCATAGTCGATCAAGCCGTCGCCATTGCTGTCGCCATACTGGGTCATCCAGTCGGTGGCCGCGATCAGGTTGGGCCACAGGCGCCGGATCAGGTCCAGATCACCCGTCCGGCGCGCATAGGCACCGGCAAGAGCCACGAACAGACAGGTCGTATCGACCCCGCCGTAGTACAGGCCGAACGGGACTTCGTGCAGGGCGCTCATCTCGCCGCCCCGCGTCTCATGCATGATCTTGCCGGGCTGGGAATCCCGATAGGCCGAGACCTCGGTGGCCTGACGCCCCGCCAGATAGGTCAGCACACCGCGCGCCAGGCTGGGGTCCAGCCACAGCATCTGCCAGGCCGTGATGATGCCGTCCCGCCCGAATGGGGTCGAGAACCAGGGCGTCCCGGCATAGGGATAGGGGCCGGTCGGCAGATCCGTGGTCAGAAGGGCGACGTCGGCCCGCGACTGATCCAGCCAGGCATTGAAGCGCGGACTACGCGGCCCGCGCACCGACGCCCCGCGCCGACGCTTGGTCCGCATGTCCAGGCGCGCCGCGACTGCATTGCACCGCCAGCGTTCGCCGGATGGCGCGTCGCAGGCCCCGACGCCGCATTCCAGATAAAGGTCCAGCCGTCGGCCCTGCGGCAGGCTGAACATGAACTCCGCCCGCGTGGCCCCTATCCTGGCCGGTGGTTCGGAAAAGGCCAGGCAGCTGGCCCGCCGGACGCCATCCAGTCCGTCATAGGCAAAGGTGACGCGCCGCCCGTCGTGAGTAGGGGCATGCAGGGTGCCGCGCTTGTCGCGCCGCGTGCCACGCACCTGAAAGATGTCGGCGAAATCGGCCCCGAATTCATAGGCCAGGGGCAGGAGGACGTCCTCGATGCCGTGGTTGGACATCCGCACGCGTTCGAACAGCCGCCCGTCCCACAAAAAGCGGCGGCGCTCGATGTGGATCACGCCTGCTGGGGCCGACCGGCCTCCGATCGGCGGAAGGGGGCGGTTGGTGGAGTGGGCTGTGAAATACACATTGTCCCGGGACACGCCCGAGCTCAACCGAGACGGACGTGCCTGGCCGACCGTCAGGATCAACCGCGACAGGACCCGGGTGTCGTTGTGAAACAGGCCATCGGCCCCGCCCCTCAGGTCGCCCCAGCCATCGGCGACCAGAAAGGTGTCGCCTGCCTTGAGCGCCTGAAGCTGGTCGAGAGCCTCAGGCTCTCCTCCGGCTTCCAGGGCGGTGGTCTGTACGGAATAGGCGTCGTCCATCGGGGCTCCTTCGCATCGCAACGCGAACGCATGATGGCGACAGCGGTTTCCGCCTCAGCTTGGCCTTATCCCACCATGCCGAAGCTGCGAGGCTCCTCGATGGGCCGAAGCGGCATGACCACATCAGCCAGGGGAGCCTCTGCGAAGGGGCGTTTGGCCGTCATGTCCGCATAGACATCGACATAGCGCCGCGCCATGGCCGTGGCCGAGAAGCGCAGGTCGAAACGGGCACGGATGGCCTCTCGGTCCAGGGTACGGGCGCGATCGGCGGCGGCCACGGCCTGTTCCAGCGTATCGACCAGGAAGCCGGTCGCCCCGTCCTCGATCACCTCGGGCGTCGAACCGCAACGGAAGGCGATCACCGGCGTCCCGCAGGCCATCGCCTCGATCATCACCAGGCCGAAGGGTTCGGGCCAGTCGATCGGGAACAGCAGCGCCTCTGCCCCGCCCAGGAAGGCCGACTTCTGGTGATCGCCGATCTCGCCAATGAACTCGATCAAGGGGTTGCCCTCGATCATCGGCTTGATCTTGGTCTCCCAATAGACCTTGTCCGCCGCATCGACCTTGGCCGCCATCTTCAGGCGGCGACCCAGCTTTGTAGCAATTTCGATGGCCCGGTCGGGGCGCTTCTCCGGCGAGATGCGGCCGAGGAAGGCGAAATAGCCGTCCGATTGCGGCGAGAAGGTGTACAGATCGCCGGGCATTCCGTGATGTACGGTCGCACGCCAGTTGGCGAAGGGCAGGGGACGGCGCTGGTCATCCGAAATAGACACCAGTCCGAACTGGCTCCAGCGCTCATAGACGCCGCCGATATCCTTCATGTCCAGCCGCCCGTGCAGGGTGGTCAGGGTCCGGTCGGCCCAGCGCTCGAACATCGGGAACTGGATCATGTCGGTGTGGAAATGGATGACGTCGAACTCTTCGGCCCGATCCAGGACCTGGGACAGCATCACCATATGAGCGGCCAGGTCCGACTTGAACGGCGCGGGATCCAGGCGGATCGCCTGATCGCGCACGGGCACCAGCCGGGCCTTGGTGTGGGCATCGGCACTGGCGAACAGAGTAACGTCGTGACCCAGATCGACCAGGGCGTCGGTCAGGTGCGCGACCACCCGTTCGGTCCCGCCATAAAGCCGAGGGGGAACAGCCTCATACAACGGGGTGATCTGGGCGATTTTCATGTTGGGCTCCGGCGCGTCTGACAGGTTCGCGCATCGCCCATGTAACAACGCAATCGAGCGTCTGTTCCCGAGCCGTTTCTACTGTGCGGCAGCGTACCGACGCTCGGGCGATCGCCTGAGCATCAGGGTGATCAGAACCGCCACCACCGCCGCTGCGCCGCCCCAGGTCCAGCCTGCGACAGCCATCCCTGTTGCCGCCGCCCAAAGGGTCTGCACAAGGAACTCAGCCAGGCCGACGAACCAGTTGCCGCGCTTCTGCTGATTGAACGCCTTGCGGTTGGCCGGGGCCTGTTGCCACAGATTGATCAGCCCGGACGACACCGCCGAGGCGATGCAGCCCGCAAACACCACGATCGCTGCCAGAGGGGCCAGCCAGGCGATCCCGGCCAGCGCCAGGGCCGTCAGGGCCAGGGTCGGGATGAGCGCTGCGGTCAGCTTGGCCCGGTCAGCCGCCGTCCGGTCGATGGGGGCTGCGGCCAGCAGATCGGGCGCATCTTCAGCCGACAGGGTGATCCAGGAAAAACTTCCCGCCAACTGCCCGGCCATGATGACCACCGCCCCGGCACCAAAGGCGATCCCACCCAGGCTGTCGGCGTTGCGGTACAGCACAAAACCCAGCGGCAGCAGATACAGCAGCCGCAGCAGAATCTGACTGATCAGTTGGGGATCGCGCGCTAGCAGCCGCAGTTCCTTGCGAACCATGGCCCGGTGCAGACCGTCAGCGAAATCGCTGTCGCTGCCACGCAACGCCTTGTTTCTCGGGCTGGCTGTATTGCCCGCCGCACCGGCTGCGGCCCGCGCGAAATAGGGCCCAAGTGCTACGACGGCGAGGGCAAACGGGATCAGTCCGGCCAGGGTCACCACGCTGACCGCAAGAAGATCACCCGTCACCGCCCGCAGGGGCCACCCCAGCAGACCGTCGGGCTGAAAGGCTCCACCGGCCAAAGCGTTCTGATAGGCGTTGGTCAGGGCGGTGGTTTCGCCATCATCCCCACGGGTAAAATTATAGGCCTGGCTGGCCAGGAAGACCGCGCCGCCGACCAGCCCGCCCAGGATCTGCGCCACCGTTCGCGTCTTGCGCGGTCCGATCGCGGCAAACAGGGCCAGGGTCAGCACCATCCCCAGCGCTGCCGCCAGCAGCGTCAGGCCCGCCAGCAACCCATAAAGGCCCAGCCACTCGGGCCGGCCCAGAAGCGTCGCCGTAACGATGAACGGGGTGACGATGCCGATGTAGAGGACGCCGGTGACCAGGGCGATGGCGATGGCCCGCACCGTCAGGACGACGCGGGGCCTCAGCGGCGACGACAGCAACAGGTCCAGGTCCCGCCGCTCGTAGAGCGCCTGCACGCTCATATTGATCGTCTGCGACAGCAGCAGCGTCAGCAGCACCAGCCCGCCGCCGGTCAGGATCAGGGTGACCATCTCGGTCCGGGGCAGGGGAAACCGCCCTGCCAGAAAGCCCAGGCTGACGCCGCCCAGCACCACAGCGCCGATGCCGATGGCCGCCAGCAGCCACAGCACGACCTTGCCGATCGACCCGGTGGGCTTCTTTGTGCCGTCACGGGGCCGCGATCCCATGCCGCGCCAGCCCAGGCGCATCTCATGCGCCAGAAGCCAGGGCACCGAGCCCGCCGGAAACAACCGCATCATACGGCCGGGGCCGGGGCGGGCGCGGACACCAGGTCCAGGAAGACGTCCTCCAGCGTCATGCCGGCCTTGCCCGAGCGCGTGCGCAGCTCGTCCAGCGTGCCTTCGGCTAGCAGCTTGCCGTGCTGGATGATGCCGATGCGGTCACTCATGCGCTCGGCAACATCAAGGATGTGGGTGGTCAGGATGACCGTGGCCCCAGCCCTTACCCGGTCCTGCAACAGGTCCTTGACCTGCCGCGCCATGGCCGCATCCAGCCCGGTCAGGGGTTCGTCCAGCATCAGCAATTTGGGGTCATGGATCAGGGCGCCGGCCAGGGCCGCCTTTTGCTTCATGCCGCGCGAAAAGCCCTCGCACCGCTCGCGGCGATGCTCCCACAGGGCCAGCCATTCCAGCAGTTCCTGCGCCCGCGCCCGCGCCACCTTGCCGGGGACGCCC
Organism: Brevundimonas vitisensis; assembly: GCF_016656965.1. Taxonomy (NCBI): domain Bacteria; kingdom Pseudomonadati; phylum Pseudomonadota; class Alphaproteobacteria; order Caulobacterales; family Caulobacteraceae; genus Brevundimonas; species Brevundimonas vitis. The sequence continues at coordinate 2,694,828 of NZ_CP067977.1, forward strand.
CACAGCCCGGCCACGAACTCCAGATATTCCATCGGGTTCAGCTTGTCGTACAGCATCGGCTCGTCGGGCAGCCAGGCGATCAATCGCTTGGCTGCCACCGGATCGGCCAGGGCATCGACCCCGAACACCCGGATGGTGCCCGAATCCGGCTTGGTCAGGCCCGCCGTCATCCGAAGGGTCGTGGTCTTGCCCGCACCGTTCGGGCCAAGCAGGGCATAGAGTTCGCCCGCCCGGACCGTCAGATCCAGGTCATCGACCGCCACCCGCGTGAAAGTCTTCCGCAGAGCCCGAAGCTCCAGCGCGGCGTCCGTCATAGGCTATCCCCCAGCATCCCCCGACCGTGCCGCCCCCAGGCAGTCAGGTCAAATGAAGTGCCTGTAATTGTTCGGGGTCGCCCGACCGATCCACTACATCGTCGCGCGGATTTCCGAGCGCAGGGCGTCGATGGATTTGAAGCCCTGGTCGGTCTTGAAGCGCCAGTAGGTCCAGCCGTTGCAGGCGGGGGCGTTTTCCAGCAGCGCGCCCAGCTTGTGGATCGAGCCGGTGAACTCTCCCGACACCAGCGAGCCGTCGGCGCGGACCCGGGCCTCGCGGTCGCCCTTGGGCGAATACAGCCGGTCGCCGGGTGCCAGCAGCCCGGCCTCGACCAGGGCGCCGAACGGCACCTTCACCTCGGCCCGCTTGGACCCCATGACCTTCAGGTCCTCAGGCGCAGCGGGAATGACGGCGGCGATCCGCGTCTCGGCCACTTTGGCATAGGTCTCGTCACGTTCGATGCCGACGTAATGCCGGCCCAGGCGTTTGGCGGCGGCCCCCGTCGTTCCGGTGCCGAAGAAGGGGTCCAGGATCACGTCCCCGGGGCGGCTCGCGGCCATGATGACCCGGTGCAGCAAGGCCTCGGGCTTCTGGGTCGGATGGGCCTTCTTGCCGTCCTCGCCCTTGATCCGCTCCTCGCCGGTGCACAGTGCCAGGGTCCAGTCGGACCGCATCTGCACATCCTCGTTGAAGGCCTTCATGGCATCGTAGTTGAAGGTATAGCGCTTCTGCTCGCGCGACCGCGCGGCCCAGATCAGCGTCTCGTGGGCATTGGTAAACCGCGTGCCCTTGAAATTCGGCATCGGATTGGTCTTGCGCCAGATGATGTCGTTCAGCACCCAGAACCCCAGGTCCTGCATGGCCGAACCAAGGCGGAAAATGTTGTGATAGCTGCCGATCACCCACAGTGAGCCCTCGGGCTTCAGCACGCGGCGGCATTCCGTCAGCCACGCCCGGGTAAAGGCGTCATAGGCCGCGAAGCTGTCGAACTTGTCCCAGTCGTCGTCGACCGCATCGACCACGCTGTTGTCCGGCCGCAGCAGGTCGCCGCCCAGCTGCAGATTATAGGGCGGATCGGCGAACACCATGTCGACCGACGCATCGGGCAGGCCCTTCAGCACGGTGATGCAGTCGCCCCGGTGGACGACATTGGTCGCAAGGGGAGAGGTCTTCAGATCAGTCACGAACGCGGCCCTGCACAGCTTGAACCGCCATGGTGAATCGTCACGGTTAAGGCGGAGTAAGCAGCGACAACCTTGTCTCCGCCTTCAGGTCTGCCACAGTCGCGCCTCCACCCCTTCGAGGCTGTCTCATGATCCGTACCCTGCTCGCCGCCGCATCTGTCATGGCCCTGGCCGCGCCTGCCCTGGCCCAGGATGCCGAGGATGCCGCGCGACAGGAGCGGGTTCGCCGTATCCTCAGCCGCACCCCTCTGATCGACGGCCACAACGACCTGCCCTGGGCCCTGCGTCAGAGCCACGGCAACGACCCCCACGCCGTGGACCTGACGACCAATCTGGACGCAGGCACCGATCTGCACACCGACATCCCGCGCCTGCGCGCCGGGGGTGTGGGGGGACAGTTCTGGTCAGTCTATGTGCCGGCCAGCCTCAGCCCGCCCGATGCCGCCGTCGCCACCTTCGAACAGATCGACACGGTCAAGCGGATCGTGGCCGCCCATCCCGACGTCTTCGCCCTGGCCTATACCGCCGACGATGTGGTGCGCATCCATCGCTCCGGCCGGATCGCCAGCCTGATCGGCATGGAGGGGGGCTATTCGATCGCCGATTCCCTCGGCCTGCTGCGCGAGTTCTATGATGCCGGGGCCCGCTACATCACCCTGACCCATTCGCGCACCACGACCTGGGCCGACAGCGCCACTGACGCCCCGAAGTGGGGCGGCCTGTCGCCTTTTGGCGAAGAGGTGATCCGCGAGATGAACCGCCTGGGCATGATGGTCGACCTCAGCCATGTGTCCGAAGAGACGATGCTGGACGCCATGCGGGTGTCGGCTGCGCCCGTGATCTTTTCCCACTCCTCTGCGCGGGCGGTGACGGACCATCCCCGCAACGTCCCCGACAGCGTGCTTCGCCTGATGGCAGAGGACGGCGGCATCGTCATGGTGACCTTCGTGCCAGGCTTTGTCAGCGAGGAGGTCCGCAGCTGGAACGCTGCCCGCGCGGCCGAGGAGGCTCGGCTGAAGTCCCTGAACCCCGGCGCGCCGGATTTTGTGACGGCCGGCATGGCCGCCTGGAATGCGGCTCATCCCTTGCCCACCGCCACCCTGGCCGATGTTGCCGATCACATCGAGCACGTCCGAGACGTCGCCGGGATCGACCACGTCGGCATCGGCGGTGACTTCGACGGCGTGGACTCCCTGCCGATCGGTCTGGAAGGCGTTGAGACCTATCCTGCTCTGCTGTCCGAACTGATCCGGCGCGGCTGGTCCGAGGCCGACATCCGCAAGCTGGCGGGCGAGAATCTGCTGCGCGTGATGCGTGCCGTCGAAGCCGTGGCGTCATCTCAGCGCGACCAGCGTCCCAGTCTGGCGCGTATCGCAGAGTAGGGCGGGTTCCGAAGCGCCCCGTCCGTCACGGCGCGAAGCCGCGCCACCTCCCCATCGCTGCGCGACAGGCAGGAGACAGCAGGGCGGGCCCGGGCCGACCTATTGCGCGATGCGGATCAGTTCGTCGGCCAGTTCGGCAGTCAGATAGCCGTCGGCCAGCCGTCCGGTTGCGGCCTGCCAGCGCCGCAGGGCGTTGCGCGTATTGGCCCCGACCACACCGTCGATGCCCTGGGTGTCGTAACCCAGCCGCGTCAGCGCGGACTGTGCCCCAATCCTCTGCTCGCGCGACAGGGGCGCATCATTGGGCCAGGTCGCCACCAAGCCCGGTTTGTCCATGACCCCATCAGCCGTCAGGCCGATGGCCAGGGCATAGGAGACCGAGTTGTTGTAGCGCCGGATCACATAATGGTTGGGCAGGGCCAGGAAGGCTGGTCCCCGCGCGCCCTGCGGCAACAGGATGGTGGCCCCTTCTGCGGCCTCGGCAGGACTGAGTGAGCCACCGTGGGCGAGGGCCACGCCCCGCTGCGCCCAATAACTCCAGGGCTGGCGGTCAGCCTCGGCCAGTGAATAGTCGAACCCGGCAGGCAGGACGACTTCATAGGCCCAACCCTGACCGCGCTTCCAACCCGCCTGGGCCAGCAGATTGGCGGCCGAGGCCAGGGCGTCGGCGTCCGAGCCCCAGATGTCGACCTTGCCGTCGCCGGTCTGGTCGATACCCAGCCGCAGATAGTTGTCGGGCATGAACTGGGTCTGGCCCATGGCCCCGGCCCAGCTGCCCTTCAGGCCGCTGCGTTCGCGACGACCGTCGACGACAATATCCAGGGCGTTTCTCAGCTGATCCTCGGCCCAGTCCCGGCGGCGTCCGTCATAGGCCAGGGTGGCCAGGGACCGGATCACGTCCTGATCGCCCTGAACCGCCCCGAACGCGCTTTCCTGGGCCCAGATGGCGACCAGAATCTCGGATGGCACGCCGAATCGCTGGACGACCTCCCACGGTACGGCACCGATCCGCTGGCGTGCCTGGGCCACGCGTGACGCGCTGACGGCATTCTGGACATAGGCACCGGCAGGGCGGCTGAACTCGGGTTGATTGCGATCCAGGCGGATCACCGACGGATCGGGCGTCAGGCCCTGAAGCTCGCGCTCATAGGCGGCCCGGCGCGCTCCGCCGTGACGGTTCAGGAAGCCCTGTTTCCAGCCCTCGAAGCCCGCTTCGTCAAAGACGTCGGTGCCCGGTGCCGGCGTGGTCTGGCCGGGCGTCGCAGGCTGATACGGAGGCACGGCTGCGGGGGGCGGCGTGCCGGGCCCGGTCATGACCGGGGGTTCGGGCAGCATCGGCGCGCATGCGGCGACGGACCCGATCAGAAGTAGGCGAAGGCTGATACGCATAGGTCTAGGCTACCGTCCCCCGGCTGAATGCCGCAATCACAAGCGTGCGAGGGCTGCAATCGTTGCCCTGGCCTCGTGAAAGGCCCATCAAGGATTGTGCCAGTCGTATCTTGCCTTGGCGGTTGACGCTTTCGGCTGTCGTCTCTATACGCACCGCTCCGCCGCGAGGTTCGTCCCCGCGGCTCTTTCATTTTGTTTTGCCTCGCGGGTGCTCAAGGATCGAGTGGCTGCGTGGTGAGTGCCAGCGCATCAAGGATTCGACCATGAAGGTCCGCAGCTCGCTCAAGTCGCTCAAGACCCGCCACCGCGACTGCAAGGTCGTGCGCCGCAAGGGCATCGTTTACGTGATCAACAAGACGGACCCGCGCTTCAAGGCGAAGCAGGGCTGATTGGCGGCGCGTCCGACGGGCGCGCCTGGTCCAGCCATCCACAGGTCGCGGACGGTTGTCCGCGGCCTTTTTCGTGTCCGACGTTGAGCCTGTCGATCCGGCATGGTTAGCGTCTCGACCGACAGACTCAAATCGCGCTCAAGTCGCGAGGCTCCGCGAGCCGAGCATAGCGCCCCAAAGGAAACACCATGGCTGATGATGCGGCGTTTGACGCCAGTCCCGACGTCCTGACCTCGGCCGCCCAGGGCCGCCTGCGCACGATCATCGAGCGGATCGAGCGTCTTGAAGAAGACAAGGCCGCCGTCATGGCTGACATGAAGGAGGTCTTCGACGAGGCCAAGGGCGAGGGCTACGACGTCAAGATCCTGCGCAAGGTCATCCGCATCCGCAAGCAGGACAAGGCCAAGCGTCAGGAAGAGGATGCCATCCTGGACCTCTACCTCTCGGCCCTCGGCGAGATCTGACACTGAAGCGGACGGGGTTCTCGTCCGGGTTCAAGGGGGGCGGCGACACGCCGCCCCGAACGTCGTCCCTCACCCGCTCAAGCAGCCCGAAGGGCGGTAGCGGCGGACTCACGCGCTCAAGCAGCCCAAAGGGCGGTAGCGTCTCTCCCTTCGAGGCTGAGAGAAAGGCCAATCAGCGCGCGGCGCTCAATGCGCTGAAGCGGGCCAAGCGCGCTGCGGACAAGGCGGGCATCCCCTTGTCCGAATGGGAGGGCGAGTTCATCGCCTCCGTCTCCGACCGTATCCAGACCCACGGCCGCGCCTTCGGCGATCCTGAAAAGGGTGCGCCCGGCCAAGCTCTGTCGGCCATGCAGGGCCGCAAGCTGAAGGAAATCACCCGCAAGGCCAACGGCGAGGAGCCGAAGCGCCGCTGGGGCCGCAAGCCCAAGGACTGAATGTCTCCTCCCCGCCGCGCAGCGAGGGGGAGGGGGCCGTGGAGTGGTGGAGGGGGCTTACCCCACCTCTTTCAACTGCCCTTCCAGGCCCTGTTCACGCACCTTGCGGTAAAGGGTCGATCGGCCGATCCCCAGGCGGCGCGCGATCTCGCTCATGTGGCCGGCATAGACCTCGATGGCATGCTGGATCAGGTCGTGCTCGATCTCTTCCAGGGTCCGCAGATGGCCCCGTTCGTCCAGGATGCGGATCGGCGTGTCGGGCAGGGGCGGCAGGTCGGCATAGGAGGCTACGGCGGCGGACCGGTCCGGCTCGGCTTCGATCGGGGCGGCCTGACCCGAGATGGCCGGGAAGTCGTGCGGCTGCAGGAACGGCGCATCGGCCAGGATGATGGCGCGATAGACCGCATTCTCCAGCTGCCGGACGTTGCCGGGCCAGTCGAAGGCCTGCAGCATGGCCAGGGTCTCGGGCGCGCAACCGGCGATCCGCTTTCCTTCCTCGACATTGAACCGGGCCACGAAATGCTCGACCAGGGCCGGCACGTCCTCACGCCGGTCGCGCAGGGATGGCGCCTCGATCGGGAACACGTTCAGCCGATAGAACAGGTCTTCGCGGAAGGCCCCGTCTGCCACCTGCTGGCCCAGGTCGCGATTGGTCGCCGAGACGATTCGCACATCGATACGCACCGGCCGCTTGGCCCCGACCGGATCGATCTCGCCTTCCTGCAAGGCTCTCAGCAGCTTGACCTGCATGTCCAGCGGCAGCTCGCCAATTTCATCGAGGAACAGGGTGCCGCCGTCGGCCTCCTTGAACTTGCCCAGGTGTTTGTCGCTGGCCCCGGTGAAGCTGCCCTTCTCGTGGCCGAACAGGATGGACTCGACCAGATTGACCGGCAGGGCTCCGCAGTTCACGGCCACGAAGGGCTTGCCCGCCCGGTCGGACGCCCCGTGCAGGGCGCGGGCGATGACTTCCTTGCCAACGCCGCTCTCGCCGGTGATCAGGACCGGGATCGTGGACTTGGCCGCGCGCGCGCCCAGGGCCTTGACCATCCGCATCGGGCCGCTGTTACCGACCAGGTCATCGAAGGTGGCGCGCCCGGCAACATGCTTCTTCAGCCGCCCGACCTCGGCGGTCAGCTGCGTCAGCTGCAGCGCGTTGCGGACCCCGATCAGCAGGCGTTCGGCCGCCACCGGCTTGACGAAGAAGTCCTGCGCCCCGGCCTGCATGGCCTTGACCACCGTCTCGATGCCCCCGTTTCCGGTCAGCACGATCACCGGCGTGGTGACCCCTGCCGAACGGATTTCGGCCAGGGCCTCCATGCCCGACATCTTGGGCATGACCAGGTCCAGCAGCACGACATCGGCCCCGCCGCCCTTGGTCAGCCGGTCGATCGCCTCGCCGCCGCTCTCGGCATGCACCACGACAAAGCCCTCGCGGTCGAGCACCGCCTGGATCAGGCGGCGTTGGGTCGGATCGTCATCGACGACCAGAACGGTCTTGGCCATGCGGGGCACCTTCGTCTTCACCGGTTGGGGCGCTCCGCCAGGTCGCGGAGTGCCTCGTTTCGGGACGGCTTTAGGCCGGACGCGGTGAAGATCAGGTTGGGGGGCGTGGTGAGCGCAGGGTTAACGGGGCGGTGCCGGTGCGGCCACGGGGGGCTTGGCGACGGCCTGTGCGCGTTCGCAATCGGCACTGCGGTTGATGGGATTGACGACGCCAGCCACTTCCAGATCGGCCCAGGGGGAGGGAACGGGGCGCAGGCCACCGGATCGCATCGTCTCTCGGGGATCCTGCCTGGGCCCGCCGCAGCGAGCCAGATCGACGGTGCCGACCTCGACCCAGGCTCCATCGGCCTGCTGGAACAGCATCAGCATCCAGGGATTTGCCAGCAGGACCTCAACCTGCCCGTCGCCGTTCATGTCCAGGCTCTGGGCCAGGCATTTGCCAGCCGTGTCGCAGGTGGCACGAATATCGGACGACATTACGGGTACCGCGAACCCCTGCGGCAATGCCGTTCCGGCCGGATAGGCTTCGATCACGACCTGAGACAGGACCGAAGGGGGCTCGATTTCATAACGGCTCTCTGCGGCCTGGGCCTCTTTGGCCCGGGTCGCCACTGCCGCATCGGATGAAGCGGCCAGACGCGCCAGCGCCTTCTCGCCCACTCGCCCGCTTTCGAAGCGCAGGAAGCGATAGTCGAAGGCCTCGGGGCTGACCGCCCCCCGCTCCAGCCGCGCCATCTGGTCGGCGACCGACAGCCGGGCCGGGTCGGCGAGTGGGCTGAACAGGACCAGGATGGTGGCGACGGTCGCCACGGCGGCGCCGACATTGGTTCGCTCCAGCGGTTGCATCCACCCGGCGCGATGGACGGGCAGGGCCGCATACCCATAGCCGACGGCGTAAATGCCTCCGACCACGGCACAGGCCGCCGCGATGATCCGGTCGGGCGTCAGGCCATACTGGCCGATCCGCAGTGCAAGGCCCCAGATCGCCAGCACCACCAGCGGCGTCAGAAGCAGGGCCGCCACCCGAACCGCGATCTTCAGCACGGCGGGCGGCGCATTCTCTGGCCGTCCATCCTGATAGGCGGTGTTGATCAGCACGATCAGGGCCCCCGCCGCTGCCAGCACCAGGGCTGTCGCACTGCCCGTCGCCCACAGCCCGTCCAGCCCGGTGAAGGGCAGGGCGGCCATGAAGCCGGCCACCAGCACCGTCATGACCAGCAACAGCCACGACAGCAGCATCAGCGCCACCGACCGCACGCCCCGGATCAGCCCGTCGCGCACATCGGTCAGATGCACGGCCACGGCAAAGGTCAGCGTCGTCACGGGAATGGCGAACCACGGCTCCTGGATCAGATCGCCCAGGAACCTCAGACCGATCACATTGAACAGGGCTGCGCCCAGGAACAGCAGCAACCAAAAGGCCACGGTGAAGCCGATCGACAGCGCCAGCTGAACCCCTGCCTTCCACGCTGTGTCGAAATAGGCGGCGAAACTGGCGATCCACCGCCGCTCTTGATCCGCTGGCACGATCAGGTGATGGGCGATGAACAGGGCCACCGCCGCAAAGGGAAACAGGGGCAGGTCCAGATAGGGGGCCTCATCCGGTCCGTTCCCCACCGCCTGCCGCACCACATCGTGCCAGCCCAGCAGGCCCAGAACCACCGCTGCGATCCCCGCCCAGACCGCCAGGGTCATCGGCCGCAACCGCCCGACCCCCGCCAACAGCACGACCGGCAGATAAAGGGCGACCAGCATTAGAGGCCCGAACAGGCCCGGCACCGTCGCCGGCCAGATCATGGCCCGCCCGATTCCCTGATCCTCGGTGGTGCGATACAGCAGATACAGCACCAGGCCCTGGGTCACGCCGATGGCAATCCGCGCGACGGCCATGGCCCGCTGGTTCTCGACCCCCAGGCTGGATCGGTCCGCCCCGTCGCGGGGTGCGGTCTCATTGGCACCAAAGATCGTCATGTCCGCTTCCCCGCCCCGACAAGTCATCAGACCTGAAATCTGCGACCTTGGGAAGCGACGACGCCGGTTGCGCCCCGGTCACCGCCACCCCACAACAGAGACATGAACGCCCCCTTCAAAGCCCCGCCTGCTCCCTCGACCGAAGCCCCCCTGTGGGATCTTGGCGATCTCTATGCCTCGCCGACCGATCCGCGCATCGCCGCCGATCTGGAAGCAGGGCGCGCGCGGGTGGCAGAGCTGAATGCCCTGCAAGGCCGTCTGGTCGCCCAGCGGGCCGAGCCTGCCGCCCTGGGCCGCGATCTGGACCGCGCCATCGCCTTGTATGAACAGGCGACCGATGTGCTGGGGGGCCTCGGGGCCTATGCCTTCCTCTCGGCCTCCACCGCCCGCGACGATGCGGCGGCCCAGGGGTTTGAGGCCGATATCCGCGAGAAGATGACCGCCATTGCCACGCCGACGGTCTGGCTGACGCTGGAGGTCAACCAGCTGGAGGATGCAGAGATCGACGCCGCCCTGGCCGCCCATCCCGCCGCCGCCCGCTGGACCCCCTGGCTGCGCCGGGTCCGGGCGATGAAGCCGCATGAGCTGTCGGCCGAGCTGGAAACCTTCATCGCTGAGCGGGCGCCCATTTCCGCCCAGTGGCCGCGCCTGTTCGACGAAACCCTGGCCGCCCTGCGCGTCAAGGCGGGCAAGGACAGCCTGACCCTGGCCCAGGCCCTGAACCAGCTGTCGGATCCCCGCGGCGCTCGCCGCAAGGCGGCGGCCGAGGGCCTGTCACAGGCGCTGGGCGACCGGGTCCAGACCATGGCCCTGGTGCTGAACACCGTCGCCGCCGACAAGGCGATGGAGGATCGCTGGCGCGGCTTCAAACGTCCCGCCGACAGCCGGCACCTAGCCAATGAGGTCGACGGTGAGGCCGTGGACGCCATGGCCGAGGCGGTCGCCGCCGCCTATCCGAAGTTGTCGCACCGCTATTATGCGCTGAAGGCGCGGGCCATGGGCAAGGACCGGCTGGATCAGTGGGACCGCAACGCGCCCCTCGACACCTCTGCGCCGCGTGCCTTCGACTGGAGCCAGGGCCGATCGCTGGTGCTGGAGAGTTTCGCCGACCTGGGGCCCGAATTCGCCGACCGCGCGCGGGGCTTCTTCGACCGGCCCTGGATCGACGGCCGTGCCCGTCCGGGCAAGCAGTCGGGGGCCTATGCCCATCCCGTCACCGCCAACCGCCATCCCTATGTCTTCCTGAACTGGATGGGAGAGCGGCGTGACGTCCTGACCCTGGCTCACGAACTGGGCCATGGCGTGCATCAGACCCTGGCCGCTGATCGCGGCACCCTGCTGGCCGATACCCCCCTGACGCTGGCCGAGACGGCCTCCATCTTCGCCGAGGGCCTGACCTTCGATCGGCTGCTGGCCACCGCGCCCCGGTCCGAACAGCGCGGCCTGCTCGCCGGGCGGATCGAGGATGGGCTGAATACGGTCGTGCGCCAGATCGCCTTTCACCGGTTCGAAACGCGGTTCCATGACGAGCGGGCGGGCGGAGAGGTTTCGGCCGAGCGAATCGGTCAGATCTGGCTGGAGGAACTGGGGGCCTCGCTCGGCCCGGCGGTCACCCTCAATCCGGGTTATGAGCACTGGTGGAGCTATGTCAGCCACTTCGTCCACTCGCCCTTCTATGTCTATGCCTATGCCTTCGGCGACCTTTTGGTGGCGGCGCTGATGGAGACCCGGGCCAAGGATCCTGAGGCCTTTACGCCGCTGTATCGCGACCTGCTGGCCGGGGGCGGCACCCGCACCTATGGCGAGGCCCTGGCTCCGTTCGGCCTTGATCCCCGCGACCCGGCCTTCTGGCAGATCGGCTGCCGCCGGCTGGAGCGCCTGGTGGACCAGTTCGAGGCCCTGGGCTGACCTCGCGGGCGACGCTTCGCCACACCGGAGCGACACATTGGCGAAAGTGAAGGGTTTTCAGTGCCTTGCTGATGACCAGACGCGCCTTGACCGATGCGGGTCGCGCCTATAGGTTCCGCGCCGAATTCAGACCCCGTTCCGGGACAGTTTTGCCTGTCCGGGGACGCTGATCCAGCAGGGCCATGTCACCGACACCGGAATCGCGCGAAGAGGCAATCGCACGCCTCAACCAAAGCGCATCCGACCTGGAGGCGCGGACCACGTCCGACAAGTCCGCCGACGTCGTCGCGCAGGCCGTGGCGGGCAAGGCTTATCGGATCATCGCCGAGCTGATCGGCGGTGTCCTGGTGGGTCTGGCGCTGGGATTCGTCGTTGACCGCTTCGCCGGAACGACGCCCTGGGGACTGATAGGCGGCGTCCTTTTTGGGTTCGCCGTTTCAATTTGGATGGCGTGGCAGACGACCAAACGTCTGCAGGCCGAAGCCGATGCCGCCGGGGTGGTCCCAAAGTCCATCCCGTTCGACGATGAAGAAGACGAGGAGCGATAGGCCTTGGCCGATCCGATCGAACAGTTTGCGGTGCATCCGATCCCGGGCCTGGAGTTCGGCGAGGTCACTCTGCCGATCCTGGGAACTCAGCAGATCGCGGTGACCAACTCGCACGTCGCCATGACCATCGCCTTCGGTCTGGTTGTGCTGTTCCTCACCCTGGTGACGTCTGGTGCCAAGGTCGTTCCGGGTCGCCTGCAGTCTGCGGGCGAGACCCTGTTCGGCATGATCGATGGCGTGACCGATTCGATCATCGGTCACGAGGGCCGCAAGTATTTCCCGTTCGTCTTCACCCTGTTCACCCTTGTCCTGGGCATGAACCTGCTGGGGATGTTCCTGACGTTCACGGCGACTTCGCAGCTGGCGGTCACCCTGACCCTGGCCCTGATCACCATCCTGCTGGTGATCGGCATCGGCTTTGCCAAGCACGGCCTGAAGTTCTTCCTGCTGTTCTGGCCGACCAGTGCGCCGTTTGCGATCCGCCCGATCGTGGGTCTGATCGAGTTTCTTTCCTTCCTCCTGCGCCCCATCACCCTGGCACTTCGTCTGTTCGGCAACATGCTGGGCGGTCACATTGCGCTGAAGATCTTCGCCGGCTTCGTCGTCTCGATGGGCGGTCTGGTGGCCGCCGGTGGTCTGGGCTGGCTGGGGCTGCCCGTGGCGGCCTTGTCCATGGGCATGGTTGTGGGTCTGACCGCGCTGGAGTTCCTCGTGGCCTTCCTTCAAGCCTTCGTTTTCGCCGTTCTGGCCAGCATCTATCTCAATGATGTGGTCAACCTGGGCCACGGGCACTAAGCCAGCGGTTCAGCCGACAAACCCTTATTTCCAACCCTGACTGCATAGGAACTTCATCATGGAAGCTGAATCCTTCAAGTACTTCGGTATTGGCCTGGCCACCCTGGGCATGCTCGGCGCCGGCATCGGCGTGGGCAACATCTTCGGTCAGTTCCTGGCCGGTGCTCTGCGCAACCCGTCGGCTGCCGCTTCGCAAGTCGGTAACCTGTTCGTCGGCGCCGCCCTGGTCGAAGCCCTGGGCATTCTGGCCTTCGTGCTGGGTATCCTGGCCTGGCTGGGCTAAGGCCCACGCCGCCACAGTGACTACCGGCGGCGCTTCCTCCCCGTGGGGAAGCGCCGTCGTCCTGTTTTTCCTTCCCGCAGACGGACGCCATGGCCGCTCCTGAAACATCCAACGAGCACGGCGCAACCCACGCCACGACTGAAGCCGAAGCCGGGGGCCTGCCCCAGTTCGACACCTCGGTCTGGGGTGGGCAGATCGTCTATCTGCTGTTCCTGTTCGTCGTTCTCTACCTGCTGATCAGCAAGGTGTTCGCGCCGCGCCTGCGCCGCGTGATCGACGAACGTGCCGATACCATTTCCACCGCCGTGGCGACCGCCCGTACGGTCCAGGCCGAGGCCGCCACCCAGGCCACCGCCGCCAAGGCCGAGGTCGATCAGGCCCGTGCTGCCTCGCGCCGCGTCGCCTCCGAGGCCAAGGCCCGCGTCACCGCTGAGGCCGAAACGCGCCGCGCCGCCGAAGAAGCCCAGGTCAACGCCCGCATCGAGGCCGCCGAGGCCCAGATCGCCGTCACCCGCGACCAGGCCATGACCCACGTCGCCGCCATCGCCGCCGAGACCGCCGACGCCATCGTCGCCCGCCTGACCATCCCGACGGCAGCCGAGACGATCGCGGCCGACGTCGTGGCCAAGCGCCCGCGTGGCATGGGCAAGAAGACCGCTGAGATCGAGTTGCCGATCGTGACCAAGACCGAGACCGGCGAGGGAGCCGCCTGATGCCGCATTTCCTCGATCCCCACATGTATGACCTGGCCAACCCGGAGCTGTGGGTCGGCATCGGTCTGCTGCTGTTCTTCGGCATTCTGCTGCTCGCGGGCGTGCCCAAGCTGGTCGCCGGCGTGCTGGACGCCAAGGCCGCCAAGATTCAGGCCGAGCTGGACGAGGCCGCGCGCCTGCGCGCCGAGGCCGAGGCCCTGTTGGCCCAGATCCGTCAGGAGAAGGCCGAAGCCGAGGCCCAGGCCGCCGAGATGCTCGCCGCCGCCGAGGCCGACGCCCGCCGTCTGGAAGCTGAAGCCAAGGTCAAGCTGGAAGAGGACATGGCCCGCCGCCAGCAACTGGCCGAGCGGCGCATCGCCCAGGCCGAGGCCCAGGCGACCGCCGACGTCCGTGCTGCCGCGACCGATCAGGCCGTGCGTGCCGCTGAAGACATCCTGGCCGCGCGTCTGGCCGCCCAAGGCGACCCCCAGGCCGACGCCGCCATTGCCCAGATCGCCGCGCGCCTGAACTGATCGGGACGGGAGCGGCCGTCCGTCAGTGGACGGCCGCTCCGCCGATAACGACCGGCCCGCGCTTCTCGCGAGCCATCAGCCGGGCCATGACATTGCCCAGCACCACCCCGAACAGGGCGTGAGTCAGAATCATCCAGGCCAGGGCCACAAATCCGGCCCGCATGAAGAACATGCCGACCCCCGCCAGCGGCGCGACGGTCAGGCTGAGCACCACGAAGGCCGCGACGCTAAAGGTGATGCCCTTGGCCTCGGGTGTCTGGCCCGGGATGGACTTGTACATCAAGGCAAACAGCGGCCCCAGCACCAGGGTCCCGGCGATGGCGTGGGCGATCCAGCCCAGCGCAACATTGTCTGGCATCTGCAAGGTGACTGACAACAGTCGGGGAAAGCTGACGACCCAAGGTCCCAGCAACAGATTGACCGCTTCAAGCAGAAAGATCGCTGTGGTCGAGGCCAGTCCGGCAAGCATACCCATTTTTACGCGTGACATCATGACGACAGCGCCTCCCAACGCTGGATTCCGTGCTGATAACGCGAGGGCAAGCATACGCCCGTCTTCGACGACGGGCGTTCACACTCCTGTGCTTAGCAAATGCGATATGGCGACTGCGAAGTCGCCATAAAGCCGGGCAGATCAGGCCGCGATATTCGACCCTTCGGGCGCGGTCCAGCGCAGGCGGGGCGAACGCGCCGCGCGTGTCTCGTCCAGGCGGCGCATCGGGGCGTGGAAGGGAGCCCCCTTGAACCGTTCGCTGTCGCCGGCCTTGGCGGCCTCGGCCAGCAGGCGCATGGCGTGGATGAAGCGGTCCAGTTCGGCCTTGGACTCCGTCTCTGTCGGCTCGATCAGCATGGCCCCGTGCACGACCAGCGGGAAGTACATGGTCATGGGGTGGAAGCCTTCGTCGATCATGGCCTTGGCGAAGTCCAGGGTCGTGATGTCGGTACCCTTCAGCCAGCTGTCGTCGAACAGGGCCTCGTGCATGCAGGGGCCGTCTGGGAAGGCGGCGCTCATCACGTCCGACAGCCGTGCCTTGATGTAATTGGCATTCAGCACCGCATCCTCGGCCACCTGACGCAGGCCGTCCGAGCCATGGCTCATCATGTAGGACAGGGCCCGCACGAACATGCCCATCTGGCCGTTGAAGGCGCACATTCGTCCGAACGCCTGGGCTGCCTCATCCTCGGCCCGCTCGACCAGGTTGAAGCCGTCCCCATCATTGACCACCCACGGGGCAGGGGCGAACGGGGCCAGAGCCGCCGACAGCACCACGGGGCCCGAGCCCGGACCACCCCCGCCGTGCGGCGTGGAAAAGGTCTTGTGCAGATTGATGTGCATGGCATCGACGCCCAGGTCGCCGGGACGCACCCGCCCGACGATGGCGTTGAAGTTCGCGCCGTCGCAATAGAAATAGGCTCCAGCCTCATGCGTCAGGCGGCTGATCTCCAGGATGTCGCGCTCGAACAGGCCGCAGGTGTTGGGATTGGTCACCATGATGGCGGCGACGTCGTCGCCCAGCTTGGAGGCCAGGTCCGCCACATCCACCCGGCCGTCGTCGGTCTGGGCCACCTCGACGACAGTATAGCCGACGAAGGCTGCCGTGGCCGGGTTCGTGCCGTGGGCGCTGGTCGGCACCAGAACCTTCCGGCGCTTTTCGTGCTGACCGCTGGCTTCGTGGGCGGCACGAATGGCCATCAGGCCGCACAGCTCGCCATGGGCACCCGCCTTGGGCGACAGGGCGACCGCGGGCATGCCGGTCAGGGTCTTCAGCCAGTGCGCCAACTGATCCATCAGCTCCAGCGCCCCCTGCACGGTCGAGACCGGCTGCAGCGGGTGGATGTCGGAATAGCCGGGCAGGCGCGCCATCTTCTCATTCAGGCGCGGGTTGTGCTTCATCGTGCAAGAGCCCAGCGGATAGAGGGCCAGATCGATGGCGTGGTTCTTCTGGGACAGACGCACATAGTGGCGCATCGCCTCGGGCTCCGACAGGCCGGGCAGGCCGATCGGATCCTTGCGGACCAGGTCGCCCAGATCGGATGCCGACCCCTTGGGCTCGGGCAGATCGACGCCCGTTTTGCCCCATCCATCGCCCTCGAAGATCAGGGCTTCGTTCTGCAGCAGGCCACGGCCGCCGCTCAGGGTTTCGGGCTTGGAGGCCACGGCGTTCGGCGTGGTGGGACGGCCAACGGTGTTCATGGTGCTCATCGTTCCGCTCCTCAGTTCGCCAGGACCTTGGCGAGCGCACCCGCCAAAATCTTGATGTCGGCATCCAGTGTCGTCTCGGTCGCGCAGACCAGCAGGACATCGTCCATGCCCGCATTGGGGGCCAGACGGCTGTAGGGCACGCCCGCCAGAATGCGGTGCGCGGCCAGGGCATCCACCACCTCGGCGGCATTGCGGGGCAGGCGCACGGCAAACTCGTTGAAGAACCGGCCGGTCAGGATCTCGACCCCAGGAATGGCGGCCAGGGCATCGCGGGTCGCCAGCGCCTTCTCGTGGTTCAGCAGAGCCATGCGGCGCAGGCCGGTCTCGCCCAGCAGGCTCATGTGAATGGTGAAGGCCAGCGAGCACAGGCCCGAGTTGGTGCAGATGTTCGACGTCGCCTTATCCCGGCGGATGTGCTGTTCGCGCGTCGACAGGGTCAGGACGAAGCCGCGCTGGCCATCGGCATCCACCGTCTCGCCGCACAGACGGCCCGGCATCTGGCGGATCAGCTTCTCGCGGCAGGCGAACAGGCCGATGTACGGACCGCCATAGTTCAGGGCATTGCCGATCGACTGGCCCTCGGCGGCCACGATGTCGGCCCCCATCTCGCCAGGCGATTTCAGCAGGCCCATCGACACGGCCTCGGTCACGACCACGATCAGCAGAGCCCCGGCCGCATGGGCCGCCTCGGCGATCCTGGTCACGTCGGTGGCGGTGCCGAAGACGTTCGGGGTCTGGACGACGACACAGGCCGTGTCCGGCCCGATCTGGGCGATGACGTCGGCTTCGGCATCGACGGCCGGAGCCAGGACCTGCGTCTCTACCCCGACCGCATGCACGACCGTTTCGGTCGCGGCGACATAGTGGGGGTGAACCCCGCCCGAGATGACCGCCTTGTTCCGGCGCGTCACCCGCGTCGCCATCAGGACGCCCTCGGCCATGGCGGTCGAGCCGTCATAGAGGCTGGCGTTGGCCACATCCATTCCGGTCAGGTTCGCCACCTGGGTCTGGAACTCATACAGGTACTGCAGCGTCCCCTGGGCGATCTCGGGCTGATAGGGGGTGTAGCTGGTCAGGAATTCCGACCGCTGGATCACATGATCCACCGTCGCCGGGACATGGTGGCGATAGGCTCCGGCCCCGCAGAAGAAGGGCACATCGCCCGCGACGGTATTCTTGCCGGCCAGGGCCTTCAGCGCCCGCTCCACCTCCAGCTCGCCCGCCACGCGCGGCAGGTCCACCGGCTCAGCCAGACGCGCGCTCTGCGGCACGTCCACGAACAGGTCGTCGATCGACTTGGCACCGATCGCCGCCAGCATGGCGGTACGATCATCGGGCGTCAGGGGGAGGTAGCGCATGGCGGGGAGGCCTATCTAGCGTTTGATATCGACGTACGACGCGAGCTTCACGCCCTTGCCGATCTCGGTTCCATAATCGACCGGTATGCCGGCCAGCGTGGCGATTTCTCGGAGGTTGCGCCCCTTGAGATCCGTCGCATGACGAATGCCGAACAGGTGAATCGTCACCACTCGCTCGCCATCGCCTGCGCGATCGCAATCATCTTTGAGTTGGGCCGCGAGTTGCTCGTTGGTCATGCGGTTATCAGAGCGTCGTCAGGTACTGGTCGTAGGCCGCCTGATCCATCAGGGCGTCCAGACCGGAAGCATCGGCGACCTTGATCTTGGCGAACCAGCCATCGGCTTCGGGCGCTGCATTGACCGTTTCCGGGGCGCTGGACAGGGCGTCATTGGCTTCGACCACTTCGCCCGACACCGGCGCATAGACGTCGGAGGCGGCCTTGACGCTCTCGACGACGGCAAAGCTGTCGCCCTTGGTCACGGTCTTGCCGACCTGCGGAACCTCGACGAACACGACATCGCCCAGTTGGTCGGCGGCGTGTTTGGTAATGCCCACGGTGGCGATGTCGCCGTCCAGGCTGACCCACTCGTGATCCTTGGTGAACTTCATCGGACGATCCCTCAGGCTTTTGGTTTGCGGTGATAGCGCTGTGCCACGAAGGGCATGGCGATGACTTCGGCGGCTGCGGCCTTGCCGCGCACGATGACTTTCAGCTCAGTGCCCAGGGCCGCGTGCGAGGCGGGCACATAACCCATGGCGATGTTCCGACCCAGGGTAGGGGAGGGGCCGCCGGAGGTCACCGCGCCGATGACCGTGCCGTCCTCATCCGCGATCTCTGCGCCCTCGCGCGCCGGGGCACCTTCCTTGACGCTCAGTCCCACGCGTACCCGACCGGTGCCTTCCGCCAGTTCCTTCAGGATCCGCTCGGCACCATTGAAGTCGGCCGCTTCCTTGCGCGACTTGGACAGGGCAAAGGTCAGGGCCGCCTCGACCGGTGACGTCGTCGCATCGATGTCGTGGCCATGCAGCGGCAGTCCGGCTTCCAGCCGCAGGCTGTCACGCGCGCCCAGGCCGATCGGCTTGACCCGCGCGTCCTCCAGGATGGTGTTCCAGATCCGCTCGGCATCCGCGTTCGGCACGGAAATTTCGTAGCCGTCTTCGCCCGTGTAGCCCGAGCGCGAGACATAGCAGTCGACGCCGAACAGCATCAGCCGCGCACAGTCCATGAAGCCGAACTCGGCCAGGACCGGCTCGTGCGCCGCCATCACCTCGGCCGCCTCGGGCCCCTGGATGGCGATCAGCGCGCGGTCGGACAGGACGGTCAGGGTCGCGTCGCCCTGCAGATGCGCGTCCAGATAGGCGAAGTCCGCATCCTTATTGCCGGCATTGACCACGACATAAAGGCCGTCGTGGTCGGGCTTTCCGGCCATCAGATCGTCCATGATGCCGCCTTCGGTATTCAGCAGCAGGCTGTATTTCTGTTTGCCGGCTTTCAGGGCTTCATAGTCGCCGGGCACGAAGCGCTGGAACTGGGTAATGGCGTCCGCGCCCGTGATCTTGCACTGGCCCATGTGCGAGACATCAAACAGGCCAGCGTGTTCGCGGGTCCAGCGATGCTCGGCCAGGACGCCCTCATACTGCACAGGCATGTCATAGCCGCCGAACCCGACCATGCGGGCCCCCAGGGCGCGGTGCGCGGCATTCAGCGGCGTGGTCTTCAAGGCTTGATCGGTCATGCGGGCCAGACTTTCAGAGTCGCGTGTTGAAGCGGGTGATGCCCGCCGTCCTCGCGCCCCCGCTGTCCGTGAGGCCTGAGAGATTCCGGCTCGGATCCGATCCGGGCCTTGCTCCGTCGGCGCGATCCCCAGATCCGAAGATCCTGGATCGACTTTCCAGCGTCCGTATGTCCTCGCGGTCCGTTTGCCTGAGCGTTTCCGGGGCGGTTGCGCCTTCGGCTCCGAGGTCCGCCGAAACGGCCCCGATCTCTCCCGCGAGAGCAAGGTCCAAAGGCCCCGAGTCAGGCCCTGAGTCAAGCGTGACCAAACGGAACATCCTGCCGCGGCGGCGGGTTCTCGTCGCACTGTCACCTCATTCAGGAATACTCATGTCTATCCTCGACAAAATCCTCGGTAAGGACGAAGCGCCGCGCACCTCTCCGGCCAAGGCCGATGGCCCGATGCAGAAGGTCCTCGACGAACTGGCGTCTCTCGGCGGCAAGCCGATCGAAAACCTGGGCGCCGAGCAGGCCCGCCTTCAGCCGACCCCGACCGATGCGGTCAAATCCCTGCTGCGCAAGTCGGGTAAGGACCCGGCCGCCGACCTGGGAGTCAGAACCGCCGACATCACCATTCCCGGCGCCGCCGGCCCCATCCAGGCCCGCATCTACAAGCCGCATGAGCATTCCGAGGATCGGCTGCATCCGGTTGTGGTCTATTTCCATGGCGGCGGCTTCGTTATCGCCGATCTGGACGTCTATGACGGTGGCCCGCGCGGCGTCTCGAAGATGGCCGATGTCATCGTGGTCTCCGTCCATTATCGCCAAGCACCGGAGCACAAATTCCCCGCCGCCCACGAAGATGCGGTCGCGGCCTACAAATGGGTGCTCGACAATGCCCAGACCTTCAATGGCGACCCCCAGAAGGTAGCAGTGATGGGAGAAAGCGCAGGCGGTAACTTGGCCATCAATGTCGCCATCGCCGCGCGCGACCAAGGGCTGCAGGCTCCGCTGCATCAGGTGCTGGTCTATCCCCTGGTCGGCAACGACCTGAACACGCCGTCATATGTCGAGAACGAGTTCGCTAAGCCACTCAATAAGGCGATGATCGAATGGTTTGTTGAACAAACCTTCGACAGCCAAGCCCAGACTGCCGACACACGCGTCAATGTTGTCGAGGCGGACCTGATCGGCCTGCCGTCTGCTACCATCATCTTGGCCGAGATCGATCCCCTGCGGTCAGAGGGAGAACTGCTGGCCGAGCGGTTGGAACAGTCCGGTGTGGATGTGCGTCACAAGACCTTCCACGGCTCCACGCACGAGTTCTTCGGCATGGCTCTGGTCGTGCCGGATGCGGCAGCCGCCCAGACGTTTGCCGCCCACGAACTGAAGCGTGCCTTCGGCACTGCCATTCTTCCTATCTAGACTGCCATCCTTCCTATCGAAAGGTGCCATCTCCTCCCCATTCCGGATGGGGAGGAGAAATGCCTGCCGTCGAGGGCGTAGGAGCGCGCGCGGCCGTGCTGAGCGGCGCAAACATGCTCATTCCCAAAGCCGGTAGGCGCTCCGGCTTGCCCGAGGGAGGCTTTTCCCCTATACGGCCCGGCTTTCCAGGGCTTCGGTCCTGGCGCGGAGTATCAAAGGGTTCGGGAAGCCATCCCGGCCGCCGCGTCAGGAGCCATCGTGGGACAGGACTTCTAACCCGGTCCGCCCGCGCCGACGTCCATCAAGGGAGACTACCGAATGGCTCTTTACGAGCACACGGTCATGACGCGCCAGGATATCAGCGCGCAACAGGCCGAAGCGCTGAACGACACCATCAAGGCGATCATCGAGGCCGGCGGCGGATCCGTCGCCAAGATCGAATACTGGGGTCTGCGCAACCTGACCTATCGGGTCAAGAAGAACCGCAAGGCACACTATTCTCTGCTCGCCATCGACACTCCGCCGGCCGCCATGGCCGAGGTCGAGCGTCAGCTGGGCATCAACGAAGACGTCCTTCGCTGGCTGACCGTCCGGGTCGAGGAACTTGACCTGGAACTGTCGCCCCTGCTGGCTCGTCGTGAGCGCGAACGTGAGCGCGAACGCGATCGTGCCCCCCGCGCCGATGAAGTCGAAGCCGTCTAAGGGAACCGGATCATGACTGACACCACATCCGCCCCTTCGGGCGCCAACACTCCGGGGACCCCCGCGGGCTCCGGCTCCGCCGGACGCCGTCCCTTCTATCGTCGTCGCAAGGTGTGCCCGTTCTCGGGTGCCAATGCGCCGAAGATCGACTACAAGGACGTCAAGCTGCTGCAACGCTACATCAGCGAGCGTGGCAAGATCGTCCCGTCGCGCATCACCGCCGTTTCCCAGAAGAAGCAGCGCCTGCTGGCCCAGGCCATCAAGCGTGCCCGCTATCTGGCCCTCCTGCCCTATGTGGTGAAGTGATATGAAGGTCGTTCTGCTTGAACGCGTCGATAATCTCGGCGCCATCGGCGATGTCGTTACCGTTAAGGACGGCTTCGCCCGCAACTTCCTTCTGCCGCGCGACAAGGCCCGCCGGGCCACCGCCAACAACCTGAAGGCCTTCGAAGTCGAGCGCGCTGCCATCGAGGCGCGCAACGAGAAGAACAAGGCCGATGCGGCCAAGGTTGGCGACAAGATCGACGGCCAGACCTACGTCCTGATCCGTCAGGCCGGCGAAACGGGCCAGCTCTATGGTTCGGTTGCCGCCCGCGACGTGGCTGAGGCCGTTCAGGCTGAAGGCGGCAAGGTCGAGCGCAGCCAGGTCGTCCTGAATGTGCCGATCAAGACGCTGGGCGTCCACGACGTGCCGGTTCGCCTGCACGCCGAGGTCATGGTCACCGTCAAGATCAACGTCGCCCGCTCGGCTGAAGAAGCCGAACGTCAGGCGCGCGGCGAGGACGTCATCAAGGCGGCCTATGACGACGACCGCCAGGCTGCCGAGGAACAGGCCCGCGACATGTTCGAGGGCGGTGCCGGTCGCCAGGACGGACTGGGCAGCGAAGACTGATCCTGTCCTCCGGGTCAGATCAACAAGGTGGGGCGCGTTCGGCAACGGACGCGCCCTTTCTTTATCCGGCTGCGATCCTTCCCTGAAACGGCCGCAAACGAACGCCTAAGCTGAGCCTTTCAGGAGGGATGACATGCGATCTGCAACCCTGGCTCTTGGGCTCACGCTGACGATCATGGCCGGGGCTGTTCAGGCCCAGTCGCCCATGACCCTGGAGGCCTTCGTCAATCGGGCCAATCGTATTCCGCTGAACCCGACCGCCATGCTGATGCCGGACGCCCATCGTCTGAAGACCGAGGCCGAGCGAGCCTTCGTCACCGTCAGGGGGGAAATCCGCGAGGCCCGTGCCGCGGGCCGGACGCTCTTGGCCTGCCCGCCCGAACGGATCTCACTGGATGCGCGCCAGTTCCTCGGGTTTCTGAACGCCATCCCCCAGAGCCGACGTCAGCGCATGACCGTGGCCGACGGTGTGCGCGAATGGTTTCGAGCGCAGCATCCTTGCCCGGCTTGATGCCGTTGCGGAATTGACAGCGTTCCACAGCGTTAACGTCTTGTCCCCCGCGAATGGGACGACCGCAGGTGTCGCAGGGGGCCTTCAAGGTTAGACCTCCTGCAATGAACGCCTATGCCCCTGTGACCTTTCCGTCGCCCCTCGACCCCGGCGCGATCACCTCGATGCCCCACAATCTGGAGGCCGAGCAGGCGCTGCTGGGCGCGCTGATGTTCGATAATGCCGTCTTCGAGCGGATCAGCGACCGGCTGAGTGGCATCCACTTCTACGAGCCGTTCCACCAGCGGCTCTATACGGCGATCGAAGATCACATCCGGCAGGGCCTGCTGGCTGAGCCGACCATCCTGATGGAGCGGTTCAAACAGGATCCGGCGTTCGAGGAGTTCGGCGGTCTGCGCTATCTGGCCGATCTGGTCGACCGTGCCCCGCCAGCTGCCAATGCGCCGGATTATGCCCGCGTCGTCTATGACCTGGCCCTGCGCCGCGATCTGATCCGCATCGGCGGCGAGATCGCCAAGGCTGCGCCCGATCCCGAGACCAAGGCCATCGATCAGATCGAACAGGCCGAACAGCAGCTGTATAATCTGGCTGAGACCGGAAAGGCCTCATCGGGCTTCGTGCCCTTTTCCACCGCTGTCGCCGGCGCCCTGGAAATGGCGGAGGAAGCCTATCGCCGAGAGGGCAAGATTGCGGGGCTGGAAACGCACCTGATCGACCTGGACCACATGCTGGGCGGGCTTCACCCGTCCGACCTGCTGATCCTGGCAGGACGTCCGTCGATGGGAAAGACGGCCCTGGCCACCAACATCGCCTTCAACGTCGCCCGCCGGTACCAGTGGGAGCCGACACCGGAGGGCCGCAAGACCGTCAACGGCGGCGTCGTCGCCTTCTTCTCGCTGGAAATGAGCGCCGAACAGCTGGCGATGCGTATCCTGGCAGACGCCTCCAATGTGTCGTCGGACAAGATGCGAAAGGGCGACCTGAACGCCACCGACTATGGCCAGATCCGCGAGGCTGCGGACGAGATCGCCGCCAGTCCCTTGTACATCGACGCCACCGGCGGACTGTCGATCGCCAAGCTGGCCGCCCGCGCCCGGCGCCTGAAACGGCAGGAGCAGGGGCTGGACCTGATCGTGGTCGACTATCTGCAGCTCATCACGACCGGCGAATCCAACAGCCAGAAAAACCGCGTGCAGGAAGTGTCGGAAATCACCGGCGGTCTGAAGGCGTTGGCCAAGGAACTGGACGTGCCGATCCTGGCGCTGTCGCAGCTGTCCCGTCAGGTCGAGAACCGGGAGGATAAACGGCCCCAGCTATCGGACCTGCGCGAATCCGGCTCGATCGAGCAGGACGCCGACTGCGTGATGTTCGTCTACCGTGAGAGCTACTACCACGAACGCCTGAAGCCCTCCGACGAGAAGAAGGAGGAATATGTGACCTGGGCCGAGAGGATGGGCGAAATCCACGGTCAGGCCGAGGTCGTCATCGGCAAGCAGCGCCACGGTCCCATCGGAATCGTCAAACTGGCCTTCGACGACAACACGACCCGCTTCGGTAACCTGGCTCGCGACGGCCGCTACGGCAACTTCCAGGACATCCCGGAATAGATCAAATCGCCAGTCCGCCGCCCACCATGGCTCCCATCAGGGCGGCCATCACGCCGCCACCCACGACGACGACCCAACGGGGCAGGGGCATCTCGACCGGGGTCATCGTTTCGAACTGGCGGCTCGGGGACGACCGCCAGGCGATGGCGTCAAAGGCATTGGCCGCGGACAAGGAGGGCCGGTGGGGCGTGGATGATGACATTGACATGACGACCTAACGGCGATCGCCGCAGGGTCGTTCCCGTCAGGCCGCGGCGGCCAAGTCGACAGGCCGGTCCGTCACCACAAACAGATATTCGACATTGCGCAGCCGACCCACCGCTCCGACCTTTTCGCCCTTCGGATTATGAATGCCGATCCGGGCCCCGACATAGCGGGGGCGGGCGATCTCGACGACCTGAACATGGCCGCGTGCGCCCAGCATCTGAACCAAGGTCTCACGGTCCAGATAGCCCTCGTCGTTGAATGAGACGATCAGATTGGGGGCTTTCAGCCGATCAATGACAGACTGCAGAGCCGGTCCGATGCCGCGCCGAGAATTAAAGGCGCTTTTGCGCGTCCTGACGTCCACACGCTTGTTGGCGATGCCATAGGTCTCGGGTTTGTCCCACAGGACCAGGCTCTCCCAGCAGTGATAGTTGCCCAGATAGGAGTGCTGGTTGTAGGGCGGGTCCAGATAGACAAGGTCGGCCTCGACCTGTGCCGCCATATCGACCGCATCGCCTTGGGTCGCGACGCAAGGCCCAGTCGTCACGCCGGGCAGTAGCTCGGGCAAGCGCAGTTCCAAAGGCTTCAAAGCCCGCGCGGCCCAGGTCTTCATATAGGCCATCTGGACACCGGCCGTGGAGTCGACCCGATCGGCTGCCTCCATCAGACTGACCAAGGCGATCGCTTCCAGCTCAGGCTCCAGTGCCAGCGTCTCGATCCGGTCACGCATGGCATCGATGCGGGCTCCGTTGTCGGGATGGAAGTATCGGGCGTCCTCGCAGAAGGCCTTGGTAAACCAGCCCGCCTGTGGGCGCACCTGCCGCAACTCGGCCAGCACCGCCTCTGCGCGTTCCAGCCAGATGTCGCGATCGGCCTGGACATAGGCCGTGGCCAGGGTGTGGGCATAGGCATTGTGGTCGTTCGACCACACCCGATAACCCTGCGCCTTCATCGCATGGCCGACGCGAGCTGTTCCGGAAAAGAGATCGCAGACCCTGCCACCCGCGGGCAGGACGTCGCGAACCGCACCTGTGACATGGCCCAGCAAGGCGCGCTTGGAGCCGATGTATTTGATCATCCGGTGCCGTTAGCTTTTGCGGGCGCCCTTCGCCTTTGACGGAGCATGAGCCAATCGCAGCAGATTCGCAGCCCCCGGTGCCCCGAAAGGCGTACCGGCCAGGATCAGGATGCGCTGACCCGGTTGGGCCAGGCCAAACGTCATGGCCCCGCTGACGGCGTCATCAGTGACGTCTTCCAGGCTGGCAGGCTCCTTGCCCAGACGAGGTTCCAGACCCCAGACGAGGGCCAGTCGGCGCGCGGTTTCCGGCTTGGGTGTCAGGGCCAGCATGGGCTGCAGCGGTCGCTCGCGTGACATCCGTCGCGCCGTCCCGCCCAAGGTGGTGAACACGACGATACAGGCCGTCGACTGAGCCTCGCCCGCCTTGCGCGCTGCCGCGACCAGGGCGTCGGCGTCGATGTCATCCATGCCGGCATGCTCGGCATCCATCAGACTGGGCCACAGCGGGTCAGCTTCGACCCGCTCCATGATCCGGTTCATGATGCCGACCGCTTCCAGCGGATAGTCGCCGGACGCCGTCTCGGCCGACAGCATCAGGGCGTCGGCGCCTTCATAGACGGCATTGGCAACGTCCGAGGCCTCTGCCCGGGTCGGCGCCGGTGCCGCCGTCATCGATTCCAGCATCTGGGTGGCGACGATCACCGGCACGCCGCGCTGGCGGGCCGCGCGGATGATGGCCTTCTGCGCGACGGGGACGTCCTCCGGGTTCATTTCCACGCCCAGATCGCCGCGCGCGACCATGACCCCGTCGCAATAGTCCAGAATGCTGTTCAGGTCGGCCAGAGCCTGGGGCTTTTCGATCTTGGCCAGGCAGGCGGCGCGACCCTTCACGATCTGCTTCAGCTCGGCCATGTCCTCGGCCTTCTGGACGAAGCTGAGCGCGACCCAGTCCACGCCGATCCGCAGGGCAAAGGCCAGGTCCTCGCGGTCCTTGGGGGTCAGGGCCGAAACCGGCACGACGGCTTCCGGCACGGCCACGCCCTTGCGGTCGCTCAGCTTGGAGCCGCTCTCGATCGTGACGTCTGCCCATTCGTCGGTCCGCTCGCCGACGCGCAGCCGCACACGCCCGTCGTCCAGCAACAGCAGCATGCCGGGCCGCAGAGCCCGGAAAATCTCCGGATGCGGCATCTGAACGCGTGTCTCGTCGCCCGGGGTCGGGTCCAGGTCGAAGCGCATCTTGTGGCCCGGCTTCACGTCGATCTCGACGTTGGCGAACCGGCCCAGGCGCAGTTTCGGCCCCTGCAGATCGGCCAGCACGCCCAGCGGACGCTGCAGGGCCATCTCGGCTCCCCGCACAGCCTTCAGGGCGGCCGCATGGTCATCGTGGCTGCCGTGGCTGAAGTTCAGGCGAAAGACATCCACCCCGGCCTCGGCCAGGGCCTTGACCATGCCGGGGGCCCGGCTGGCGGGTCCCAGTGTGGCGACGATGCGGGCGCGCCGGGCTCTGATCATGATCGGGTCCGTTAAGGCAAGGTGATGCGAGCCGCCGTTGTGCCAACGATTGAGCGGCCGGGTAAGGGCACCCTCCAGAGGCGAAACACGAAGTGACGCAGGTGGAACGCCCGAGGATCAGTTCGTCAGGACGCGCGGCAGTTTGAAGGTGACGGCCTCGCGTGCGCCGTCGTCTTCGGTCACTTCGGCGTCGAACCGGGTATGGATCGCGGCGATCAGATCTTCGATCAGTCGCTCCGGGGCCGAGGCTCCGGCCGTGACACCCACGGTTTCCACACCGTCGAACCAGGACCAGTCGATGTGACTGGCATCGTCGATCAGTCGGGCGTCGCGCGCGCCGGCCTTCAGCGCCACCTCGACCAGGCGGACCGAGTTGGAGGAATTCTGCGATCCAATGACGAGCACCAGGTCGCTGCCATCGGCCAGGCGCTTGACCGCTTCCTGCCGATTGGTGGTGGCATAGCAGATGTCCTCCTTGTGCGGCTCGGGCAGTTCGGGGAACCGGGCGCGCAGGACCGACAGAATTTCGGCGGTGTCATCGACCGACAGGGTGGTCTGGGTGGCATAGGCCAGGGGCGCATCGCCCGGGCGCTGGAAGGTCTGGGCATCTTCCACGGTTTCGACCAGTGTGATCGCCCCCGCCGGCAACTGGCCCATGGTCCCGACCACTTCCGGATGGCCAGCGTGGCCGATCAGGATGATGTGGCGTCCCTCGGCATGACGGCGCTCGCATTCGACATGCACTTTCGACACGAGGGGGCAGGTGGCGTCCAGAAAGAACATGTCGCGCGCACGCGCTGTATCGGGCACCGACTTGGGCACGCCGTGGGCCGAAAAGACGACCGGACGATCATCGGGGCACTGGTCCAGCTCGCGCACGAAGACGGCCCCCAGCGATTTGAGCCGCTCCACGACATGGCGATTGTGGACGATCTCATGGCGCACATAGACCGGCGCGCCGTATTTCGCGATCGCCCGCTCCACGATCTGAATGGCGCGATCGACCCCGGCACAGAAGCCGCGCGGCGTGGCCAGACGCACGGTAAGGCTGCGCTTGGGAAAGACGGAGGCCGGTGCATGGAGGGTCATGGCGACAACCTAGTCGCTGTGCCGGGCGATCGCCACCGCTCACGCGCGTGCAAGATGAGGTTCTGCGTGTTTGCCGCGCCTCGCTTTAGCCGCTATCAGCGGCGAGCGTATGGACGGCGTGACGACCCCCGTGCGCGTGTCCCTGGCTGTCGGAATTCTGATTTGATGCGTCGCGCCCTTTTCGCCTCCCTCGCCGTGATGACTGTGGCGGCCGCCCTGCCTGCTGCTGCCCAGGCCCAGGTCCCTGGCCAGACGCCGGACCAGCGTGGCCGGCCCACCCAGGACGCCGAGCCCGCCGAGCGGTCGCGGGCCCCCCGTATCGCGCCGCTGCGCCGACAGCCGAACGCGGGGCCGTGCCCCTATGTCAAAATCCTGTACGACGCGGCACGCTTCGTGGAGATCGCAGGCGATGGCCGCGCTGCGGCCTCGAACATCGGCTACACCGGCGAGATCGAGGGTCTGTCGTCCGGCTGCGCCTATCAGTCCGACGAGCCGATCACCGTGCACGTCGATCTGCTGTTCAATCTGGGCCGCGGACCGCAGGCTCAGGGTGACAGCCGGACCTATCGCTACTGGATCGCCGTGACGGAGCGGAACCGCGCTGTCCTCGCCAAGGAATATTTCGATCTGCCCGTGACTTTCGAAGGTGCGGACCGCACCTCCGTCACCGAAGAGCGGGTGATCGTGATCCCTCGCGCCGGCATCGAGACCAGCGGCGCGAATTTCGAAGTTCTGGTCGGTTTCGACGTGACGCCTGAAATGGCCGAGTTCAACCGCAGCGGCAGCCGCTTCCGTGTGACCGCCGGTCAAAGCCCCGCGCCCGCCGCCACGCCCCCGGCCCAATGACCGACCTGCGATCGTCTCTGAGCGAAGCGGTCAGCGCCGCCTTCGCCGCCGAAGGCGTGGCCACGGCGCTGGCGCGCGTGAGCGCATCCGACCGTCCGGACCTGGCCGATTTTCAATCCAACGGGGCCCTGGCCGCCGCCAAGGCCCTGGGCACCAATCCGCGTGAGCTGGCTGGAAAGATCGCCGAGCGACTGGCAGGCGATCCGCAACTGGTTTCGGTCGAGATCGCCGGACCGGGCTTCATCAATATGAAGGTCGCCGATACCGCCCTGTCGGCGCGGGCGGCCGAGGTGGCGCAAGACACCGCCCTGGCAGGAGCCTCGGCGGTCGAGACGCCGCGCCGGGTGGTGATCGACTATGCGGGGCCGAATGTGGCCAAGCCGATGCACGTCGGCCATCTGCGGTCGTCCATCATCGGCGAGAGCCTGAAGCGGCTGTTCCGGTTCCGTGGCGATACCGTCTGGGGTGATGCCCACTTCGGCGACTGGGGCTTCCAGATGGGCCTGCTGATCGTGGCCTGCGCCGACGAAGGCCTGGCCGATGGTTTCACCGTCGAAGGCGATGGCCCTTTCCCGGCCGAAAGCCCGGTCAGCCTGGACGATCTGGAGCGGCTCTATCCGCTGACCGCCGCGCGCGCCAAGGAAGACCCGGCATTCCGTGACCGCGCCCGCAAGGCGACGGCAGAACTGCAATCCGGGCGTCCCGGCTATCGGGCGTTGTGGACCCATTTCGTGGCCGTCAGCCGCACGGCCCTGGAGCGCGAGTTCGGGGCTCTGGGTGTAACCTTCGACCTGTGGAACGGCGAGTCGGATGCCGACCCCCTGATCCCTGAAATGGTCGCCGAGCTGGAGGCCAAGGGCCTGCTGGTCGAGGACCAGGGCGCTCGGGTGATCCACGTCGCGCGCGAAGGCGAGACCAAGAAGAAGAAGCTGGACGACGGCACCGTTGTGGTGCGGCCCAGCCCCGACCCCTTGCTGGTCGTGTCGTCTGAAGGGTCGGCCATGTATGGCACGACGGATCTAGCGACCATCCTGGACCGGCGCCGACAGTTCGATTTCGACTTGATCCTGTATTGCGTCGATCAGCGTCAGGGCGACCATTTCGAACAGGTGTTCCGCGCTGCCTATCTGGCCGGCTATGCCCAGCCGGGGCAGTTGGAGCATGCGGCCAACGGCACGATGAACGGTGCCGACGGCAAGCCGTTCAAGACCCGGGCGGGCGGCGTGCTGAAACTGCATGACCTGATCACCCAGGCTCTGGAAAAGGCCCGCGAACGGCTGACCGAAGCGCAGCTGGGCACCGATCTGACGCCCGAGGCTTTCGAGGCGATCGCCCATCAGGTCGCCGTGGCCGCGCTGAAGTTCGCCGAGCTGTCGAACAGCCGAACCACCAGCTATGTCTTCGACCTGGACCGGTTCATGAGCTTCGAGGGGCGGACCGGACCCTATCTGCTGTACCAGGCGGTGCGCATTAAATCCCTGCTGCGCAAGGCCTCGGAGCAGGGTCTGTCGCCCGGACCGATCGTCGTAGCCGAGGCGGCCGAGCGTGATCTGGCCCTGACGCTGGATGCCTTCGATGCCGCGGTCGCCGATGCCTATGAGAAGCGCAGCCCGCATCTGATCGCCGAGCATGCCTATCGGCTGGCCCAGTCCTTTTCGAAATTCTATGCGGCCTGCCCGATCCTGGTCGCGCCGGATGCGGCCGTGAAAGCCTCCCGCCTGGCCCTTGCGGCGGCGGCGCTGCATCAGTTGGAGACGGCGCTGGACCTGCTGGGGATCACGGTGCCCGACCGGATGTAGCTTTTGCGTCACGGACTCCGGCCGCAAGGTCTGGTTAACCTTTGCCTTGGGCAGAGGGGCTGGGCATGGCGGTCAAGGGTTCGGGGCAGAAGCGCGACGGGCGGGACGGCTTCGTCCTGGCCGATCTGACGCCGCCGTTCCTGAAGAAGCGGGCCGCCTTCTATATCGACGGGTTCAACCTGCATCATTCGATCCTGGACCTGGGCCAGCGCGAGCTGCTGTGGCTGGATCTGTCGGCGCTGGGCCGGTTGCTGATCGCGCGCAACGAGCGGCTGGTCGGCACGGTCTGGGTCAGTGCCCACAGACCCCAGAAGCGGGACCGGATGACCGCCCTATACGCCTATGAGCAGGCGCTGCGGGGGCGGGGGGTGCGCTGCCTGATGGGCCATTTCGTCCTGCACGGCGATCATTGCCATGCCTGCGGGCATCAGTGGATGGACGCCACCGAAAAGCAGAGCGACGTGAACCTGGCCCTGGCCGTCGCCGCAGACGCCGCCGCCGATCGCTTCGATGTGGCCTACATTCTGACGACGGACGGCGACCATGCCGCCACCGCCCGGTTCCTGAAGGAGGGGTATCCGCACAAGCGGGTCATCACCGTCGCTCCGCCCGGCCGTCATCACAACCGCCAGATCCTGCCGTGGTGTGACGACAGGATTTCGATCGAGCGACGCATGCTGGAACGCGCCGCCCTGCCGGACCGCGTGAAGTCCGGCCGCATCTGGGTCGAGCGGCCCCAAAGTTGGCGACCGCGCGATCCGATCCTGGACGCCCCGCCGCCCAGCCCGCCACCTGCGGGGTCCAAGCCTCGACATCTACGACTGGTGGTGTCCAATTAGGGGCCCGAACGAAAGAGCCCCCGATGACCATGGACGCCTATATCGCCGACCTGCCCAAGGCCGAGCTGCACCTGCATATCGAAGGCAGTCTGGAGCCCGAGCTGATGTTCGAGCTGGCGCGGCGTAATCGCGTCGCCATCCCGTTCGACACCGTCGAGGCGGTGCGTGCCGCCTATGATTTCTCCAACCTTCAGGACTTCCTCGACATCTATTATGCGGGGGCCGAGGTCCTGCGGACGGAACAGGATTTCCAAGATCTGGCCCTGGCCTATTTCCGGCGCGCGGCGGCGGACCGGGTGCGCCATGCGGAGATCTTCTTTGACCCCCAGACCCACACTGACCGTGGCATTCCGTTTCAGGTGGTGATCGAGGGTCTGACCTCAGGCATGGCCGCGGCCAGGACCGAGCTGGATGTCTCGTCGCAGCTGATCCTGTGCTTCCTGCGCCACCTGGACGAAGACGCGGCCCAGGCCACCTTGAGTGCCGCCGAGCCCTGGCTGGACCGGATTGCCGGGGTTGGACTGGACTCGTCCGAAGTGGGTCATCCGCCCTCCAAATTCCAGCGCGTCTTCGATCGGGCCGGGGCCATGGGTCTGAAGCGCGTCGCCCATGCGGGAGAGGAGGGCCCGCCTGCCTATGTGTGGGAGGCGCTGGATCTGCTCAAGATCGACCGGATGGACCACGGCAATCGTTCCATGGAGGACGAGGCCCTGATCCAGCGGCTGGCGGCCTCTGGCATGACGCTGACCGTCTGTCCGCTGTCGAACCTGAAACTGTGCGTGGTCGATGACCTGGCCAAACACCCGGTGCCGGAGATGCTGCGCCGGGGCCTGCACGTGACGCTGAATTCGGACGATCCGGCCTATTTCGGCGGCTATGTGAACGACAACTACCGGGCCCTGGCGGCGGCGGTCGGCCTGACGCGCGAACAGGTGACCCAGCTGGCCCGCAACAGTTTCGAAGGGGCCTTCCTGAGCCCCGGCGAAAAGATCGCTCGCCTGGCCGAGATCGACGCCTACGCCGCCCGCTGACCCTGTCTCCTCCCTGTCGCGTAGCGATGGGGAGGGGGGTCTTCAGTGCCAGTGCTGGGGAAAGGACCCCTCCACCACTTCGTGGTCCCCCTCCCCATCGCTGATGGGGAGGAGACGTGCCACCCCCGTCAGAACGGGCTGAAGCGCTCCACCAGGGACTGGGCGGCGGGAGTGGCCTGCATCCGGCTGATGTCGCCGCGGCCGCCGTAGCTGATGCGAGCTTCGGCGATCTGGGTGTGGGAGACGGTGTTGCCCGACGAGATGTCCTCAGGCCGCACGATGCCCGCGACGGTCAGCTCGCGGATTTCGCGGTTGGTGCGCACTTCTTGCCGACCCTGGATCACCAGATTGCCGTTGGGCAGCACGGCGGTGACCACGGCGGCGATGGTCAGGCTGACCCGCTCCGACCGGCTGACGCTGCCCGATCCGGCGGCATTGGACTGGCCTTCCAGTCCAACCAGATTGGCCGGGTCGAAGCCGCCCGGAAAGGCTTGCCCCAGGCTGTTTTCAAGTCCGAAGAAGTTGGTGACGCCGCCTGACATTTCGTTGGTGCGGGCGCGCTGGGTCGAGTTCGAGGTCTGGGCGCGGTCGTCGATGTCGATATTGACGGTCAGGATGTCACCGACGCGGCGGGCGCGCTGGTCGCCGAAGAAGCTGCGGGCTCCGGTGCGCCACAGGCTGTTGGCGCTGGCCGGGCGATCCTCGGGCGCGGGCAGATAGGTCTGCTGCACCGGGACCAGTGCCGCCGGATAGCCGATCGGGGCCAGCTCGGGCCCGCGGACGGTCTCCAGCGCGGTGGAACAGGCCCCCAGCGAAATGGCGGAAATCAGCAGGATGGAGACGTTCTGGATGACAGGGCGCATGGGAACTGGATCCTAGCGTGATGCGAAAAGACTGGGGTTGGCTCGGGCGGCGGCGGCACCAGGGCCGGTGACGGCTTCGCCCGGACCGACCGCGACCGCGTCGATGGTGCGGCCCGACTGAAGATTCAGGACGGGAAGAGGCTCACCGGCAGCGGCGTCGCGAGTGGCGCGGCCGGTCACGGTCAGGGTCACGCCATCGGCGATGAAGGACACCTGCACCATGTCGTTTCGTGCGATCACCTGGGGCGCGGTCAGGTCGCGGATGGCCACAGGGGTTCCGGCGCGCAGGGCCCGCCGTGCAGACAGGCCGATGACTGTCTCGGCATCCTGGGGTCCGGCCCCTGCCGCCTGATGGGCCTGGACCGTAGTCCAGACGACGTCTTCGGGCTGGACCACCTCGCCGGCGGCCAGGCTGCGAGCGTAGGTCAGGACCTCGACCGTCTGGCCGCGTCGGGCAGCAGCCGCGGGCGACGCAGCGGACGCGCCGCCCGAACTGACGCCCTGACGCACGATGACACGGCGCAGGCCCTGCGGATTGGACCAGACGAGCCCGGACTGGCGCGCCGCTGCCTGGAGCAGGCCGGCATCCAGCACCACGGTCGGGCCGGTGCGGGTGGCGACCACCACGCCCGATGCGGATCCCGCGCCTTCGAACAACTCGCCCAGTGTGACCCGGCCGTCGTCGTCCATCGGGGCCGCAAACAAGGTGACCGGATCGGCCAGGACCGGGGTGGCAAAGGCGGCCAGGGCTGCCAGCAGAAGCGCGCGCATCAGCCTTTCACCTGGGCCGAAACCGACAGCATTTCGTCGGCGGTGCTGATCACCTTGGAGTTCATTTCATAGGCACGCTGGGCGATGATCAGGGCGCTGATCTCGGCCACGGCGTCGACGTTGGACGCTTCGGTATAGCCTTGCAGCAGCTGGCCGAAGCCGGGCTCGCCGGGGGCGGCAACGCTGGCCGGGCCGGACGCTGCGGTTTCCAGCAACAGGTTGTCGCCGATGGCTTCCAAGCCCGCCTCATTGAAGAAGGTGGCGATTTCCAGCTGTCCGACCACGGCCGGCTCGGTCGCGCCGTCGGTGATCACCTGAACCTGACCCGACTTGGAGATGGAGACGTCGACGGCGTCCTGCGGGATGGTGATGGCCGGCTCGATCGCATAGCCGTCCTCGGTGACCAGGGTCCCTTCGCCATTGACCGAGAAATTGCCCGCGCGAGTGTATCCCAGCTCGCCGGACGGCAGGGTGATCTGGAAATAGCCCTTGCCGTCGACGGCCAGGTCCAGCCGGTTGCCGGTCTGGGTCGGGGTGCCCTGTTCGGTAATGCGATAGACGCTGCCTGCCTTGACGCCCGCACCGATCTGGATGCCGGTCGGCACCACCGTGCCCTGGCTGGACGACTGGGCCCCCATGCGTTCGACGTTCTGGTACAGCAGGTCCTGGAACTCGGCCCGCTGCCGCTTGAACCCGACCGTGTTCATGTTGGCGATGTTGTTCGAGATAACCTCGACGTTCAGCTGCTGGGCAGCCATGCCGGAGGCGGCCGTACGAAGTGCGCGCATGAGTCTGTGCTCCCTTAGTTCACCCGCCCGAGGCGCTCGACGGCGCGCTTGGACAGGTCGGTCGATTGTTCGATCAGCTTGGTGATCCGCTCATAGGCACGGGAGATCTCGATCAGATTGGTGATCTCCAGGATCGGATTGACGTTGGACCCCTCCAGCATGCCCTGACGCACGCGGGCGTCGGTGGCCTCCATCGGCTGAGCGTTGGAGGTGTTGCGGTAGAGGCCGTCGCCGCCCTTCTCGAGCACGGACAGGGTCTCAAAGCGCACGACGCTGAGGCGGCCGACGGGTTGGCCGTTCTGGCTGATCGAGCCGTCCGGAGAGACCGAGACGGCGCCCAGGGCAGGGTCGAGGATGATCTCGCCGCCATCGGCCAGCACCGGCAGGCCGCCCTGGGTCGTCAGCCGGCCTTCAGGATCCAGGGTGAAGGCCCCGTCGCGCGTATAGGCTTCGCCCGCACCGTCCTGAAGGCTGAAGAACGCCCCTTCGCCCTCGATGGCAAAGTCCAGGGTGCGCCCCGTTTGCTGCAGCGCGCCTTGGCCGTAGTCGCGACCGACCCCCGTATCCATGACGAAGCTGACGCTGGGGCGCACGTTGTCGTTTCGAGCGCGCGCCCCGACCTCCGTGCCGACCATCAGCTGCTCGACCTTGAATCCGGTCGTGTCGGCATTGGCGATGTTGTTCGCCACGATGTCCAGCTCGCGGCGCAGGGTCATCTGGCGGGACAGTCCGATGTAGGCGGCGTTTTCCACGGTCGGCGGGCTCCTTGGTCCAACCCGTCTTCGCAACGACCGTGCCAACAGGGTTAATCCCCGTGCGGCGGGGGTTTCAGGGGGGCGAACCCCCTTTGGACCCGGCAGGATTTGCCGGTTCTAAACGCGGCGTTAACCAAACCCGGCTCTTGTGGATGTTGTCGATTCCGGGGCGTGCGACCATGCTGAAGCTGGGCAAGAAAAAATCGAAGGACGGGGAAGCAGGTCTTCCCGTGGTGGCCGAAGGCGCCGAAGGCGAGGCCGCGCCCGCGAAGAAAAAACTGCCGCTGCTGTTCATCGTCATCCCGGCGGCCCTGCTTGTTCTGGGCGGGGGAGGCGGGGCAGCCTTCTTCCTG
The DNA here is from genome assembly GCF_016656965.1 of Brevundimonas vitisensis. NCBI lineage: Bacteria > Pseudomonadati > Pseudomonadota > Alphaproteobacteria > Caulobacterales > Caulobacteraceae > Brevundimonas > Brevundimonas vitis. The sequence continues at coordinate 2,730,902 of NZ_CP067977.1, forward strand.
ATGCAGCCCAAGTCCGCCGCAGCCGAAGGCGCAGACGGTGAGCACGGCGAGGAAAAGGCCGGCGGCCACGGCAAGGAAGACAAAAAGGGCGGCGGCGGTCACGGGGCCAAGGAGGGGGAGGAAGACCCCACCCTGGGCAAGATCAGCGAGGGCCCCGACGGCGTCACCTTCTACACCCTGCCGGACATGGTGGTGAACCTGCAGGCCGGGGACGGGCGACCGACGCACCTGAAGCTGCGGCTGACGCTGGAAACGCACGACGCCGATGTCGCGCATCACCTGCAGGCCGAGATGCCGCGCATGCGCGACATGTTCCAGGGCTTCCTGCGCGAGCTTCGGCCTGAAGAACTGACCGGGTCCGCCTCCACCTTCCAGCTGCGGGCCGAAATCCTGCGCCGGGTCAATCTGATCGCAGCCCCCGGCAAGGTGGATGCGGTGCTGATCGAAGAAATGCTGGTTCAGTAATGACCGATGCCGCCTTTGCCGATGGTGAGGCCGATCCGTTCGGCGCCCTGAGCGAGGATCGCGGCTCGGCCATGCCCGAGCGGGTCCTGAACCAGGACGAGATCGACAGTCTGCTGGGCTTTGACCTGGGGGACGACGACGGGTCGGAGCGCAGTGGCATCCGCGCCATCATCAACTCGGCGCTGGTGTCGTACGAGCGACTGCCCATGCTGGAAATCGTATTCGACCGCCTGGTGCGGTTGATGACGACCAGCCTGCGCAACTTCACCTCGGACAATGTCGAGGTGAGCCTGGACAACATCTCTTCGATCCGGTTCGGCGACTATCTGAACTCGATCCCCCTGCCGGCGATCCTGGCGGTGTTTCGAGCTGAGGAGCTGGACAACTATGGCCTGCTCACGGTCGATTCCAACCTGATCTACTCGATCGTTGATGTGCTGCTGGGCGGACGGCGCGGCACGGCGGCGCTGCGGATCGAGGGTCGGCCCTATACCACGATCGAGCGGGTGCTGGTCCAGCGGATGGTCGAGGTGGTGCTGAACGACGCCCGTCAGGCGTTCGAGCCGCTGACTCCTGTCCATTTCAACTTGGACCGGCTGGAAACCAATCCACGCTTTGCCGCCATCGCGCGCCCGGCCAACGCGGCCATCCTGGTGAAGCTGCGGATCGATATGGAAGACCGGGGTGGGCGCATCGAGCTGCTGCTGCCCTATGCGACGCTGGAGCCGATCCGCAAGATGCTGCTGCAGCAGTTCATGGGCGAGAAGTTCGGGCGCGACAACATCTGGGAAGGCCACCTGGCCACCGAGCTCTGGACCACCGATACCGAGGTCCGGGCCGTCCTGGATGAGCAGCAGGCGCCGCTGTCCACGGTGCTGAACCTCAAGGTCGGCGACACCCTGATGCTGAATGCGACGCCGGACTCAAATGTGTCCATCCGGGCAGGCGCGATCCCGCTGACGACAGGAAAGATGGGACGACGGGGCCAGCATATCGCTGTGCGGGTCGAAGAGCCGATCAACATTGACGCCGCCACGCGCGTCGCTCGGGGGAAACGCTGATGACGGGTGTGGTGCTCGATGCCGTGCTTATGCTGCTGCTGGTCGCGGCCCTGGCCTATGGGATTCGGCTGGACCGGCGTTTGCGAACCCTGCGCGAGGGGCAACTGGCCTTCGCCGGTGCGGTCAATGAACTGAACGCTGCAGCCGGCCGGGCCGAGGCTGCGCTGGGATCGCTGCGTGCGGCCAGCGGCGAGACCGACATGCTGCACGACCGCATCCTGAAGGCTCGTGCCGTCAAGCAGGAGCTGGAGATGCTGATCGCGCGCGCTCCCTCTCTTCCTTCCCATCAGGGGGAGGGACGATCGCGCAGCGATCCGGGTGGGGAAGTCCGTAAGACGGAGTCTGGACCTTTGTATTCCACCCCGGCCGACGCTTCGCGTCAGCCGATTCTCCCCATGACGGGGAGGGAGGATGAAGACGCGGAGCGGGCCCTGCGGATGGCGGCCCTGGCGGCGCGGATCCAGGGCGATTTGAAGCCGTCCGCACCGGTGGCCGCTGCGCCGGCGTCGCAATCGGCCTTCCCTCAACTGCGGGCTGCTAACCAAGCTGCGCAAGAGAGCCTTAGCCGGGCGCGGCGCAATCTGGATGCCGACCTTTTTGCGGCCTGACGTTCGGCCCTCAAGCTGACACTGGACTGATGAGACGATGAGCAAGCTGCCCCGCCTTCTGCCCCTGATCGCCATCGCCATCGGCGGGGTGGTCCTGGTTCGTGCTGTCGGTGTGGCACCGGGTCTGTTCCAGGGCGCGGTGGCCTGGGCCGAGGAGGCGGTCCCGGCCGAAGCCGCCGCGACGCCCGCTGCCGCAGCGGTCTGTGCCCTGACGCCCGAGCAGTTGGCGGATCAGGCCGGGATCTCGCCTGCGGAACTGCAGATCATCCAGTCGCTGTCCTCGCGTCGCGGTGAGCTGGACGCACGTGACGCCGATTTCGCAACCATGCTGCCGCTCATGGTCGCGGCCGAACAAAAACTGGACGCCAAGATCGCAGCCCTCGCCGCGATAAAGGGCGAGGTGGAAACCCTTCTGGGTCAGGTCGACGAACGCGAGCAGGCCGAGATTGACCGGCTGGTGTCCGTCTATTCGGCGATGCGGCCCCGCGAGGCTGCGGCAGTCTTTGTGACCCTGGACGATTCGGTGCGCCTGCCGGTGGCGGCGGCCATGCGGCCCCGCGCCCTGGCCGCCATCCTGGCTCAGATGCCCCCGGCCGCCGCGCGCGAACTGACCGAGAAACTGGCAAGCCGGTATCAGGCGCAAGCCCTGGCAGCACGTGCCGCCGTCGCCGGGGGTGATGCCCCGGCACCGGCACCGGCACCGACCAGCACGGCTGCGGCGACCCCTGCTGCTGGCGCGGCGACGGCGACACCCGCAGCGAACCGGCCGGCGGCAAGCCGCCCCGCTGCTCGGCCTGCGGCCCGTCCGGCAGCCCGCCCCGCCGCCCGCCCGGCCGCTCAGACGCCCCGTCCAGCCACGCCCACGGCACAGACCCCGGCCCCCTCGGCCACCCCGCCGGCATCGGCCCCCCGGCCGGCATCCAGCCAGCCTCGCCAGTCGGTGCAGTAGCCAAGCGCCGCCCACCATTGGCAGGGGCGACGCGGACAGGTATCACCGCCTCCTTCTGTTTCGTCTCGAAGTGCCCTGCTCATGACCGATACTCTGCCAGACCGCCTGTCGGTCGATCCCGACAGCCCCTTCCACGATGCCGAGGTGCTGGCCCGCGATATCGGCGTGCGGTTCAAGGGCGAGGAAAAGACCAATGTCGAGGAGTACTGCGTCTCCGAAGGCTGGGTTCGGCTGGCGGTCGGCAAGCGGGTGGACCGTCGCGGCAAGGCCCTGACGGTTAAGCTGCAGGGGACGGTGGAGCCCTACTTCAAACAGGGCTGAACGGCTCTGTCCGTTCTGCCGAACGGAATCGACAATCTATCGGAGTGATCGCCTTGTCCCTGCTGCGTCCGTCGGCGAGCCGCCTTGCCGTGAGTGCCTTGGCCATGGCGTTCCTGATGTCAGCGCCGGCCTGGGCGCAGGACGAGGCGACGATCGTCCATGCCGAGGCGCTGCGTGACCGGGCCATGGCCGGAAACCAGGCCCTGGCCATCGTCACCGACATTACCACCCGGTTCGGTCCGCGTCCGGCGGGGTCGGAGGCCGAGCAGGCCGCCGCCGCCTGGGCTGCGGACTATATGCGGGCCAACGGGTTCCAGAACGTCCGCATCGAGACCTTCCCGCTGATCGGCTGGGAGCGCGGCGAGCAGGGCGGAGCCATCACAGGACCCCGGCCGCAGCCGCTGGTCGTGGCGGCTCTTGGCCACTCTCCAGCCACCCCCGCAGAAGGTGTGGAGGCCCAGGTCGTGCGGTTTACGTCGCTGGAGGCCCTTCAGGCGGCACCAGAGACGGCGGTTCGCGGCAAGATCGTCTTCATCGACATGGGCCAGATGCGTCCCATGCAGGACGGCTCGGGCTATGGTCCTCAGACCCGCGTGCGGGGCGGGGCCCCCGCCGTGGCGGCGGCCAAGGGGGCTGTGGCCTTCATCATGCGCTCGGCCGGGACCGATGAAGACCGAATGCCGCATACCGGCACCACGCGTTATGTCGAGGGGCGACCGACCCTGCCATCCTTTGCGTTGTCGGCCCCGGATGCGGATCAGCTCAGCCGACTGATCGTCATGGGAGAACCGGTCACGGTGCGGCTGTTTTCGAGCGCCCGGACCTATGAGACGACGTCGCAGAATGTGATGGGCGATCTGCCGGGTCGGACGCGGCCGAACGAGATCATCGTGCTGGGCTCGCATCTGGACAGCTGGGATCTGGGTACCGGCGCGGTCGACGACGCGGCGGGCGGGGCCATCACCCTTGCGGCGGCCCTGACGATCCAGGCGGGCGGACGTCGACCTGCGCGCACCCTTCGCGTCATCCTGTACGGATCAGAGGAGGTGGCCCAGCCCACGGCTGCGACCGGCGACGGCGGCGGTGTCTATGTGCGCAACCTGGGCGAGGCGGTGGCCGACCATGTGGTGGCGGGCGAAAGCGATTTCGGCGCGGACCGGGTGTATGCGCTACGTCTGCCGCCCGGTGCGCAAGGATCGGCGTTCCAGCAGGCGGCCACCCGGGTGCTGTACCCGATCGGCGTTCTGGCCTCCAACACGCCCGAACTGAGCGGCGGCGTCGACATCGGCCCTCTGGCCCGGGCCGGTGTTCCGGTATTCACCCTGGCGCAGGACGGGACGCGGTATTTTGATCTGCACCACACAGCCAACGATACCCTGGACAAGATCGACCCGGATCAGCTGACCCAGAACGTCGCGGCCTGGGCTGGGCTGATCTGGCTGATCGCCGATTCTGAGGTGGATTTCCGGGCTATGCGACCGGCCGAATAGCCCAGCCCGCCCTAGCCCAGCACGAAGCGCACCGTCTGGCGGCCACGCGCGCCGATCATGTCGGCGTGCAGCACCGGATCATAGCGGTAGCGGTCCACCAGGCGCAGGGCGGCCGCCCCAAAGCCGGACCCAACCGGGCTTTCCTGAATGATCTGGCAATCGCCTATGCGGCCGGTGTCCAGGAAGACGCAGTCCAGGACGGCATACCCCTCAAGTTCCTGTTGCATGGCGGCAGGCGGATAGACGTCCAGAAGATCGCGACCGCCGGGGGTGGCCAGCCATCGGAACGTCTCGCCATTGGCCTGGGTAAAGCCGCTTGGAACCACTACATCCGACCGGATTGCCGGGTTTGTCGTGCAGGCGGTCAGGGCCGCCAAGGCGGCAACGGTCATCGCAATATGTCGCATTGGGCGTCTCCTTGAGCGGATTGAACCCCTGAAATTGCTGCTGGTTCAGCGCAGCCTCTAGCACGCGGCGGCGCACCGCTTTAGGTCTGGTGCAGCCGCGAGCGTGGCGAAACTGGTAGACGCAAGGGACTTAAAATCCCTCGGCCTCGGTCATGCGGGTTCGATCCCCGCCGCTCGCACCACCGCCCGAAGGCCTGCGGGCTTCAGAGACCCGGGAGCTTGATACCGCCCGAGCGGCGCGGGGCGATGACGATGGCCGTCTCGGCACCGGTCAGGGCGCGCAGACGTTCGGCCTCGGTGGTGGCGTCGATGGTGACGGCACCCTGTGCACCCGGCGTCGTCGTGGCCGCCTGGCTGGCGCTGTCGTCGCGCCGCCAGAACATGACCCGATCAGCCCAGTTCTCATCCTTGTGCGCCAGGTCACCGAATTCGTCGTCGATGACATAGCGGGCCAGAGGATCGGCGCGTTCGGCACCGGCCTGAGCCACCAGAGCCTGTTCGCCCGGCGTGCGCGTGACGGCTTGGCGCTGACCCAGCAGAATCTGGCGGGCGGCGCTTTCGGGGGCCAGTTCCTGGGGCCGGGGCTGGCCGGGGGCCGGCGGACGCAGGCCGTATTCCGGCGGCAGCGACAGCGGGGCGGTGGATACGGTCAGGAACTCATCCGGCGTGATCTTGCTGAGGCCGATGCTTTGGCCAAAGCCGCCGCCACAGGCCGCCAGAGACGCGCTGGACAGGGTCAGCAGGGACAGGGTGGCAAGGCTGCGAATTCGCATGGGATCGGTCGGCTCCGAGAACGTGCGGCAGGGTGGGCACACACGGATGGGAAAGGGTGATTACGACTTTTCGACGGCTGCGCCAACCTTAGCCGCTCGTTCCGAGAGAAGGCTGTCCAGGATGAGCAGCACCACGCCGACGGTGATGGCGCTGTCGGCGACGTTGAAGATCCACGGGAACAGACCCGTTCCCGAAAAATCGAGGAAGTCGACCACGCCACCAAACCGGATGCGGTCGATGACATTGCCCAGAGCCCCGCCCATGACCAGGCCGATGGCGCTGATCAGCAGGCGGCGATCGGTGCGGGTCGCCCACACGGCCAGGACGCCGGCCACGATCAGGGAAAAGACGCTGAGCACCCAGCGTGCCGAACCACCGCCGAACAGTCCGAAACTGACGCCGTCGTTCAGCACGAAAGTCAGGTTGAACAGGGGCGGGGCCACCTCGTGCAGTAGATAGCCGTCGGGAATCTGGCTGACGCTGGCATCGACGCCTGCCAGGACCCAGGCCTTGGTCAGTTGATCGATCACGATGATGGCCAGGGCAAAGCCATAGGCGGCCCAGGCGATGCGGGGGATGTTGGCGACAGGTTTCATGCAGGGCGGGGGTTAGCAGGTCGGAAGGGGCGGGCGAAGAGGCAAAATCGCCCCGACCGCTCCCGTCAACCCGCCGACATGCTGGCGGGGGTCTGCTTGTCCTTCAAGGTGACCAGTTCCTCGGCCATGGTCGGGTGGACGGCGCACGTCGCATCCCACTGGGCCTTGGTCAGTCCGGCCTTCACCGCGATGGCGGCCAGCTGGATCATCTCGGGGCTTTCCGGGCCGACGATGTGGACCCCGACCACGCGCTGGGTCTCGGCATCGACCACCAGCTTCATCAACACCCGCTCGTCCGAGCCGGTGAAGGCGTATTTCATCGGGCGGAACCGGGTCAGATAGACGTCGACGCCCTTGGCGCAGGTGTGCCTGGCCTCGGCCTCGGTCAGGCCGACTACGCCGACGGGCGGCTGGCTGAAGACCGCGCTGGCCACAGCCTCATAGTCGAAGGCGGTGGGGGTGTCGCGATACACGGTCTGGTGGAAGGCGACCGCCTCTCGGATGGCGACGGGGGTCAGGTTGATCCGGTCGGTGACGTCGCCGATGGCCCAGATATTGTCGGCGGTCGTCCTTGAATAAGTATCGACCTGGATCGCGCCCTTGTCGTTCAGCGCCACTCCGGCGGTTTCTAGGCCCAGATCCTTGACGTGCGGCACACGCCCAGTGGCGAACATGACCACGTCGGTCTCGATCGCCATGCCGTTTTCCAGGTGGTTGACGATGCCGGTTTCGGTCTTTTCCAGCTTCTCGTGCTGGCAGCCCAGGATGACCTTGACGCCGCGCTTCTCGATCTCGCCGGCCAGATGGGCACGCACGTCGTCGTCGAAACCGCGCAGGATGTTGGGCCCGCGATAGATCAGGGTGGTCTCGACGCCTAGGCCGGCGAAGATGCCCGCGAACTCCACCGCGATGTAGCCGCCGCCCGCGATCAGGATCCGCTTGGGCAGTTCGGGCAGGTGGAAGGCCTCTTCCGAGGTAATGGCGTGTTCGATGCCGGGCAGGTTGTCGGGCACCCAGGGACGGCCGCCGGTGGCGATCAGGATGCGTTCGGCGGTGATCGTCTGATCCTTGCCCAGGATCTCGATGGTGTGGGCATCGCGAAGCACGGCGCGGCCGTGGATCAGCTCGACCCCCGCCTTGCCCAGATTGGCGGCATAGATGCCGGACAGGCGAGCAATCTCGACGTCCTTGGCCTGGAGGAAGGTGGGCCAGTCAAAGCGGGCGTTGTCGAACGACCAGCCATAGCCTTCGGCGATATGCAGGGCGTGGCTGACCTCGGAGGCCATGACCATGAATTTCTTGGGTACGCAGCCGCGGATCACGCAGGTGCCGCCCACGCGGTGCTCCTCGGCGATGGCCACGCGCTTGCCGTCCAGCGCCGTCAGCCGCGCCGCCCGCACCCCGCCCGAGCCCGCACCGATGACGAAGAGGTCGTAGTCGTAGGTGGTCATGGCGGGTCCGGTGAAAAACACAGTCCACTGAGTCCACTGAGTCCGCTTGCGGAGGTCAGCCGGCTGCGTGGGGTGACCCGCGAGGTAGGGGCCGCTTCGCTTCGCGGCAAGAGCAGGCGCGCGCGAGACTTCTATTCCAGATCGAAAATCAGCAGGCGTTCAAGACCTTTCTGGGCGGGCATCTCACGGTAGCGGGACTGGGCCCCGCCTGCGTGGGGAAGGGGAGGGGCCTTAAGGCAGCAACCGCTCCACACCGTTGTCGTCGGTGCCGACGATCGCCTCATCCGCCAGATCAAGAAACAGGCCGTGTTCGACCACGCCGGTAATCAGCTTCAGGTCGTCGGCCAGGCGGGCGGGGTCGTGGATGGCCAGGCAGCGGGCGTCATAGATGACATTGCCGCCGTCGGTGCGCACCACGCCGCGCTCGGCCTGACGCAGGCGGGCGGGCTGGCTGATGTCGTGGTCGATCAGGACGTCGGCGATGCGGTTGCCGGTGGTCTTGTGGCCGAAGGCGACGACCTCGATCGGCAGGGGGAAGGCCCCCAGCACCGGCACCACCTTGGCCGCGTCGGCGATGACGATGCAGCGGCTGGACGCCTCCCACACCAGTTTCTCGCGCAACAGGGCCGCGCCGCCACCCTTGATCAGGGCCAGACCCGGCCCGATCTCGTCGGCTCCGTCGACGGTCAGGTCGATGCGAGGCGTGTCCTCCAGCGTCGACAGGGTCAGGCCAAGCTCGCGGGCCAGGTCGGCCGTCGCCTCCGACGTGGGGACGCAGCGCAGGCCAGCCAGGTCCCGCGCCGCCAGCGCCTTGACGAACCAGGCCGCTGTTGAGCCGGTACCCAGGCCCACGACCATGCCCGGTTCGACATGCAGGGCGGCGGCTTCGCCAGCACGGCGTTTCTGATCGTCGGCGCTCATCGGGACTTCTCCGCCTTCTTCGCCCGCATCGTCGCCATGAAGCGGGTGGCCCAGCCGGGCTTGGTGGTCTGGGGGGCGCGGGCCAGGGCGAGGTCGCCTGGGGGGACGTCGCGGGTGATGACCGAGCCGGACCCGACCATGGCTCCGGCCCCGATCGTGACCGGCGCGACCAGGGCGCTGTTGGAACCGACAAAGGCCCCGTCCTCGACCGTCGTGCGGTGTTTGAACACGCCGTCGTAGTTGCAGAAGATGGTGCCCGCGCCGATGTTGGCCGCCGCCCCGACCGTGCCGTCGCCCAGATAGGCCAGGTGGTTGGCCTTTGACCCCTTCGCCATGGCGACGTTCTTCACCTCGACGAAATTGCCGACCTTGACGTCTTCGCCAAGGGCCGCGCCGGGGCGCAGCCGGGCATAGGGGCCGACCTCGGCGCCGGAGGCGACGGTGGCCCCCTCGATATGGCTGAAGGAGCGGATGCGGGCGTTGGCCGCGATCACCGCGCCGGGGCCAAAGACGACATAGGGCTCGATCACCGTGCCGGGACCGACCTGGGTGTCCCAGGCGAAATGGACGGTGTCCGGGGCGCTCATGGTGACGCCGGCGGCCAGGAAGGCGTCGCGCTGCACCGACTGGAACAGGGCCTCGGCCTGTGCCAGTTCGGCCTGGGCATTGACGCCCATGACCGAGTCTTCGGCGGCGAAGACGGCGCGGGTAGGGGCCCCGCGCTGACGCGCCAGGGCGACGACGTCAGTCAGGTAATATTCCCCCTTTGCATTGTCGTTGCGCACCTCGCCCAGCAGGTCGAACAGCAGGGCGGCGGGGGCGGCCATGACGCCAGAGTTGCAGGCGGTCAGGGCCAGGACCTCGGGGCTGGCCTCCTTGGCCTCGGTGATGGCGGCCAGGGTGTCGCCCTCCATGACCAGTCGGCCATAGGCACCGGGGTCCCGGGCCTCGAAGCCGATCACGGTGACGCCGTCGGCCGAGGCGAAGACCGGCTCGATGTCTGCAGCCTTCAGCAGCGGAACGTCGCCATAGGTGACCACGACCTGACCTTCGAACCCGGCCAGGGCCGCTTGCGCGCAGCGGACGGCGTGGCCGGTGCCCTGGGGCGGGTCCTGAACGGCGATGGCCGCTTCACCCAGCCGGGCCACGACATGGGCGCGAACCTGCGGCGAATGCTCGCCCACCACGACGATGATGGGGTCGCAGCCCAGCGCCTGGGCCGCGTCGATGGCGTGGTCCAGCATGGCACGGCGCCCGACCGGATGCAGAACCTTGGGCAGGGGCGACTTCATCCGCGTGCCCTGTCCGGCGGCAAGGATGATGGCGGCGCGGGGGGCGCTATGGCTGGTCATGAATCGATCCGACGGCTAGGGCTCCGGCGCGGTCTAGCCCATCGGCGGGGCGAACGGGAGATGGGTATGGTCACGCGCGATCTGGAAGGCTGGACCATCGCCTTCGACCTGGACGGGACCCTGGTCGAGAGCGCGCCGGACCTGATCGGGACGCTGAACCGGCTACTGGTCCTGGAAGGATTGCCGACGCGGCCTGTGGAGGCGGCGCGCCATCTCGTCGGCCATGGAGCGATGGCCCTGCTGAAGGACGGGTTCCGCGAGGCGGGGGCCGAATGGGACGCGGCGCGGGCGCCTGAGTTGCTGGACGCGTTCATCGCCGACTATCGGCTGCATCTTGCTGATCACAGCCACGCCTTCGACGGGGTGGCGGCGGCCCTGGACGCGCTAAGCGCGCGCGGGGCGATCCTGTGCGTGGCGACGAACAAGCGGACGGATCTGTCGGTGGCCCTGATCGAGGCCTTGGGTCTGACACGGCATTTCGCGGCCATCGTGGGGCCCGATGCGGTCAGCGCGCGCAAGCCCGACGGGGCCCATATCCGCGAGGCGGTGACCTTGGCCGGGGGCGATCCGGCCCGCGCCATCATGGTGGGCGACAGCATCACGGACACGGCGGCGGCCCTCAATGCGGGCGTGCCCTGTGTGATGGTCAGCTTCGGCTATACCGACCGGCCCGCCGGTGAGTTGGGCGGGACCTGTGTGATCGATGCCTATGGCGAGCTGGCCGAGGCCGTGACCGGAATCACCGGGCGGGCCTGACCTCCAGCAGTTCCACCTTGAAGATGAGGGTGGAGTTCGGCGGGATCTCGCCTCCGACCCAGCGTGAGCCATAGGCCAGGTCGGCGGGGATGACGAACCAGAAGGTCTCGCCCTCGCGCATCAGGGCCACCCCTTCGGTCCAGCCCTTGATGACCCGGTTCAGCGGAAACTCGGCCGGTTCGCCACGGCCATAGGAACTGTCAAACTCAGTCCCGTCGATGAACGTGCCTTGATAGTGGACCTTGACCGTGTCGGTGGCCGCGGGCTGGCGACCGGACGGATTGGCGCGTCCTTCGCGGCGGTATTGCAGACCAGAGTCCGTGGTCGTCCAGCCGCGCCGGGCCCCGCTCCAGGCCAGATAGGCGGCCTGGCCCGCCTCCCACTCCGCCGGGGTGGAATGGGGGCGCGCTTCCTGAGCTGCAGCGGCAGAGGCGAACAGGGTCAGGGCGGCAGCGGCGAGGGCAGTCAGGGCGCGTGTCATGGCTTGACGGTATGGGCCGCCGCGACCGCACGCAATCCCTGAAAACCTGATCTATTCCGACAGGATGGCGCCGTTCGAGGCGATGATGTCGGCGTACAACAGGCCCGAATCCTTGATCGTGCGTTCCTGGGTCGCGAAATTGACGTGGGTGATGCCGAACCGCTTCGAATAGCCCAGCGACCATTCCAGATTGTCCAGCAGGGACCAGGCCATATAGCCGCGCAGGTCAACGCCCTTGCCGATGGCGTCATGGGCCGCGCGCAGGTGGGTTTTCAGATACTGGACCCGCATCGGATCATGGATCCGGCCATCGATGGCGTGAGGCGGGTCGTACCAGGCGGATCCGTTCTCGGTAATCATCAGCGGCAGGCCGCCCGTCTGCTCGTGCAGCCACACCAGGGTGTCGGTCAGTGCGGGGGGATAGACTTCCCAACCGGTCTCGGTGTGGGCGTGCTGGACTTGCTTGACGGGGCGCGAGCGGGTCGGCCAGGCGTCGGGCGCGTTCTCGGGCACCGAACGGGTGTACCAGTTCAGCCCCATCCAGTCCGTGGGGGTGGCGATCAGGTCGAAGTCTTTCTGGGGGAACTCGCGGTAGGCCTCGCCATAGACGTCCTTGAGTTCCTCGGGATAGCCGCGGCCCATAAGGGGGTCGAGGAACCAGCGGTTCATCTGGGCTTCGGCGCGCTTGCGGGCGGCCTCGTCCTCGGGCTTGTCGCTGGCGGGGTATTTCGGCTCGATGTTCAAGACGATGCCGATCTGGCCCTCGCCGACTTCCCGGAAACGGCGGACGGCAGCCCCGTGGGCGCGCAAGACGTTGTGGCCGGCGATCATCGCCTCGAAAGCCGATCGGTGACCGGGGGCCAGGGCCCCGTGCAGATAGCCGCCGTCGACGATCACCCAGGGCTCGTTGATGGTGCCCCAAGTCTTGACCCGGCCCTTGAACCGCTCGAACAGCACCTGGCCATAGTCGGCGAACCAGTCGGCGATGTCGGGGTTCAGCCAGCCGCCGCGGTCGTCCAGAGCGGCGGGCAGGTCCCAGTGATAGAGGGTGCAGAGCGGCTCGATGCCCGCCTCGATCAGGCCGTCGATCAGATTGTCGTAGAACTGCAGGCCCGCCTCGTTCAGACGGCCGGTGCCGTCCGGCATGACCCGGCTCCAGCTCACCGAGAATCGGTAGGCTTTCAGCCCCAGCCGCTTCATGATCTCGATGTCTTCGCGCCAGCGGTTGTAATGGTCGCAGGCGACGTCGCCGGTGTCGCCATCCTTCATATTGCCAGGGGTGTGGCTGAATCGGTCCCAGATGGATTCGCCCGCGCCGTCGGCCATCGACGATCCCTCGATCTGATAGGCGGCCGTCGCGGCGCCCCACAGAAAACCTTCTGGAAACGTATAGTTAGCGGTCATTGAGGCGGACCCTGATCGTGCGGGGGAGAAGGGGTGTAGCGGGCGTCTTACAGCCGGAGAGGGCGGAGTAAAGCCCCGAGGCCGTTGTCGTGTGGCCAAACTACGGCACTTGCGGGGCATATTGCTAGTGTGTCATGTAACCGATTACAGGGATCGAGTGATCCATGGCATGGACGGACCCTCGGCAAGGGGGCCGGCACCGGCGACCGGTCTGGGAGAAACAGCTTTGATCATCTGCGGGAGCCTCCTGCGCACGAAGGGCACGGCCTGATGAAGGCCGCGACCATCCGTGACGTGGCCCTGCGCGCGACGGTGTCCGTCGCGTCGGTCTCGCGCGTCCTGAACGGAGCCGGACCGGTCGCGGAGCCGACGCGCCGCCGGGTCCTGGAGGCTGTAGAGGCGCTGCAATATGTGCCGCACAGCGGGGCCCGCAGCCTGTCGACCAGCAAGACCAACACCGTCGGCGTCATCCTGCCGGACCTGTTCGGGGAGTTCTTCTCGGAGCTGATCCGCGGCCTGGACGTGGCGGCGCGTGAACACGGCTATCACCTGATCGTCTCCAGCTCTCACGACGACGCGGACGAGGCTTCGGCCGCCATCCGCTCGATGCGCGGGCGTGTGGACGGGCTGATCGTGCTGTCGCCGCACATGGATGCCGCCAATCTGGCTGCCAGCCTGGCCGGGCGCCTGCCGGTGCTGCTGATGAACGGCGGGGCAACGGACGCAGGGCGGCCCTCGATCGTGGTGGACAATCACGGCGGCGCGGTCACGGCGGTCAAGCATCTGCTGGACACCGGCCGGACCCGGATCGCCCATATCGCGGGCCCCGCGGGCAACCTTGAGGCTGAGTCGCGTCTGGCTGGATATGGCGAGGCCATGGCGCGCGCGGGCCTGGAGACGACCGTCGTCGAGGGCGACTTCACCCAGGCGTCGGGCCACCGGGCGGCGGCGCGTCTGATCGCCGATGGACAGTCGCTGGACGGACTGTTCGCCGGCAATGACATGATGGCGGTCGGAGCCCTGCTGGCCTTTCAGGAGGCGGGTCTGCGCTGTCCCGAAGACATCGCCGTGGTCGGGTTCGACGACGTGCCGATCGCCGGACTGGTGCGGCCGTCCCTGACCACCATGAGAATTCGTATCGCCGAGACCGGCCGCAGTGCGCTGAAGCGCCTCGTCGGGCTGATTGAAGCCAACACCGGTGCCGATGTCGCGTGCGACGTCGTGCGGCCGGAACTCGTCATCCGCCAGTCCTCCGGGCAGGCGGCAACACCGGACCGAAGGGCGGCGGCCAACAGAGCGCCGACCGCCACGGGATCGTCTCAACTGGGGGAAGTCAGGGATGTCTAAGATGAACTCACGCTATCTGGGAGCGGCCTCCGCTCTCGCTATAGTTCTGTCGCTGGGAGCCGCAGGCGCGGCCTCGGCGCAGACCAGCACGGCCACCGTGCGCGGCGTCGTCACCGACGGCGGCACGGCCGAGGCCGGAGCCAGCATCGTCGCCACCGACGTGAACACCGGCTTCGTGTCGCGCGCCACGGCCAATGCCAACGGCAACTATGCCCTGCCGAACCTGCGGCCCGGCACCTATCGCCTGAACGTCTCGACCGCGGACGGCGACACCTATGAGCAGACCGTTGTCCTTCAGGTCGGCCAGCAGGCCTATCTGCCGCTGGAAGTCGGCGCCACCGTCTCGGCCGGCGATCCCAGTGCCACGGACGTCGAGGACCTGATCGTCGTCGGCAACCGCAATGCCATCGAGGTCCGCACCTCGGAGATCGCCACCAACGTCTCGGCGCTGCAGATCTCGACCCTGCCGCAGAGCAACCGCAACTTCCTGAACTTTGCGGCCCTGGCCCCCGGCATCCGACTGAACCCCGACGAGTTCCGCCGTGACTTCTCCTCGGGCGGCAACGCCGGTGGCGGCCTGAGCTCCAACCAGGTCAACGTCTTCATCGACGGCGTCAGCCTGAAATCCAACGTCAACCAGGGCGGCCTGATCGGTCAGGACGCCAGCCGCGGTAACCCGTTCAGCCAGCTGGCGGTGCAGGAATTCCGCGTCTCGACCTCGAACTTCAAGGCCGAGTACGAGCAGGCCGGTACGGCGATCATCACCGCCATCACCCGCTCGGGCACCAACGAGTTCACCGGCGAAGTGTTCGGCTTCTATCAGAACGAGGACTTCACCAAGCGGAACTACTTCCAGCGCCTGCGCGGTCAGGAAACGCCGGCCCTGGAGCGCCAGCAGTACGGCGCGTCGCTGGGTGGCCCGATCATCCAGGATCGCCTGCACTTCTTCCTGGCCTATGAGGTCAACGACCAGGTCCGCAACAACGACGTCGTTGCGGGCGGTGGCGATCGCACCACCCTGCCGGCGCGCGTCAACGTCGCCAGCTACGAGGGCAGCTTCGCCAGCCCCTTCCGTCAGGACATCTACTTCGGCAAGCTGACGTTCCGGGCCAATGACGCCTCGACCCTGGAACTGCAGGTCAGCTATCGTGACGAAGACGATGTGCGCGGCTTCGGCGGCCAGACCTCGTTCGAGCGGGCCGAGAACGTCATCAACGAAGTCCTGAGCGTCAAGGGACAGTGGGATTTCCAGAGCGACCTGTTCTTCAACGAACTGTCGGTCGATTATCGTGAATCCTCGTTCCGGCCCTCGATCCTGAACCCCGATCTGGTCGGCGAGAACTTCAACGGCATCATCCAGATCGGTGGCCGCTCGACCTCGCAGGAAGTGCGCGAAGAGATCCTGACGGTCCGCAACAACGTCACGATCGAGCCGTTCGAACTGGGCGGGTCGCACCTGATCAAGTTCGGCGGCAAGGTGTCGTTCGCCGACTTCACCGTCTTCAACGGCCAGAACACCAACCCGACCTTCACCTATAATCTGACCCCGTCGCAGAACCTGGACTACAGCTTCCCCAGCCAGGCGGTGTACGGTGTCGGTGCGCCGACGGTGACGGCCGAGAACACCCAGATCGGCCTGTTCATCCAGGACGACTGGGAGGTCAACGACCACCTGACCCTGAACCTGGGCATTCGTTGGGACTATGAGACCAACGCCAAGAACGACAAGTTCGTGACCTCGCCGGCTGCGGCTGCGGCCCTGCAGTTTGCCGAAGACACCATTCGCGCCCAGGGCGGCACGCATTTCGAAGCGGACCGCTACATTTCCACGGGTAACAACCGCGACGGCTTCAAAAATGCCTTCGGTCCGCGCGTTGGCTTCTCCTATGACGTCTTCGCCGACCAGCAGACGGTGGTGTTCGGTGGTGCCGGTCGCTTCTATGACCGGACCCTGTTCCGTAATGCCGCCGAGGAAAGCCTCTTCCGTCAGTTCGCCAACCGGACCTTCCTGTTCTCGCGGGATGGTCTGCCGCGCAACGGTCAGGCGACCATCCTGTGGAACGAGAGCTATCGTAGCC
Organism: Brevundimonas vitisensis; assembly: GCF_016656965.1. NCBI lineage: Bacteria > Pseudomonadati > Pseudomonadota > Alphaproteobacteria > Caulobacterales > Caulobacteraceae > Brevundimonas > Brevundimonas vitis. Next base: position 2,747,363 of record NZ_CP067977.1, read on the forward strand.
GCGCCGGTCTGGACGGCCTGATTGCCTCTGGTGTCGCGCCCAACTCGGAACTGCGCGTCATCCCGAACGATCTGGAGCCGCCCTATACGGATCAGTTCTCGATCGGCCTGCGCCAGAAGTTCGGCGACTGGAACACCTCGGTGTCGATCATCCGTCAGATCGGCAAGAACGAGATCGCTTACTATCCGATCAACCGGAACGTCGCCCTGAACGCCCAAGGGCGGATGGTGGCCTTCACCGTTCCGGGCTTCGGCACGATCGTGGCGGCCGAGAACAACCGCGAGACCCGCTTCACCGGTCTCTATGTCACGGCTGAGAAGCCCTACACCTCGCAGAGCGGGTGGGGCGTGACCTTCTCCTATACGGGCTCGGATGCGGAGACGAACCGCAACGAGTTCAACTTCGACTTCCCGCTGGCTTCGGAGCGTCCCTTCGTTCCGAACGGTGCGGACGTCGAGCATCAGATCGTGGCCAGCGGTATCGTTGACCTGCCGTGGCAGCTGCAGCTGTCGGGCTTCCTGACGCTGTCTTCGGGCAATCCGTTCGGGGTCAACGACTTCAGCCGGATCGATGAAGGCCCCGAGTTCTTCCAGAACTTCCGCCAGGGGAATTTCGGCCAGCCGGAACGCTACAGCTTCATCATTCCGAACGCCTTCGCCTATCGGTCGCTGGATCTGCGCCTGACCAAGACGATCGCGGTTCCGGGTGGCGACCTGCAGCTGATCGGCGAAGTGTTCAACGTCTTCGACTACGACAACTTCAACGGTTACGACGGTTTCATCCCGGAAACCGGCACCAACCTGAACTTCGGCAACCCGAACTCTGTGATCGGCACGCCGCGGACCTTCCAGGTCGGCATGCGCTACTCGTTCTGATGACCTCCTGACCTTGGCCGCCTTCCGGACCCCCGGGGGGCGGCCATTTCTTTTCGCCTACCCAGTAAAACTGCCTTAGTGATGGAGCCCATGGATCGTCGACGGTTTCTGATGGGGTCCACCAGCGGGGCCGCAGCGCTGACCCTGGGGGCCTGTTCCACAGGTCCTCTGCAAGGGTTCGAAATGCCTGCCTTTGGTGGCCCGACCGATGTCGATCCGGCTGTGCACGAGGTGCAGAAGCGGACGTTCGACTGGTTCGTCCATGTCACCAATCGCGAGAACGGCCTGACGCCCGACCGCTGGCCCTCGCCGTCTTTCGCCTCTGTCGCCGCCGTCGGCTTTGCGTTGACCGTCTGGCCCATCGGGGTCGAGCGGGGATGGATGAGCCGGGCCGAGGCGCGCGAACGTACCCTGATCACCCTGCGCTTCTTCCATGACCTGCCGCAGGGGCCGGAAGCCTCCGGCACCGGGGGCTACAAGGGCTTCTTCTACCATTTCCTGAACATGCAGACCGGCCATCGGCATGGACGGGTCGAGCTGTCGACCATCGACACCACCCTGCTGGTCGCGGGCATGCTGTTCGCCGCCCAATGGTTCGACGGCGACCATGAGGAGGAGGCGGAGATCCGCCGCCTGGCCCAGACCATCTATGAGCGGATCGAGTGGGACTGGGTCGTGATCCGGCCCGACCGGGTGTCCATGGGCTGGCATCCCGAGACCGGCTTCATCGCCGCAGACTGGCATTTCTACAACGAGGGGATGCTGCTGCTTCATCTGGCGATGGGCAGCCCGACCCATCCGATCGCGCCCTCGGCATGGACCGAGTGGTGCGCGGGATATCCGGAGAATTTCACCGACCGGTTCGGCCCGAAATACCTGCACTACGCCGCCCTGTTTGTGCACCAGTACAGCCACGCCTTTGTCGACTATCGCGGCATCCGTGACCCGTGGATGCGCAGCGTTCAGGCCGAAATTCCCGGTTTCGACTATTTCCAGAACAGCGTCCGAGCGGTGGAGGCCCAGCGCAAGCACGCCATCGACAACACCCAGGGCTGGGTCGGCTATTCGGCCGATGTCTGGGGCCTGACGGCCTGTGACGGACCGGTGGATGCACGGGTCGTCATCGACGGGCGTGAGCGGGAGTTCTTCAGCTATTCCGCGCGCGGGCCGGGCGACCGGGACGACGGTACGATCGCGCCGACGGCGGCCCTGGCCTCCATGCCGTTTGCGCCGGATGCGGTGACCGCCTGTCTGAAGGCGATGAAGGACCGGTACGGTTCGGCCATCTATACCCGCTTCGGTTTCCTGGATGCGTTCAACCCGACGCTGACGGCATTCGACGGCCGCTTGCAGCACGGGCAGATCGTGCCGGGCATCGGCTGGGTCGACGGCGACTATCTGGGCATCGACCAGGGGCCGATCGTGATGATGATCGAGAACCACCGGTCCGAACTGATCTGGAAGGCGATGCAGCGAGAGCCGAACATCATCCGGGGCCTGCGCCGCGCGGGCTTCACCGGCGGATGGCTGGACGCGGCTCCTGACGATTGGGGCGGCGCGAGCGTATGATTCCAGCCGGACCCGATCGCCGCGCGACCCTCGCCCTGCTGGCCGGCGGTGCGATGGCGGGCGTGGCCGGGTGCAGCCCCCGGAACGACGGCGTGACGCGTCTGCGGTTCTGGGCCATGGGGTCGGAAGCGTCCAACGTCCCGCAGATCCTGCCCGAGTTCGAGCGGCTGAATCCGGGCATCAAGGTGATCGTCCAGGCCCTGCCCTGGAGTGCCGCGCACCAGAAGCTGCTGACCGCCTATGCCGGGTCGTCGCTGCCGGACCTCAGCCAGGTCGGCAATACCTGGGTGTCGGAGATGACGGCCATCGGGGCGATCAGCCCCATGCCGGCCTCTGCCTCCGACCTGCTGACCGACCAGTTCCCGGCGGTGCTGGAGACGAACCGGGTCGGCGGCCAGCCGATGGCGACCCCCTGGTATGTCGATACCCGCCTGGTCTTCTATCGCTCCGACCTGCTGGAGCGGGCGGGATTTGAGGCCGTCCCTCAGACCTGGGATGGATGGAAGACGGCCATGCATGCGGTCAAGCGCGTGGCGGGGCCGGGCAACTTTGCCATCCTGCTGCCGGTCAACGAGTTCGAGCAGTTGCTGACCTTCGGACTTCAGGGCGAGGAGGCCCTGCTGAAGGATCGCGACACGCGGGGCAATTTCTCCAGTCCGTCGTTCATCGCCGCGCTGGAATTCTACAAGAGTCTGTTTGACGAAGGGCTGGCACCGCTGGCGTCCTCGACGCAGATTTCCAACGTCTGGACCGAGTTCGAGCGCGGCTATTTCAGCTTCTATTTCTCGGGGCCCTGGAGCATCGGCGACTTCCGCCAGCGGCTGGCCCCGACGACGCGCTGGATGACGGCGGGCGTGCCGGGGCCGACCGGACCGGGAGCCTCGGCGCCGGGAGGATCGTCGCTGGTGGTCTATCGCCATTCCCCGCATCAGGAGGCGGCCTGGAAGCTGGTGCGCTATCTGTCCGAGCCGGGCGTGCAGGCGCGGTTCAACAGCATCACCGGAAACCTGCCGGCACGCGAAAGCGCCTGGGCCGCCCCGGCCGTGTCGGGCGACCCCTATATCGCCGCCTTCAAGGGCCAGCTGGCGCGGGCCAGGGCCGTGCCGAAGGTGCCGGAGTGGGAGCGGATCGTAACCGAGATGCAGATCGTGGCCGAGCGCATGGTGCGTGGCCAGTTCACGCCCAAGGCGGCTGCCGCCGAGATCGACCGCCGCGCCGACCGCCTGCTGGAAAAGCGCCGCTGGATGATCGAACAGGGGAGGGCGGGATGAGTGTCGGTATCACCCGCCGCGAGCGCGCCGCCTGGGGCTTCGTCGCTCCGGCCCTGATCGCGATCGCCGTCTTCTTTGCCGTGCCGGTGTTCGCGGCCCTTCTGCTCAGTCTCACCGACTTCGACATCTATGCCCTGGCCGACATCGGCAATGTGCGGTTCGTGGGCCTGCAGAACTATGAGCGGCTGTTCGGCAATCCGCTGTTCTGGGGGGCGATGCGCAACACCGGCCTGTTCGCCCTGCTGGGGGTCCCGCTGTCGATCGCGGCGTCACTGGCGGCGGCGGTGATACTGAACGCGCGGGTGGTGAAATGGCGGGCGCTGTGGCGGGTCATGTTCTTTGCGCCGTTCGTCACCACCCTGGTCGCCACGGCGGTGCTGTGGAACTATCTGCTGCACACCAAATACGGCGTGATCAACTGGGCCATCACCTCGGTCGGCCTGCCGGCCGTGGACTGGCTGGGCCAGCCCTCGACCTCCATCCCGGCCATCCTGATGTTCGTGGTGTGGAAGACGTTCGGCTATAATATGCTGATCTTCCTGGCCGTCCTTCAGACCGTGCCTGATGACCTGTACGAAGCGGCGCGCATCGACGGGGCCGGGGTCTGGAAGCAGTTTCGCCATGTGACCCTGCCGGCCATCGCGCCCACGCTGCTGCTGGTATCGATCATCTCGGTGGCGAGCTTCTTCCAGCTGTTCGCCGAACCCTATGTGATGACCCAGGGCGGGCCGGCGCAGTCGACTGTGACGGTGCTGTATTTCATGTACGAGGAAGGCTTCAAATGGTGGAACCTGGGCTCCGCCTCGGCCGTAGCCTTTGTGCTGTTCCTGTGCATCCTGGCCATCACCCTGGTTCAGCTGGCCGTGGCCAAACGGATGGGGGCATACGAATGAAGCTGCGCGCCGTCCTTCTGAATCTGGGCGTCGCGGTCATCGCCCTGATCGTGCTGTTTCCGCTGGCCTGGATGGTGTCCGTCAGCTTCATGTCGACGGGTGAGGCCTCGACCTTTCCGCCGCCGCTGCTGCCCCGGACCTTTACGCTGGAGCATTACCGCGACCTGTTCGTGACCCAGGGCATGGGCCGGTATATGTGGAACAGCCTGGCCCTGGCTACGCTGGCGACCATCCTGGCCCTGCTGTTCACCGTTCCGGCGGGCTATGCCTTCGCCAAGCTGGCGTTCCGGGGGCGGGACCGGGTTTTCCAGATCCTGGTCGGGGCCCTGGTGGTACCGGCCCAGATCGGCACCCTGCCGCTGTTCCTGATGCTGAAGTCGATGGGGCTGGTGAACACCTACGCCGGGGCGTTGGTGCCTTGGCTGGCATCGATCTTTGGCCTGTTTCTGGTGCGCCAGTATGCGCTGTCGATCCCGGACGAGATGCTGGAGGCCGCCCGAATGGACGGGGCGTCAGAGGGGCAGATCTTTCGCCGGATCGTGCTGCCGGCCTTGCAGCCGATCATCGTGACCCTGGCCCTGTTCGTCTTCCTGGGCAGCTGGAACGACTTCCTCTGGCCGCTGATCGTGCTGACGGATCAGTCCAACTATACCCTGCCGGTAGCGCTGGCGGCCCTGTCGCGCGAGCATGTGCAGGATGTGGAGATGATGATGGCCGGGGCCGTGATCACGGTCGCGCCCGTGCTGATCCTCTTCCTGGCGCTGCAACGCTACTACATCCGCGGCATGCTGGCGGGGAGCGTGAAGGGGTAGGGGTATGGCCTGGATCGCTCGGCAGTTGATCACCTTCGGCCTGACCCGAGGATCGGACGTTCCGGCACCGATGTTCGCGGGATGACCCCCGTAGCCGGGTCCGGTCCATAGACTTCGCGACACCACATCTGATCCTCGGGTCAAGCCCGAGGATGACGAACGGAAAGAGATGCCATGCGCAGACTTGCAGTCATCATCGCGGCTCTGATCGGCCTGGTGTCGGTCCCTGCCCAGGCCCAGTCCGTGCAGGTGCTGGACAGGTTCGAGGACCTGGCCCCCTGGTCGGCGGCGGCCTCTACGGATGTGTCGTCGGCAGTGTCGGCGGTGGCCGGGCAGGACGGCCGGGCGATGCGGCTGGACTATGACTTCAACGGCCGGTCCGGATACGCCTTTGCCGCGCGCTCGATCGATCTGAGCGTTCCGGAAAACTATGAGATCAGCTTCTGGCTGCGGGGCGAGATGGACCCCAACACGCTGGAGATCAAACTGACCGATGCCACGGGCGAGAACGTCCACTGGCGGCGGATCGAGCGCTTTCAGGCACCCGGCGGCTGGACTCGCTATGTCATCAAGCCGCGCCAAATCGTCTGGGCGTGGGGCCCCAATCCGGACCGGCAGTTCCGCGGGGCCCAGCGGATCGAGTTCGTCATCACCGCCGGTCAGGGCGGCAAGGGCTGGATCGAGGTGGACCAGCTGGAGCTGCGCGCCCTGCCGCCCGAACCCTCGGTACCGCCGCGCCCGGTGGCCGACGCCAGCACCACGGACAGCACCAATGTCGCCGCGCGGGCCGTGGACGGTGATCCCGCCACCGCATGGCGCAGCGCAGGAGCAGGCGGACAGAGCCTGACACTGGATCTGGGCTATGAGCGCGAGTTTGGCGGGGTGACCCTGCGCTGGGCCGAGCGGATGGCGGCGCGCGACTATCGGCTGTCGGTGTCGTCCAACGGAACCGACTGGCGCGCCTTGACCGCTGTCAGCGGCGGCAATGGGGGTGTGGACTGGCTGAGGACGCCCGAGGCTTCGGCCCGCTGGCTGAGGCTCGAAATGATCGCGCCTCTGGACGAGGGCGGGGTGGTTGGCCAGGCGGGCGCGGGCCAGCGGCTGGGCGCGGCGGCGACGGGGGCCTATGGCCTTTCGGAGGTCGAGATCGAGCCTCTGTCCTTCGGCGATACGGCGACGACCTTCGTGACTGCGGTGGCGGGCGAGAGCCGGCGGGGCCTCTATCCGCGCGGTTTCGTGGGCGAGCAGCCCTATTGGACCCTGGTCGGGGTCGACGGTGGTGGCGAAAGCGGCCTGATCGGTGAAGACGGTGCCATCGAGCTGCGGCGCGGCGGACCGTCGATCGAGCCGTTCGTGATCGACAACGGGCGACTGGTGACCTGGGCCGACGTGAGCGTGACCCAGAGCCTGAAGGATGGTGACCTGCCGATCCCGACAGTGACCTGGACCAGCGACGACTGGACGCTGGCCGTCACCGCCTTTGCCGACGGCACGCCCGAGCAGGCGCGTCTATGGGGGCGCTATGTCCTGACCAATACCTCGAACAGGCCGCGTACCCTGACGCTGGCCCTGATGGCACGGCCATTTCAGGTGAACGGCCCGTCGCAGTTCCTGACCACGCCCGGCGGTGTCGGGCCGATCGAGCAGATCGACTGGAACGGGTCGACCCTGGTCCTGAACGACGCGATCCGCATCAGTGCCCTGGTCCAGCCGGACGGCCTGGCGGTATCGGGCTTTGACGGCGGTGCCGATCCGCAGAGCCTGCTGGCCGTGGCGGCGCATCGCCGACCGGCCGATCAGCGGGTGGTGGAATCCGATGCAACGTCCCTGATGGCCGGGGCCCTGCTGTATGATGTGACCCTGCAACCGGGGCAGACCCGCACCTTCGGCGTGGCGACCAGGCTGGCAGGCGCGACTCAAGATCTGCCTGTGGTCGGAGCTGTCGAGGCCGTGCTGGATACGGCCGAGGCCGCCGTCGCCGCCGACTGGCGGGCCAAGGTGGACCGGGTCGACCTGATCCTGCCGCCCCAGGCGCAGCGGATCGAGGACGTGATGCGCGCTTCCCTGGCCCATATGCTGATGTCGCGGCAGGGACCGATCCTGCAGCCGGGTACGCGCAGCTATAACCGCTCGTGGATTCGGGACGGGGCCATGATGGCCGAGGGTCTGAACCGTTTGGGCCATGTCGCCCTGTCGGCGGATTATCTGCGCTGGTACGCCCCCTATGTGTTCGAGAACGGCAAGGTGCCCTGCTGCGTCGACAGCCGGGGCTCGGATCCGGTGCCCGAGAACGACAGCCATGGGGAGTTCATCTTCCTGGCGGCAGAAACCTATCGCCACAACGGTGACCTGACGCTGCTGCGATCGGTCTGGCCCCAGGTGCTGGGGGCCATCGGCTACATGGACGGATTGCGGGCCGAGACGCGCACGGCCGCGTTCCAGACGCCGCAGACCCGCCATCTGTATGGCCTGCTGCCGCCGACGATCAGCCACGAGGGTTATTCGGACAAGATCGCCTATTCCTACTGGGACGATTTCTGGGGGCTGCTGGGCTATCGCGACGCTGCCTTCATCGCTGGGGTGCTGGGCGAGACCGAAGCGCAAGAGCGGATCGCGGCGGCGGGCGAGCAGTTCGCCGACGACCTGATGGCCTCGATCGAGGCCACCGCGAGCTTCCACCGGATCGACTGGATCGCGGGGGCGGCGGACCGGGGCGATTTCGATGCCACCTCGACGACCATCGCCCTGTCGCCCGCCGGTCTGATCGACGAACTGCCGGAGGAGCTTCTGAACAGCACCTTCGAGAAATGGTGGCAGAATTTCACGGCGCGTCAGGAGAACCGCCAGGGCTGGCGCGACTACACGCCATACGAACTGCGGAATGTCGGGGCCATGGTCCGTCTTGGGCGGCGGCAGGAGGCCCTGCGGGCTCTGGACTTCTACTTCGCCGACATGCGGCCCTATGCGTGGAACGGCTGGGCCGAGGTGGTGGGCCGGGACGAGCGTGAGCCGCGCTTCATCGGCGACATGCCTCATGCCTGGATCAGCTCGGATTATATCCGCTCGGCGCTGGACCTGTTCGCCTATGAGCGTGATGCCGACGGCGCGATCATGCTGGCCGCTGGCGTGCCGACGGCCTGGCTGGAGACTGAAACGGGCGTCGGGGTGACGGACTTGAGGACCGCGCACGGCCTTCTGACCTATCGCTTCCGGTGGGAAGGCGGGGCCTATGTCCTGACCTTGGGGGACGGGGCGACGCCGCCGGGCGGCTATGTCCTCCAGTGGCCGCAAGGGGAGACGATGCCTGCACGTATCCGCATCGACGGCCGCGCTGCGGACTGGACAGAGGGCGAACTGCGGATTCCGGTCGGGGCACGCCGCGTCGAGCTGCGGCCCCGCTAATCGCAGCCGCTGCGTTGCGATGGTCCTCGCAAGATGCGACAGGCGATTGAGCCCGTTGCGTCGGAGCAACCGCAGCGGGGAAAACCGGGGGGCGATCGGACAGAATGGCGACGGCGACCATCTATGACGTGGCGGCGCATGCAGGCGTGTCGATCAAGTCGGTCTCGCGCGTCCTCAACGCTGAGCCAAATGTCAGCCAGGCACTTCGGGACAAGGTCGACAAGGCTGTCGCGGCTCTGGGCTATCGCCGCAGTCTGTCGGCGCGGACCCTGGCGGGAGCGTCGTCGTCGCTGATCGCGGCCCTGGTGGATGCCCAACTGACCATCGAGCATTGGCGCAGCGGCCGAGGAAACGACTATCTCAGCCGGCTGGAGCTGGGCGCGCTGATGGAGTGCCGTCAGGCGGACTTTCACCTGATGGTCGAGCTGGTGGATCACGGCTCGCCGGATTTGCGACGCGATCTGATGTCGCTGCTGGCCTCGATCCGGCCCGCGGGTGTCATGCTGACGCCGCCCAACTCGGACCATCCGGTGGTCCTGGACGTGCTGGACGAAGCCGGTATCCCCTATGCGCGGATCGGGCCCGAGAGCGACTTCCATCGCGGCATCCGGGTGTCGATGGATGAGCAACAGGCCGCGGCAGACATCACCGATCACCTGATCGACCTGGGTCATCGCCGGATCGGCATGATCACCGGGCCGCTGGGCTATTCAGCCAGCCGACTGCGACTGGCAGGGTTCGAAGCTGCGATGAAGGGGCGGGGCCTGACGATCGCGCCTGGGATGGTGGTCGATGGCGACTTCACCTTCCAATCGGGCCTGGCGGGGGCGGAACGGCTGTTGGCCGCCGAGCCGCGCGTGACCGCCATCTTTGCTGCGAACGACGACATGGCCCTGGGCGTCCTGCAAGGCGCGGCGGCCATGGGGCTCAGTGTTCCTGGCGACCTTTCGGTGGCTGGGTTCGACGACACGCCCAGCGCGCTTTTCAGCACGCCGTCCCTGACCACGATCCGGCAACCCGTAGCAGAGATGGCCGCGGCCGCTACACGGCGGCTGGTCCCGTCCTTGCGGGCGGCGCTGGCGCAAGGGGAGGCCGCCGAAGCTGTCGTGGTACCCTATGCTCTGATTGTCCGGGCCTCGACGGGCACTCCGCCAGCCGAATGACCGAACGCCCCAATCTGATGTCGTTGACTTGACAGCGCTGTCATTGACGGGGAATAGTCCGGGTGAGGGCGGGCTGACACGCCTAGGAAACGCGATCGGAATGGTGTGAACGGCCGGAATTCGCCTTGGTGCGAGAGCGGTCGTCCTGCATGGTTACGATCGAAGATCCCATTCGTGTCGTCTCTCCTTGATCTAACTCCTGACTAAACTTTATGCCGCCGCGCTCACCCCGCAGCGGCGCTTTTTTTCTCATGAGGCTGCCCCCATGCGTCGCACGTCATCCATGCTGGTCCTCGCCTTCGCCCTGTCCGGAGGAGCCTGCGCGTCATGGTCCGCAGGCCCGGTCACGGCGCAGAGCATGCCCGCACAGGATCCGGCGGCCCGCGCCGACGTCAGTCAATGGCCGACAGCCTCCTCTCCCGACGCCATGAGCGACCCGGCAACCGAAGCCTTTGTCACCGAGCTGATGAGCCGGATGACGGTCGAGGAAAAGGTTGGCCAGCTCATTCAGGCCGATATTGCCTCGATCAAACCCGAGGACCTGCTGACCTATCCGCTGGGTTCGATCCTGGCGGGTGGAAACTCCTCGCCCGGTGGCAATGAACGCGCCTCGGCTCAGGACTGGGTCGACCTGGCCCGCGAGTTCCGTGCCGCAGCCGCCGCCCGTCCTGGGGCCCAGGTGCCGCTGATCTATGGCATCGACGCCGTACACGGGCACAACAATGTCGTGGGCGCGACCATCTTCCCGCACAACATCGGCCTGGGGGCCGCGCGTGATCCGGACCTGATCCGGCGCATCGGCGTAGCGACGGCTCTGGAAGTCGCGGTGACGGGGGCCGACTGGACCTTTGGCCCGACCCTGGCTGTGCCGCGCGATGATCGCTGGGGCCGGGCCTATGAGGGCTATGGCGAGGATCCGGAGATCGCGCGGGCCTATGCCGGACCGATGACGCTGGGCCTGCAAGGCGAACTGCGCGCCGACGGGCCGCTGGCTCCTGGACACATCCCCGGCTCGGCCAAGCATTTCCTGGCCGATGGTGGCACGCAGGACGGCAAGGACCAGGGGAACTTCGTCGGCAGCGAGCGTGAGCTGATCGACGTGCATCTGGGCGGCTATCCGGCAGCGATCGATGCGGGGGTGCTGTCGATCATGGCCAGCTTCTCCAGCTGGAACGGGGTCAAGCATTCGGGCAATGCCACCATCCTGACCGATGTGCTGCGCGGCCCGCTGGGCTTCGATGGTTTCGTGGTGTCGGACTGGAACGCCCACGGCCAGCTGGCGGGGTGCTCGAACGAAAGCTGCCCGCAGGCGATCAACGCGGGCATCGACATGCTGATGGCTCCCGACAGCTGGAAGCCGCTCTATGAAAACACCCTGGCCCAGGTGCGGTCGGGCGAGATCCCGATGGCGCGGGTCGACGAGGCCGTGCGCCGCATCCTGCGCGCCAAGGTCAAGGCGGGCCTGTTCGAGGAGGCCCGTCCGGTCGAGGGCCAACTGCAGCATCTGGGTTCGCCCGAGCACCGCGCCCTGGCGCGCGAGGCGGTGCGCAAGTCGCTCGTCCTGATCAAAAACGAGGGCGAGGTTCTGCCCATCCGCGCGGGCGCGCGGGTCCTGGTGGTTGGAACAGCCGCTGATGACATCGGCCAGGCTTCGGGCGGATGGACGCTGACCTGGCAGGGGACGGGCAACAGCAATGCCGACTTCCCCAACGGTCAGTCGATCTGGGGCGGTATCGAAGAGGCTGTCGAGGCCGGCGGTGGTCAAGCGACCCTGAGCCCCGACGGCAGCTTCACCGAAAAGCCCGACGTGGCCATCGTCGTATTTGGCGAGACGCCCTATGCCGAGTTCCAGGGCGACATCGACACCCTGGACTTTGTGCCGACCGGCCCATTGGAACAGCTTCGGCAGCTGCGTGCGGCGGGCATTCCCACCGTGGCGGTCTTCCTGTCCGGACGTCCGATGTGGACCAATCCCGAGATCAACCAGTCGGACGCCTTCGTCGCGGCCTGGCTGCCGGGCAGTGAAGGCGGCGGCGTGGCCGATGTGCTGATCGGCGATGCCGACGGACGCCCGCGTCACGACTTCACGGGCACCCTCTCCTTCAGCTGGCCCAAGGATGCGACCGGCACCCCGCTGAACCGAGGGCAGGAGGGATACGATCCCCAGTTCGCCTATGGATATGGCCTGAGCTATGCGCGCCCCGGCACAGTGGCGGTGCTCTCCGAAGAGAGCGGCGTCACCGACATGGGCTCCAATGTGGACCGGTATTTCGTGGACGGGCGCTTCGTCGCGCCCTGGGCTCTGATGCTCAACGATGCGGGTGGTCAGAACAAGCCCAACACCGAGGCCTCGGCCGTCAGTCCGCGCGGTGGTGTGACGATGCGGGTCATCGATGACCTGGCCCAGGAAAGCGGGCGTCAGTTTGCCTTCTCGGGCAATGGTCCTGCGACCATCGAGATCTGGGGCACCGGGGTGGACCTGACGCGGCAGGCGAACGGCGAAATGGCGCTGAGCTTCCGCTATCGCGTCGATCAAACGCCGCAGGGCCGTGTCGTCCTGGCGCTGAATGGCGGCGGCGTCGACATCACCGACCTGCTGAAGGGCGCCCCGTTGGGCGAATGGCAAACGGTCAAAGTCCGGCTGTCCTGCTTCGCCGATGCCGGGGCCAGCTTGAATGCCGTCGAAATCCCGTTCCAACTGCGAGCCGAGGATGCCGTGACGCTGTCGGTTTCCGAAATCCGCCTGGCGTCGAACGAGAACGACACCCTCTGTCCGGCAGCGGTTTCGCTCTGACGCTCGGCGTCATTCCGGATTGAAGACATCCCCTCCCTTCGGGGAGGGGATATCGGCCTAGCCTGCCGGGCAGTAGCGCGCCAGGAAGGCGTCGTGGGTCGGCATGGCCTGGGCGGTCCGCCGGATGATGCCGCGCAAGGCCGCCAGCTTGTCGGCTACGGCGCGCGGATCGATGGTGTGCACCAAGGGGTCGTGGCCGCTCGGCTTGATGCCCTGTCCCAGCATGACCGCGACCCAGCTGGCTTCGCTGAACAGTTCGTCGTCATAGCGGAAGAAGCGACCGCCCGACCGGAACAGTTCGATCTTGCGCGACAGGGTGTCGGGCACCTGCATGGTGCGGACGTGGTTCCAGAAGCTGGAGTCGTCCCGGGTCGTCGCCTTGTAGTGCAGGATGATGAAGTCGCGGATCTGTTCGAACTGCACCTGGGACAGGCGGTTGAACTCGTCCGACAGCACAGGATCAAAGCTGCGATCGGGCAACAGGGACAGAAGCTTGGAAATGCCGCTCTGAATCAGGTGGATGCTGGTCGATTCCAGCGGCTCCAGAAACCCTGAAGCCAGGCCCAGCGACACGCAGTTCTTGACCCACTGCCGCTTGCGTCTTCCGGTCACGAAACGCAGGGGGCGGGGCTCGGCCAGCGGTGCTCCGTCCAGATTGGCCAGCAGCGTCTCGCGCGCCTCGTCATCGCCGATGTGGGCGCTGGAATAGACATAGCCGTTGCCGATCCGGTGCTGCAGCGGGATCCGCCATTGCCAGCCCGCACTGCGTGCCGTGGACCGGGTGTAGGGGGTGATGGCGCTCGTTCCTTCGCAGGGCACGGCCAGGGCCCGGTCGCAGGGCAGCCAGTGGGTCCAGTCCTCATAGCCGGCACCCAAGGCCTGCTCGATCAGCAGGCCGCGGAACCCCGAGCAGTCGATGAAGAGGTCCGCCTCGATCACTGTGCCGTCGGCCAGGGTGACGGACTGTATGAAGCCGTCGTCGCCGCGAAGGGTCACGTCGACCAGCTTGCCTTCCTGACGTGTCACGCCGCGCGCCTCGGCGTGTTCACGCAAGAAGGCGGCATAGAGGCCCGCGTCGAAATGATAGGCATATTTCAGACTGGAAAGGACCGTCCGCGGATCGTCGCCGGGCAGGGTGAACCGATCCATCTCGGCTGCGACCGTGCACAGGCTGTAGTCGCCCAAGGGGCTCTTGGCCCCGGCCGCGTGGGCCATCAACCAGAACTGATGAAACTTCACCGCCTCCATGTCGACGCCGAATCCACCGAACGGATGGATGTAGCGGTCGCCGATCCGGCCCCAGTCCACGAACTGGATACCTAATTTGAACGACCCCTGGGTGCGCCGCATGAACTCGGCTTCGTCGATCCCCAGAAGACCATTGAAACTTGCGATCGGGGGAATGGTCGCCTCGCCCACGCCGACGGTGCCGATCTCTTCGGATTCGACGACGGTGACACGGGTTTCGCCGTTACGCGTCAGCCGGGCCAGGGCCGCTGCCGTCATCCAGCCGGCCGTCCCACCGCCGACGATCAGCACATGCCGGAGGGGGGCCTTTTCGCGCGTCACAGGCGCTGAGCTCTGGGTCATGAAGTGGCGTTCCAGCGTTGGCGAATATTGACCGCTTTAGGGCGTCGTGTTAGTTTCACAAAATGACAGCGCTGTCATGCTGTCCAATAAACAAAACGGTCTTCGGGGAAACAAAGTGAACCATATCGACAAGACAGTCGCCGCCCGTCGTGGTGGCAAGCCTTTCGGCGCGGCCCTGCTGTGCGGCGCGTCGTCGCTGGCCCTTGGCCTGATGGTGCTGGCCAGCCCGGCCGCCGCCCAGGATGCGGATCCCGAGACCGAAGCCACCGAGGTCGATGAGCTGGTTGTCACCGGCATTCGCGCCAGCCTGCGCAGCGCCCAGGCGATCAAGGAAAACTCGGACGTCTTCGTCGACGCCATCACGGCCGAGGACATCGGCGCCCTGCCGGATCGGTCTGTGACCGAGGCCCTGCAGCGCGTGCCTGGCGTGTCCATCAGCCGTTTCGCCGGTGCCAACGATCCCGATCACTTCTCGGTCGAAGGATCGGGCGTGGTCGTGCGCGGCCTGACCTTTGTGCGTTCCGAGTTGAACGGTCGCGATACCTTCTCTGCCAACAACGGACGCGACCTGTCGTTCGCCGACGTGCCGCCTGAGCTGCTGGGCAGCGTCGAGGTGTTCAAGAACGTCTCGGCCGACATGATCGAGGGCGGTATTGCCGGCACGGTCAATCTGAACACCCGCAAGCCGTTCGACAGCAGTGGCCGGGTGATCGCCGCTTCGCTGGAGACCAACTACGGCGACCTGGAGCAGTCGCTGACGCCGACCATCTCGGCCCTGATCAGCGATCGCTGGGAGACGCCGGCGGGCGAGTTCGGCGTGATGGTCAGCGGCGTCTATTCGGCGCTGGATTCGCGCTCGGACGGCCTGCAGTCGCTGAACTACCGCCTGGACAGCTCGTCGGGCAGCGACCTGTGGACGCCGTCGGGCCTGGCCTTCCGGACCCAGTCGTTCGAGCGCGAGCGCACCGGCGTGGCGGCGGCCGGCCAGTGGCGTTCCAACGATCGCACCATGATCGCGACGGCCCAGTTCCTGCGCTCGGAATCGACTCAGGCCTGGACCGAGAACGCGATCGAAACCATCGTCGACGACACCAATCCCCGCAGCCCGCTGCCCGGCACGACCTGGGAATATGACGACAGCGGCATCTTCACGGGCGGGACCATCACGTCGAACGCGGGCTGGCGCTCGGCCGACCCGTCGGTGCCGCTTGACGGCATCCAGCACAGCTTCGTGAAGCGTGGCGTGGATCAGCGCTATGTGACCAGCGACTACGGCTTCAACTTCAAATGGTCGCCGACGGATCGGCTGCGCCTGAACTTCGATGCGCAGTATGTGGAATCGACGGTCGAGAACACCGACTTTCAGATCGCCAACTCCTTCTTCGCTGTGGATGTGCTGGACCTGACCGGCGACACGCCCACGCTGACGCTGCTGCCGCCCAACGCCACGGGCTCGGGTGATATCAACGCCTATCTGGCGGACCCGGCGAACTACTTCTGGCGCAACGCCATGGACCACAAGGAAGACAGCGAGGGCGAAGAGTACGCCCTGCGTGCCGACGCCGAATACGACCTCGACAACGGCTGGCTGGAATCGGTCAAGGTCGGCGCCCGCTTTGCCGAGCGCGACCAGACCACGCGGAATTCGCTCTACAACTGGGGTGTGATTTCCGAGCTGTGGAACGGTGCCACCGGGCCGGTCTGGCTGGATCAAGGCTCTGTGCCGACGCCGCGCCTGACGGGCGGTCTGAGCGGAGCAGGGACCTTCGACTTCTCGGGCCAGGGCGTGCCGATCACAGCCTATGGCTACGCCGGCAATCCGGGTGCTGACTATGACGACGCGGTCGCCTTTGCCCTGGCGATGAATGCCATCTGGGGTGGCGGCGGCTGGGTGCCCCTGGCGCAGCGCGCCAATGTCATCCCCGGCACCGAATATACGCCTGGCGAGATCAACGAGACCAACGAACAGACCACGGCCGCCTATGCCCTGATCAAGTTCAACAACAATGCCGAACCCATCTGGGGCGAGAGCATCGGTATCAGCGGCAACGTCGGCATCCGTTATGTCGAGACGCAGATTTCGGCCGAGGGCGGCCTGAGCTTCCCGACCCAGGCTCAGGTGTTCACCGGCGACTGTTCCGCCCCGCCGGCACCGGGCGGATCGATCCCGGCCTTCTGTCTGCTGACCCCGGCCCAGCAGGCGGCCGCCCTGGCGTTTGCGACGGGGACCTCGATCCCGAACAGCGCCAAGCACACCTATGACAACTGGCTGCCCAGCGTGAACCTCAAGTTCCAGCTGACGCCGTCCTTCCTGATGCGCTTCGGCTATACCCAGGCAATCCGGCGTTCGGACCTGGGTCTGACGCGCAACCAGCTGCAGATCGCGCCGCGGGTGATCGACAATGTGTTCCTCGGCTTTGAAGCCCAGGCGGGGAACACCTTCCTGAACCCGATCAAGTCCGAGCAGTTCGACCTGTCGGCGGAATGGTATTTCGCCCCGACCGGATCGGTGACCCTGTCGGTGTTCACCAAGACGCTGGAAGACGTCATCACCAACGGCTTCTACGAGCGGACGATCACCAACAACGGCCAGACCTATGACGTCTATGTCCGGGGTCCGGCGAACGCGTCCGAGGATGGCGATATCCAGGGCTTCGAGATCGCCTACCAGCAGTTCTACGAAGACCTGCCGGGCTGGATGTCGGGCTTCGGTATCCAGGCGAACTACACCTTCATCGACAGCTCCGGCGTGCCCCAGGAGAACCTGGACCCGGGCAAGGCCAATCCGGGTGGAACCGAGCCGGCGATCGATACCAGCCTGCTGCCGCTGGAGTCCTTGTCCGAGCACAACTTCAACTTTGCCGCCATCTATGAGAACGAGAAGATCTCGGCTCGTCTCGCCTGGAACTGGCGGTCGGAATATGTGCTGACGACCCGCGACGAAATCGTGCCGTTCGCGCCCATCTATGCCGACGACACGGGTCAGCTGGACGGATCGTTCTTCTATACGGTCAACGACAACTTCAAGGTCGGGGTCCAGGGGGTGAACCTGCTGGATGAGACGACCCAGACCTTCCAGGTGCTGAACAGCGAACTGCTGATGGCCCCCCGGTCCTGGTTCAAGAACGACCGCCGGTTCTCGTTCGTGGTCCGCGCGACCTTCTGACGACGGCTATCGCTTCGATCTGCGCGCCGCTTCCGAAAGGAGGCGGCGCGTTTTTCGTTTGGGGGCGGGTCATCGTTCGCGGTGGCGCGAAAGGGAGCCGATGACGAAGGCGCGCAGCGTTCGCGCCATCTCTGGCGTCAGATCGCCGACGGCACCGCGCGCCGCTTCCGGGACGTGGCTGTGGGTCTGATTGTCGGCCGAGAATACATAGTGGTCGAAAATCGCCTTCCACGGTTCGCGGCGCTCGGGTGGCAGGTGGCGGATGGCGAGCAGGGCGTGGATCAGGGCCTCAAAGGGCGACCCGGCGAGCGGCGGTCCGGCATCCCACCAGTAGTTGACCAGCACGTTCAGGACGTCGTGCGAGCGCACATGATGCCACCACAACGAAGGGATATAGAGGGCATCACCGGGCTCCAGGGTGACGCTCGATGCTGCTGCCTGGGCCTCGGCAAACCGGGGGAAGCGGTCGAGGTCGGGCTCCAGGGGATCGACCAGGCTAACCGGCTGGCCCGCGAGCGTGAACTCCAGCGGGCCCACATAGAGGTTGGATGTCTGCTCTGGCGGGAACAGGGTGAAGGTGCGTCTTCCGGCGACGACACAGGCGAGATTGTCTGACAGGTCGTAGTGAGTCTGCACCGTCACCGCATTGCCCAGCCACAGGCGCGGCACCGCATGGTCCGGTAGGCCGGTGGTCGTGTTGGCGGCTGTGAAGTCAGGAAGACTTCGTCCCATCGGGGCCGCACCCATATAGAGCGCCGGAGGAGAGGGGCTGTCCGCGACGGTGGCCAGTTGGTCCAGCAAGCCGGTGACGGTCGCGGGGCCGCGCGTGAAGTTGAAACCCTTCAGGTCCGGGCCATAGAAGAAACGGCCCCGGATATGGGGCGGTCCGCGAAAGGCTTCGGCCTGGGCACCTCTGTCCATGACCGCCAGATAGGCGGCGATCGCCGCAGGGCCCTGGCGGCCAGCCTGAACCGCAGGCCAGTCATTTGCCCAGCCGCGCAGGACTAGAGGACGAGCGGCCGCCAAGGCTTGAGCTAGGGCGTCAGGATCGGGTGCCAGGCATTCCTCGATCGACATAGGCGCGTCTCCACGGCGTCTTGACAGCGCTGTCTATATCCGGTCGTTCTCATTACCAAGCGACGGCCCATGGCAAGATCGCACGGGGGGTGACCATGGACCATGCGATGACAAGCCGACCGGCGATTCCAGGGGGCGACGTCCACAGTGGCCTGGGGGGCGGGTTCATGGGCATGATGGTTAGTACGGCCGTCGCAGTCGCGATGCCTGTCGTTTTGATCCGCCGCGTGGACTGAGCCATGGACCCGACCCAAGATCCCCGTATCAGGACCGTCGTCATCGTGGGGGGCGGCACTGCGGGCTGGATGACGGCGGCGGCCCTGGCTCGGCTGGTCGCGCCCGGTGGCGTCAAGGTAACCTTGGTCGAGTCGGCCGAAATCGGCACCGTGGGGGTGGGGGAATCGACCCTGCCGCATATCCGTGCCTTCAATGAGCGGCTCGGCATCGACGAGGCCGAGTTCATGAAGGCGACGCGCGCGACCTTCAAACTGGGCATCCAGTTCAATGACTGGGCGCGTCTGGGGGACAGTTACATCCATCCTTTCGGCGACTATGGCGCGCCGGGCGGTGAGGTGCCGTTTCACCACTATTGGCTGAAGGGATCGCGGACGGCCGATATCGGCCCGATCGACGACTATTCCCTGCCGGTCGTGGCGGCGCGCGAGGGGCGGTATGCGCCGCCGTCCGACGATGCGCGCTCGCTGATGTCCACCTATGGCTATGCCTATCAGCTGGATGCCAGCCTCTATGCGCGGTTCCTGAGGACGCGGGCCGAGGCGGGCGGGGTGACCCGGATCGAGGGCCGGATCGTCGATGTGACCCAGGACGGCACCAGCGGCGACATCCGTTCCGTCACCCTGGACCGTGGCGATGTGATCGAGGCGGACCTGTTCATCGACTGCTCGGGCTTTCGCGGCCTGCTGGTCGAACAGACCCTGAAATCGGGGTATCAGGACTGGTCCCACTGGCTGCCGTGCGACCGGGCGGTGGCTATGCCCTGCGCCAGCGATCAGCCGACCGTGCCCTATACCCGCGCGACGGCGCTGGAGGCCGGATGGCAGTTCCGCATTCCGCTGCAACACCGGGTCGGCAACGGCTATGTCTATTGCAGCAGCTTCGTCGACCAGGACGCCGCGACGGATCGCCTGATCGGGAGGCTGGAAGGGGAGCCCCTGAAGGAGCCCAACCACATCCGCTTCCAGGCCGGGCGGCGCACCCGCAACTGGGTCGGCAACTGTGTGTCGGTGGGGCTGTCCGGCGGCTTTATCGAACCGCTGGAATCGACCAGCATCTATCTGATCCAGATCGCCATCACCAAGCTGATCGAGCTGTGGCCCGACCGGCGGTCGGCCGCCACGGACGCCGAGGAATTCAATCGCCAGATGGATCTGGAGTTCGAGCGGATCCGCGATTTCATCATCCTGCACTATGCGGCGACCGAGCGGACCGACAGCCCCCTGTGGAACCACGTCCGCACCATGACCCTGCCCGACAGCCTGGCGGGCAAGATCGAACTGTTCCGCGAACGGGGCGTGGTGCAGGAGTATCGCGAGGGCCTGTTCCTGCATCCCAGCTGGATCGCCGTCTATCTGGGCCAGCGGGTCGTGCCGCGCCGGTATCACCCCCTGGCGGACCACCGGGCCGATAAAGACCTGGTCGCGGCGCTGCTGCGGCTTCGCGGGACGATCGCCCAGGCGGCGGGCCGTCTGCCGACACAGGACGCCTATATCGCCCGTCACTGCGCCTATGACAGGAGTGCGGCATGAGCGCCCCGCCGATCGACCACCCCGATCGTATCCGCAGCGTCGTCATCGTGGGCGGCGGCACCGCCGGCTGGATGACCGCAGCGGCGCTGGCCAAGATCCTGGGGCCCCGTTACGCCGACATTACCCTGATCGAGTCCGAAGAAATCGGCACGGTGGGCGTGGGCGAGGCGACCATTCCCCAGATCCGGCTGTTCAACGACATGCTGGGCCTGGATGAGAACGACTTCGTGCGCCGCACCCAGGGCAGTTTCAAACTCGGCATCGAATTCGTCGACTGGGGCAAGAAGGGCGATCGCTACATCCACCCGTTCGGCCGCTATGGGCTGGATATGGAAGGGGTGTCGTTCCACGCCTTCTACCTGAAGGCGCGGGCGGCGGGCGAAACCCATGATCTGGCGGACTATTCGCTGGAGGCGTCGGCGGCGCGGGCGGGCCGGTTCATGCGGGCGATCCAAGCGGGCAATTCTCCGCTGTCCAAGATCGCCTATGCCTTCCACTTCGATGCCGGTCTGTATGCGCGGTATCTGCGGGAATACTCCGAGGCGCGCGGCGTCGTGCGGTGCGAGGGCAAGGTCGCCGATGTCACGCTGCGTCCCGCCGACGGCTTCGTCGAGGCGGTGGTCATGGACGATGGCACGCGCATCGAGGCGGACCTGTTCATTGACTGCTCGGGGTTCAGGGGCCTGCTGATCGAACAGGCGCTGGGCACCGGCTATGACGACTGGTCGAAATGGCTGCCGTGCGATCGGGCCCTGGCCGTGCCGTGCGAAAGCGCCGGGCCGCCGACGCCCTTTACCCGCTCCACCGCTCGCACAGCCGGGTGGCAGTGGCGGATCCCGCTGCAGCACCGGATCGGCAACGGCTATGTCTATTCCAGCGGCTACATTTCGGACGAAGAGGCGGCGACGACCCTGCTGGCCAATCTCGACGGCAAGGCCCTGGCCGATCCCCGGCCTCTGAAGTTCGTGACCGGACGGCGGCGCAAGTTCTGGAACCGCAATGTGGTGGCCCTGGGCCTGGCGTCGGGCTTCATGGAGCCGCTGGAATCGACCAGCATCCATCTGGTTCAGGCCGGGATCGCCAAGCTGATGGTGATGTTCCCGGACCGCCGCTTCGCCTCTGCGGGGATCGATCGCTACAACCGGATTGTGGGCGAGGAATATGAGCGGATCCGGGATTTCCTGGTGCTGCACTACAATACGACGACGCGCGATGACTCGCCCTTCTGGGACTATGTGCGGACGATGGAAGTGCCGGACGGGCTGGCCGAGAAATATGCCCTGTATCGCGACAACGGCCGCATCTTCCGCGAGAACGACGAGCTGTTCAGCGACACCAGCTGGTTCGCGGTGATGGCGGGCCAGAACCTGTGGCCGGCCACCCATGATCCGGTCGCCGACGTCCTGAGCGATCAGGAGGTGGCACGGCGGCTGGGCAATATGCGCGGGGTCTATCGAACCTGTCTGGATCAGATGCCCAGCCATGCCGACTTCATCGCCGCACACTGCGCGGCGAACTGAGCCGGGGCGGGCGAAAAACGCCTGAGAAGGCTTGCACGGCCTGACCATAGCCCACATGGGTTAGGGGTCATGACCCAGTCTTCCGCCTCCTATGTCAGCACGCGCGGCCGTGCGCCCCAGGTCGATTTCGTCGAGGCCCTGCTGCGCGGCGTCGCCCCCGATGGTGGCCTCTATGCCCCGGTCGCCTGGCCCGAACTTTCGGCCGAGGCGATGGCATCCGGCGATGCGGCGACGACGGCGCGGGCGGTGCTGGCCCCCTTCGTGGGAGACGCGATCGCGTCCGCAGAGCTGGACCGGGCCACGCGCCGCCTGACCCAGGTGTTCGACCATCCTGCGACGACGCCTCTGGTCGAACTGGAGCCCGGCCTGTTCCTGCTGGAGCTGTTTCACGGGCCGACGGCGGCGTTCAAGGACTATGCGATGCAGATGGCCGCGGTCCTGGCCGATGCGGCCCTGGTGGCGGGGAACCAGCGGCTGCGTTTGGTCACGGCGACCAGTGGCGACACGGGGGCGGCGGCGGTGCGGGCCTTTGCCGGTGCCGAGCGGGTCGACCTGGTGGTGCTGCATCCGCTGGACCGGGTCTCGCCCGTTCAGCGTCGCCAGATGACGACCAGCGGCGCGGCCAATGTGCTGAACCTGGCCGTCCGCGGCGATTTCGACGACTGCCAGCGTTTGACCAAGGTGCTGCTGGCCGATGAATCCCTGCGCGAAGGGCGGCGCTTCAGCTCGGTCAATTCGATCAACTGGGCGCGGCTAGCCGGACAGATCCCTTACTATGTCACGACGGCTAGGGCGCTGGGCGCAGCGGCGGCCCAGGCGCGCTATGTCGTGCCGACGGGTAATTTCGGCGATGCCTTTGCCGGCTGGGCGGCACGGCGGATGGGCTTGCCGATGGGGGGGCTGGTTGCAGCGACCAACCGCAACGATGCCCTGGTCCGGGCGCTGGAGACCGGCGTCTATACTCGGTCAGCGGCGGTCAGCACGGCCAGTGTCAGCATGGACGTTAACGCGCCAAGCAACTTCGAGCGTCTGATATATGAGGCCTCGGGACGCGATGCAGACCTGACGCGTGGCCTGTTCGCCGAGTTCGCGCGCGACGGCCGGGCCAGCCTGCCCGCCGACCTTCACGCCGCCCTGCGCTACGAAGTCAGTGCCGTGGCCGTGGACGAGGCGACGACGCGCGCCGAGATCGCCCATGCCCATGCCGCCTGGGGCCAGGTCGTCTGTCCCCACACCGCCGTTGCTCTGTCCGCTGCGCGAGGCCTGAACCGGTCGGAGGGGCCCGTCGTCGCCCTGTCCACCGCCCACCCGGCCAAGTTCGGCACCGTGGTTTCGGAAGTGCTGGGCTTCGAGCCTGATGCCCCGCCTGCGCTGCGCGGCCTGGAGGATCGGGTGGAGCAATATCAGATCATCGACGCCGACCCGGCGGCCGCAAAGGCGGCGATGGCGGGATTGGGGTGAAGGGTCTCCTCCCTGTCGCCACTTGGCGATGGGGAGGTGGCGCGGCGCTTGCGCCGTGACGGAGGGGGCACCTCACCCCGAAATCAATGCCGTCCCAAGGCCCCCTCCACCGCTCCGCGGTCCCCCTCCCCATCGCCAAGGCGATAGGGAGGAAACACAATCACCCCCGCTCCCAAACCCCGATGCGCCGGAAGAAGGGCTGCGGGTCCTTGGGCGTGACCAGCCAGGCGGGGTCGTGGTGCAGGCGGTCGTGCAGGCGGGTGAGGGTGAACCGCAAGGCCGAGGCCGCGCCGAGGGCGGGCAGGGCAGCCGTCTCTGCGGGCATCAGGGGACGTACGGTGTTGTAACCGTCCAGGAAGGCGGCATGGGCGATGTCGTCGCGCGCGCCGACCGCGTCGAAGGTCCAGGCGTTCAGGGCGGTCGCCAAATCCCAGGCCAGGGGACCGGTGCAGCCGAAATAGAAGTCGATCACCCCGCTGACCGCACCGCCGGAAAACAGGACATTGTCGGGGAAATAGTCGGCGTGGATCGGCCCTGAAGGCAGGCCTCCGGTCCGCAGCGCAAGGGCGCGATCCAGTATGGGGCGCAGGGCCAGGGTCATGGCCCGGTCGGGGTTGTCGGCGGCCAGATCAGCAGTCGCGGCTTCACACCGCGCCAGTAATGAGACCCAGGCGTCTGGTCCCATCGGATCGGGGCGTGTCGCGGTATAGTCGGCGGCGGCCAGATGCAGCCGGGCCAAAGCAGCACCCGCCGTGCGGTGATCGGCGGGCGTGGGATGCAGCAGGCCGTGCCCCTCCACCCAGTCGACGACGGCGGCCGATCGTCCGTTCAACCGGCCGAGGCGACGGCCCTGACTGTCCCGCTCCACCCGCGCGGCCGGATAGTCACGTCCGGCCAGATGATCGGTCAGGCCCAGGCAGAACCGCAGATCGTCATCGTCCGGCGCGCCCTCAAACAGGGTCAGGACCTTGCGGCCCGCGCCGGTTTCCAGGCGGAAATTGGTGTTCTGGACCCCTTCGGCGATCGGGGCGATGGCGGTGAGCCCCCCCAGGTCATAGCCGTCGATGAAGGCGCGGGCTTCGTCCGGCGAAACGGGCGTGAAGACCGCCATCAAATACGCAGGCGCAGGATGTCGCCGACGTCGGCCAGCACGCTCTCGGTCGTGGGCCAGCGCCCGGCACCCCGTCCGCGACAGCGCCAGACCCGTCCATCCTCGCCATAAACCTTCAAGGCGTTGCGCTCCCCGTTCAGATCCAGGAACAGCGCATCGGACGGGTCGGCGTCAAGGCCGACGCGGGCCGACAGAGCCTCTCCATCGCGGCGGCAGACGCTGATCTGGCGCACCGGCCCGGCGGGCACCAAGTCGGGGCCGAGGACGTCGCGGGCAATGGCTTCCGCTTCCGGCGCGGCACCGAAGGCCTCAAACGCCAGCAGGCGCACCTTGGCGGCGGCGTCCAGCCCTTCCAGATCGGAGGACGAATCCTCCTCGGCAAAGCCTGCGCGCTTGGCCGCGTCCAGGGCGGCGTCGAAGCCATCACCTTGGGAAAGCCGGTCCAGCATGAAGTTGACCGTGCCGTTCAGCACCGCCTCGAACCCGGCGACGGGTCCGGCGGCGCGGGCGCGGCGCAGGGTCTCGATCATCGGTGAGCCGCCGCCCACCGCCGCCGAATACAGAAGTCGGGCATCGTGATCGCGGGCCTGCTGATGCAGGGCGGCGACATCCAGGCTGATGGCCTGTTTGTTGGCGCTGACCACGTCCACGCCCGACGAAAGGGCCTTCAGGATCAAAGCATGACCCGCCGATCCGTCCGACAGCGCCTCGACCAGCAGATGCGGCTTCAGCGCCAGCAGGGCGTCGGCGTCCTGGGTCAGCAAGGCGGGATCGACGGCCACATCGCGCGGTTTGTTCACGTCACGCACCAGCACGCCGACGACATCCACGTCCGGGTTGGCCAGAAGCCGGGCGATGACCCCGCCGCCGACAACGCCAAAGCCGGCCACGGCGACGGTCAGCTTGCGCCGTTTCGTGACGGGTACAGGAGCTTCGCCGCGATCGCCGATCACCGTCTCGGCGGCACGGCCCAGGGCTGCGACCTCGATCTCGACGCCGCGCGCGCGGGCCGTTTCGACAGCATTGGGTTGCACCAGGACGCCGCCCATCTCGATCGCATCGTCCCAGGATGCCTTGCTGAAGCGCAGCACGGGGCGCGAGCCGTCGGCGGGGTCGTGGTCGTAGAGGCCATCGACATCCTTCAGCAGGCGCACACGGTCCAGGCCCAGCTCTGCCGCCAGATAGACGGCCGTCAGGTCAGAGCCGCCGCGGCCCAGAAGGGAGACGCGGCCGGAGGCGTCCACAGCGCCAAAGCCAGGCACCACCACCACCTCATGGGCGGCCAACGCCTCGCGGAGTCGCCCGTCGTTCAAGGCCACGGGATGGGCGGAATGGGACGGACCGGCGGCGACGATGCCCAGTTCGCGCACCGTCAGGGCGACGACCGACAGGCCTGCGCGGTCACAGGCCACGGCGGTCAGGGCCGCGCTGCGCACCTCGCCCAGCGAGACATAGGCCGGAGCCAGGTCGTTCTCGTGCGGGGCCCCCAGGAACCGGGCCTCGGCCAGCAGGCGGTCGGTTTCCCCGGCGAAGGCGGAAACGACGGCGACAACCTTCTGGCCATGGCGGACATGGCGATAGATCTCAGACACCACGGCGGGGATTTCGGCCGGGCTGTGCAGCAGCGAGCCGCCGAACTTCAGCACCACGACGGGGGCGAGGGCAGGGTGGCTCACGGCGCTGGGGCTCCGGTCTGAGGCGGAGGCCGCAAGGGGGTCTGCGAGAGAGTGGCTGTCGAGGAGGGCGAGGGGCATGGCGGGTCTCTTTGAAGCATTAAAAAACCCGCCCGGAGGATCCGGGCGGGGTGGGTCTTGGCAAAAACCTGTCTGGTCTGTGCGCTAGCCGGTCCCCACCCGATCGGGCGTGGTGGTGGTCATGGTGATGGTGGTCATGCCGATAATGGCCGAACCGCCCATGGTCATACCCAGGCCGCCGGTCATGGCTCCGCCGGTCCGCACGATGGCGGCGTCCTGGCAGAGGCTGATCGAGTAGGCGAGGGACAAGGGGTTCGGGTCCGGTGGCTGTAACGATTGAAAGGGTGAACGCGGCGGGCGGGTCTGGTCAAGTCCTGAGTGGAAAAATGCGTCTTCTTCGTCGTTGCGATACAAAAACGCCGCGCCGGGCTTGGCGGTTTATACTCTGCGCAAGAACCAACCGCCATGGCCTCACGCCCAGTGCATCTGCACCCGATGGGCCGAGGCCCAATGGATGGCCTTGATGGCATCGATGACGGCATTGGCGGCGGCGCGAGTGCCCAAGGCCCCGCCCAGGTCGGCTGTGGTGGCCCCGGCGGCCAGGACGGCGGCGACGGCGGCCTCGATCGAATCCGCCTCGTCCTCCAGCTTCAGGCTGTGCCGCAGCAGCAGGGCTGCCGATAGGATGGTGCCGACCGGATTGGCCAGATCCTGACCGGCGATGTCGGGGGCCGATCCGTGGATAGGCTCGAACAGGCCGGGGCCGACCGAGCCCAGCGAGGCGGAGGGCAGCAGGCCGATCGACCCGCCCAGCACCGAAATCTCGTCCGACAGGATGTCACCGAACATGTTCTCGGTCAGGATGACGTCATAGTCGCGCGGCTTTCTGATCAGATGCATGGCCATGGAATCGACCAGGGCATGCTCCAGCTGCACCTGCGGGAACTCCTGCGCATGGATGCGGGTGACGACCTCGCGCCACAGGCGGCTGGTCTCCATGACATTGGCCTTGTCGACCGAGGTGACCTTGCCCCGCCGCTGCAGGGCGGTCTGGAAGGCGGCGCGGGCGACGCGCTCAATCTCCTCGACCGTATAGATGCACAGGTCCGAGGCCATGGTGTCGGTGCGGGTCTTCTCGCCGAAATAGACGCCGCCGGTCAGCTCGCGGAAGACGATCAGATCGACCCCCTCGACGATCTCCTTTTTCAGCGGAGACCGATGCGCCAGAACGGGCGAGACCTGCAGCGGGCGCAGGTTGGCGAACAGACCCATGGCCTTGCGGATGTTCAGCAGGCCTTCTTCGGGGCGACGCTTGCCGCCGTCCCATTTGGGACCCCCAACCGCGCCCAGCAGGACGGCGTCGGCAGCGACACAGGCCGCGCGGGTTTCCTCGGGCAGGGGATCGCCCGTTGCGTCAATGGCTGCCCCTCCGATCAGGTGTTCGCTGAAGTTGAAGGTATGGCCGTAGAAGTCGCCGATCACGCGCAGCACGCCGACGGCCGCCTCGGCGACCTCCGGCCCCACGCCGTCGCCGGGCAGGACGACGATGTTGTATGTGCGGGCTTTGGACATCAGGCGGGCTCCGACTGGATTGAGCGTTCGTAGGTTTCGATGGCGGGCATGTGTTTCTGCAGCCAGCCCAGGGTGTCGACGCCGTCCAGCAGACACTGACGGGCGAAGGCCTCGACGGCGAAGGATACCGGCGTGTGGTTGCCCCGGCGCAGGGTTCCGGCCTCCAGGTCGATGGTGACCGGCTGATCGGGATGGGCGGCCAGATCGTCCCAGGTCGCCTGATCGACAACCACGGGCAAAAGGCCGTTCTTCAAGGCATTGGACGTAAAGATGTCGGCGATCTCGGTCGAGATGACGGCGCGAAAGCCATAGTCCAGCAGGGCCCAGGGCGCGTGCTCGCGCGATGAGCCGCAGCCGAAATTCGCGCCCGCCAGCAGGATGCGCTGCTCGGCAGGATCGATCCGGTTCAGCACCGCCTCGGGCCGGGCCGAACCGTCGGATTCGTAACGCCAGTCATAGAAGGCAAGCTTGCCCAGGCCCTCGCGGCTGGTGGTGGTCAGGAACCGCGCCGGGATGATCTGGTCGGTGTCGATGTTGGTCTGGCTGAGCAGCAGGGTGCGGGAGGTCAGCACCTTGAAAGGTTCAGACATTTTGCACTCCTACCGTCTCGCGCGCGACGCTCGACTGCTTGAGGTTGGCGCTCTCCCCCAGAAAGACGCGTGGATCGGTCAGGACCCCGGCAATGGCGCTGGCGGCGGCGGTGGCCGGGCTGGCCAGGATGGTGCGGGCCCCCTTGCCCTGGCGTCCCTCGAAATTTCGGTTCGAGGTCGAGACGGCGAGTTGGCCCGGCAGGACGAAGTCGCCGTTCATGGCGATACACATCGAACATCCCGGAATGCGCCATTCGGCCCCGGCGGCGATGAAGACCTCATGCAAACCTTCCGCCTCCGCATCGCGGCGGACGGCCTCGGATCCCGGCACGACCAGCATCCGCAGGCCCGGCTTGACCTTGTGGCCCTTCAGGACGTCGGCGGCGGCGCGCAGGTCCGGCAGGCGGCCGTTGGTGCAGCTGCCGATGAAGACCACGTCCACGGCCTGGGTCGTGGTCGTCTCTCCGGGGGTGAAACCCATATAGGCCAGGGCTTTGCGGTCGCTGTCCGAGGCCGGTTCGGGCACGCGCGATCCGATCGGCGACCCGGCGTCGGGAGTGGTGCCCCAGGTCGCCATGGGCCGGATGGCCGCGCCGTCCAGCCGGACCTCCTGATCAAAGACCGCGCCCTCGTCGCTGGCCAGGGTCAGCCAGTCGGCAGCGATGGCGTCGAACGCCGCGCCCTGCGGCACATGGCGACGCCCGCGCAGCCAGGCGACGGTCTTGTCGTCCGGGGCGATCATGCCGGCACGGGCTCCGGCTTCGATCGACATGTTGCACAGGGTCATGCGCCCTTCCATGTCCAGGCCGCGCACGGCCTCGCCCGCATATTCGATGACGAAGCCGGTGCCGCCGCCGAAGCCCAGGGCGGCGATGACGGCCAGGGCGACGTCCTTGCCCGACACACCGGGCTGCAAGGTACCGTCGATGGTCACGCGCATGGCCTTGGACTTGCGCTGCAACAGGCACTGGGTGGCCAGGACGTGACCGACTTCTGATGTGCCGATGCCAAAGGCCAGAGCCCCGAAGGCCCCGTGGGTGGCCGTATGACTGTCACCGCAGACCACGGTCATGCCGGGCTGGGTCAGGCCCAGTTCCGGCCCCATGACATGGACGACGCCACGATCCTGGCTGTCCCACCCGGCCAGGGTGATGCCATGACGGGCGCAGTTCTGTTCCAGCCGGTGCACCTGGGCCTCGGCTTCCGGCGTGACATAGGGCTTCAGCCCGTTGAGACCGGCAGGCAGGGTCGGGGTCGAATGGTCCAGGGTCGCAAAGGTGCGGTCGGGACGGCGGACCTTCAGGCCACGCGCCTCGATATCGCTGAAGGCCTGGGGGCTGGTGACTTCATGCACCAGATGCAGGTCGATGTAGAGAACGCCGGGCGTCTCTGCCGTTTCGGGCACGACGACGTGGCGGTCCCAGACCTTGTCGAACAGGGTGCGGGGGGTGTCATGCATATTCAGGCTCCCGGGCGTTGACCGCCTCTATCGATTCCAGCCAGCCGAAGCGGTCAGGCGTCGTGCCGTCGAACAGGCCCCGGAAGGCGGCATTGATAGCCTGGGTCACCGAGCCTGGACCATTGGCGCGGGTGGCGATGCCGTCGATGGAGCGGACGGGGGTGATCTCGGCCGCCGTGCCGGTCATGAAGACCTCGTCGGCGACGTACAGGGCTTCGCGCGGCAGGGTCTGTTCCACGACCTCGATCCCCTGGGCGCGGGCCAGGCGGATGACGCTGTCGCGGGTGATGCCCATCAGAATGGAGGAGGCGGCCGACGGGGTCAGGATGCGGCCATCCTTGACCACGAACAGGTTCTCGCCCGCACCTTCGGACAGACGCCCGTCCGTGCCCAGGGCGATGCCTTCGCCAAAGCCGCCGACGCGGGCCTCACGCCCGATCAGATAGGAGGACAGATAGTTGCCGCCCGCCTTGGCTCCCGACGGCACCGTGTTCGGCGCGATCCGCGACCAGGACGAGACGCAGGCGTCGACGCCGTTCTTCAGAGCGTCGTCGCCCAGATAGGCCCCCCACGGAAAGGCGGCGATGGCGATATCGACGTTCATGTTCTCGGGCTGGGGCGTCACGCCCATGCCGCAGGCCCCCAGGAAGGCGATGGGGCGGATATAGGCCGACCTGAAGCCGTTCTCGCGCACCACCGTCTTGCAGGCCGCGACCAGCTCGGCCTCGGTATAGGGCAGGGGGAAGTGATACATCCGGGCGCTGTCGAACAGGCGGCGGACGTGGTCGGTCAGGCGAAAGCCGCGCGGGCCGTCCGGCGTCTCATAGACCCGGATGCCCTCGAAGACGGAGGTGCCATAGTGCAGGGCATGGCTGAGGACATGGATCTTCGCCTCAGCCCAGGGCGTCATCTCGCCATTGACCCAGATGGTGTCAGCCAGCGGCCGCATAGGCGATCTCCTGATAGGGGGCCTGGGCCGGGCGGGTGGTCTCGACGATGGCCAGCAGTTCGGCGTCGTTGATCTCGCCGATCTGGTCGGCGCGGGTCTTGAAGGCGGCAAAGGCCTCGGTCAGGTGGGTGCCGACCAGCGGGTGTCCCAGGACCTCTGCCCGCTTGGCCACCGCATGGCGGCCCGAATGCTTGCCCAGGACGAAGAAGCTGCCCTCAAAGCCGACGTCCTGGGGCCGCATGATCTCGTAGGTGCGCGCGTCGTTGAACATGCCGTGCTGGTGGATGCCCGCCTCGTGCGCAAAGGCATTGATGCCGACGATGGCCTTGTTGCGGACCACGGGGGTGTGGGTGATCTCGCTCAGCAGACGGCTGCAGCTCAACAGCTTGGTCGTGTCGATGCCGGTCGAGATACCGAAACGATCACCGCGGACCCGCAGGGCCATGACGACCTCTTCCAGCGAGGCATTGCCGGCGCGTTCGCCGATGCCGTTGATGGTGCATTCCACCTGACGCACGCCGTTCTCGACCGCTGCCAGGGTATTGGCGACGGCCAGGCCCAGGTCGTTGTGGCAGTGGGCCGAGAAGATCACATCGGGAAAGCGCGGGCGGATGCGCTCGGCCAGATAGCGATACAGGCTGCCGATCTCGTCGGGAGTCGTATAGCCGACCGTATCGGGCACGTTCAGAGTGGTAGCTCCGGCCTGGGCCACCGCTTCCAGCACATCGGCCAGATATTCCGGCTCGGTGCGGATGGCGTCTTCAGGGCTGAACTCGACATCGTCGAACCGGGTGCGAGCGTATTCGACAGCGCGAACGGCGGCGGCCATGACCTGATCCTTGGTCATCTGCAGCTTGGCCGAGCGGTGGATCGGACTGGTGCCCAGGAAGATGTGGATGCGGCGGCGTGGCGTTCCGCGAAGGGCGCGCCAGGCGGCATCGACGTCGTTCTCGGTGGCGCGCGACAGAGAGCAGAAGACCGGGCCGCTGTCGTCCTCGGCGATCTCGCCCACGACGGCACGGATACAGTCCTCGTCGCCCGGAGAGGCGGCGGCGAAGCCGGCCTCCATGACATCGACGCCCAGCTTCTTCAGCGCGCGGCCCATTCGGACCTTGTCGGCCGGCGACATGGAAAAGCCGGGGGCCTGTTCGCCGTCGCGCATGGTGGTGTCGAAGACGATGACCCGGTTCGGGTCCCTGGTGCCCGATACGGCAGGTTCGCTGAAGCCGGTCATGCTGCGGCCTCGTTATGGAACGGCGCCACATAGGGCTGAGGGGCGAAGGTCACGCGCCGGGCCCCGATCAGCTTGTCGATCTGCCGTCCCAGGTTTTCGGTGCAGCGTCCGGCGTCGCGGCCGCGGACCTTGATCTGGACCCGGCGGCTGGCCCCTTCGTCGGCCATCGACAGGCCGTCGATATGAAAGCCCCGGCGCTCCACCAGGCCGATCAGGCGCTGCAGGGAGCCATCGGCCCGGTCGATCTGGATGTGGATGGTGTCGCTCATCACATGTCGCCTTCAAATCGTGTGTCGCCGTGCATCATTTCGGCGTTGTTCTTGCCTGGCGGCACCAGCGGCCAGACGTTCTCCTTCGGATCGATCAGGACATGCGCGAGGCAGGGCCCGGGCGCGGCCAGCAGGCGCGCGATCCCGGCGGTGACCTCCTCGCGCCGGCTAATTCGGAAGGCCTCGATGCCGAAAGCCTGGGCCACGGCGACGAAGTCGGGATTGTCCGAAAGGTCGACCTCGGAATAATTCTCTTCGAAGAAGAGCTCCTGCCACTGTCGCACCAGACCCAGGCTGGAGTTGTCCAGGAGGACGATCTTCAACGCGACGCCATAGCGGCGCAGGGTGGCCAGCTCCTGGATGTTCATCATGAAGCTGCCGTCGCCCGAGACGGTCACGACATGGGCATCGGGGCAGGCCAGCTTGGCCCCCAGACCGGCGGGCAGGCCATAGCCCATGGCGCCCAGGCCGCCCGACGTCAGATGGGCCTCGGGCCGGGCAAAGGCACAGTGCTGGGCGACCCACATCTGATGCTGGCCGACGTCGCAGGCTGCGATGAAGGTGTCGCCCGCCGCATGGGACAGTTCGTTCAGCAGGGCGGGCGCATAGACGCCTTGGCCCGGCGCGTCATAGCGGAAGGCATGGCGGGCAGCGCTGTCGATACAGCGTGCTGCCCACGGCTGGATCGCCAGCGGGCCAGGGTTCAGCGCCTCGATCCCCGCCTTCAGGTCACCGATGACCGCCACATGTGTGGTGCGCAGCTTGCCGATTTCGGCCGGGTCGATGTCGAAATGGATGACCTTCGCGTGGGGGGCGAACTCGTTCAGCTTGCCGGTCGCGCGATCGTCGAAGCGGGCGCCCAGCACGATCAGCAGGTCGCTTTCCTGCACCGCCTCATTGGCTGCGCGGGTGCCGTGCATGCCCAGCATGCCCAGATATCCCGTGGCATCGGTGCGAACCGAGCCCAGGGCGTTCAGGGTCGAGACGACCGGGATGCCGGTCCGTTCGGCCAGGGCACGCAGGGCGGTGGTCGCGCCGGCGATCTTGACCCCACCGCCGACATACAGCAGCGGGCGCGTTGCCTGACGGATCATGGCCTCGGCGGCGGCGATGGCCGCATGGTCCAGGTCCGGCGTCTCGTTCGGAATGTGGAAGCCGTAATCCTCGCCCGTCATGCCGACCTGGACGTCCTTGGGCAGGTCGACCAGGACCGGGCCGGGCCTGCCGGAGCGGGCGACGTGGAAGGCCTCTTCGATCACCGCAGGGATGTCGGCCGGATCGCGGACGATCCACGAATGCTTCACGATCGGCAGGGTGACGCCCAGGATGTCGATCTCCTGGAAGGCGTCCGTGCCCATGACGGCGGTCGAGACATTGCCGGTGATGCAGACCATCGGCACCGAATCCATCATGGCATTGGCAATGCCCGTGATCAGATTGGTGGCCCCCGGCCCAGAGGTCGCCATGCAGACCCCGACCTTGCCCGTGGCGCGGGCATAGGCGTCGGCGGCGAAGGCGGCCCCCTGTTCGTGGCGAACCAGGATGTGCTTCAGACCCGATCCGGTCAGGGCGTCATAGACCGGCATGATGGCACCGCCGGGATAGCCGAACACCACCTCGACCCCCAGCCGTTCCAGGGTCGAGACGAGCAGGCGCGCACCGCTGCGGGGTGCGGTCTGCGTGGCGTCTTTCAGGGCGGGCGCGGCGGCGGCCATCATCTTACTCTGCGTTCCGTCGGGTTCAGGCGGCTTCGGCCGTCTTGGGGGCATGCAGCCAGGCCATGCGCTCGCGCAGGGACGCGCCCACGATCTCGATCGGGTGCTCGCTGTCGGCCTTGACCAGGGCGTCGTAGGCGGGCTTGCCGGCCTCGTTTTCGGCGATCCATTCGCGGGCGAACTGGCCCGACTGGATCTCGGACAGGATTTCCTTCATCCGCTCGCGCGTCTCGCCATTGATGACGCGCGGGCCCGAGACGACCGAGCCCCATTTGGCGGTTTCCGAGATGAACTCGTTCATCTTGGTGACGCCGCCTTCGTAGAACAGGTCCACGATCAGCTTCAGCTCGTGCATACATTCGAAGTAGGCGATCTCGGGCTGGTAGCCGGCCTCGACCAGGGTGGTGAAGCCGCCCATCACCAGCTCCTTGGCCCCGCCGCACAGGACCGCCTGTTCTCCGAACAGATCGGTCTCGGTCTCTTCCTTGAAGGAGGTTTCCAGCAGGCCGCCGGTCGCGCCGCCGATGCCCTTGGCATAGCCCATGGCCCGGTCGCGGGCCTTGCCGGTGGTGTCTTTCTCGATGGCGAACAGGGCGGGCACCCCGCGGCCGCGGGCATATTCGCGGCGGACCAGATCGCCCGGACCCTTGGGCGCGACCAGGATCACGTCCATGTCCTCGCGCGGCGTGATCCGCCCGTACAGGATCGAGAAGCCGTGGGCGAACAGGATGGCCGCGCCTGGCTTGGCATTGGGCTCGATGACAGTCTTGTAGATCTCGGCCTGGGCCATGTCCGGCGTCAGGATGGCGATGATGTCGGCCCCCTGGACAGCCTCGGCCGGTTCTGCCGTCGGAACGCCGTCGCTGGTGGCGTGCTTCCAGCCCTTGCCGCCGTGGCGAACGCCCACGATCACGTCGTGGCCCGAGTCCTTCAGGTTCTGGGCATGGGCGCGGCCCTGGGAGCCATAGCCGATGACGGCGATGCGCTGGCCGGCGATGACGCCGGGACGAATGTCGTCGTTGGTGTAGATTTCCATGGTCTCAGGCTTCCTGGTGCGTTTTGGCTTCGACCCGGACTTGAGCCGGGGGCGGGTTGGGAATGGTGACGGCGCCCTGGGCAGCCGAGGCCACGCTGGCGCGGTATTTGGCGAAGACGCCGGTGGCCGGTGTGGCGGGGGGCTGGGTGTGGTCGATCCGGCGCCCAGCCAGGTCGGCATTCACGTCGATGCGCCGGGCCGTAACGTCGATCACGATGCGGTCGCCGTCGCGGATCAGGCCGATAGGGCCGCCCGCCGCCGCCTCGGGCGAGACGTGCCCGGCCACGAAGCCATAGCTGGCTCCCGAGAAGCGCCCGTCGGTGATCAGAGCCACGTCATGGATACCGCGACCCTTCAGGGCGGCGGTGACCTGCAGCATCTCGCGCATGCCGGGGCCGCCGCGCGGGCCCTCGTAGCGGATGACGATCACGTCGCCCTCGCCGACCGAGCCGTCCTGAACGGCGTGGAAGGCATCTTCCTCGCTGTCGAAGACGCAGGCCGGGCCCTCGAACCGGTCGACTTTGTGGCCCGTCAGCTTGATGACCGCGCCGTCGGGGGCGACGTCGCCATAGATGACGGCATAGGACCCGCGCGGGCTGATCGGGGTCTGGATCGCGGTGACGACCTGCTGGCCCGGCGCTTCCTCAGCCTCTGCAGCCTCGGCGAACAGGCTGCGGCCGCTGACGGTCGGGGCGTTGACGATCTTGCCTGCCTCGGCCAGCCGCTGGGTCACCAGGCGCGTGCCGCCGGCCGCATACAGGTGAGACGCCAGGAACCGGCCGCCCGGCTTCAGGTCACAGATGACCGGCGTTTCTTCGCAGGCGGTGTTGCAGTCTTCGACGCCGAACTCGACGCCCGCCTCAATCGCGATGGCGGTCAGGTGCAGGACGGCATTGGTCGATCCGCCTGAGGCGGACACGGCGGCGGCAGCATTCTTCAGGCTGGCGCGCGTGATGTATTTACGCGCCGTGTCGCCGGCGAAGACGCGCTCGACAATCAGTCGACCGCAACGCTCCCCCTCAATTCCCTTGGCCGGGTCGACGGCAGGCACGTCATTGGCCCCCATGGGCGACAGACCCATCACTGACAGGGCCATGGCCATGGTGTTCGCCGTGAACTGTCCGCCGCAGGCCCCTGCGCCGGGACAGGCCGCGCTCTCGACCATCTTCAGCTGGGCATCGTCGATGGTTCCGGCACCATGGGCACCGATGGCCTCGAACACCTCCTGGATGGAGATTTCGGTCGTGCCGATCCGGCCCGGCATGATGGTGCCGCCGTAGTAGACCAGACCTGGGATATCCATGCGGGCCAGGGCCATGGCGGCGGCGGGAATAGTCTTGTCGCAGCCGACGATGCAGATGACGCCGTCCAGCTGATGCCCCTGGACCGCCAGTTCGATGGAGTCGGCCACCACCTCGCGGCTGATCAGCGAGGCCTTCATGCCCGGCGTGCCCATCGAAATGCCGTCGGTGACCACGATGGTGTTGAAGTCGATCGGAAAGCCGCCAGCCGCGATGATGCCTGCGCGGACGTCCTTGGCCAGCCGATCGAGATGCATGTTGCAGGGCGTGACCGAGGACCAGGTGTTGACCACGGCGATCATCGGCTTCTCGAAATCGGCATCGTCCATGCCTGCGGCACGCAGATAGCTGCGGGCGGCGGCTCGGCTGGCACCGCCGGTCACGACGCGGCTGCGCTGGCGGGGATCGTTCGGGGCGTTGTCGTCTTCGGTCGTCATGTTCGGTCTCGAAAGGATTAGGCGCGCAAGAAAAAACCCCGCTCGGGCTGAGCGGGGTTTGGGCTGCGATCCTGAGTCTTGGTTTCAGGTCGTGTGCAGCACCCCCGCCCGGCCGAGAAGGCCGAGGAGTACGATCGCGATAAGGAGGAGGCCGAACCCTTGCGCAGCCACGATTTCCGCAGCCGCCCGGCCGCGCAGGACCAGGGTCCGTGCGGAGGTAGAGGCCGTATGGGTGCGGGTGCGGTGGATCATGGTCTGGCGTTCCTTGGCCGCCTTAAGACCAGAATCGAGCGTGCAGCGCAACAGGAAGATGGAAAATTATTGCGCAGGTCGGCCAAAAAGCCCCGCCTGGGGCATAAAAGCACCGGCCCGATATTTCAGGTGGCTTCAGCGCAAAGTGACTGTGGCTGCGACAGCGAAGTGGTCCGACGGCCAGATTCCGCGCACCGCTTGATTGGCAAAAATTTGCGCGGATTCCAGGGTGAAGCGGTCAGTGTCCACCAGGATGTGGTCAATCTGATCCGAACGGTGCCCCATCGCGACGTTGAGCGTGGTTTCATTCGCCCGTTCGGGGTGAACGGCGGGCAAAGCCGAGACGACGCCTCGTGGCCGCAGCCCCGCCAACTCCGGATTGGTGATTGCCGCGTTGAGGTCGCCCAGGACGATCCGAGGCGTTCCATCAGGCGGAAGCCAGGTCAGCAGGTCGGCCACCTGGCGCTCGCGGATGGCCGTACCCTCGGGGGTGTGGTGCAGATGGGTGGCGACGATATCGACGGGCCGACCCTCCACGTCGAGCCTGACGCGCAGGGCAGTGCGATAGTCGTCCAGGGGCTCCAGGGCCTTCCACTGCTGTTGCAGGATCGGCAGCCGCGTCAAGACGGCGTTGCCATAGCGACGGGGTTGGTCCGCCGCATCCGTTGAACAGAACGTCCAGCCATAGCCGAGGGCCTCGGCAATCGTCTGCGCCTGGTTGGGCAGGCGTTCGCCGTCCTGCAACACCTCCTGCAGGGCAATGACATCGGCGTCCGCCTGACGCAGAGCCTCGAGGATCAGGGGCAGGCGCGCGGGCCAGTTCTCGCGGTCATGCCAGATATTGAACGTCACCACCCTCAGACGTCGCGGCTGCGCAGGCGAAAGGGTAGCGCACCCGGCCAGGGGCAGGGCAGCCAGGGCGGTGAACAGCGCGCGACGATCCAGCATATGCTCTTCCATCATAACCAGGAGCCCTGGACGATAGGCCCGACCTCGTGCCGAACCAAGCGGCCTGCCTTACGAAAACTTCATGCCGCGCCGAGCATCCGTTCGGGTTGCCGGTTGCCTCTTGTTCTCAGACGGTCGCAGCAGCACGCTTCGGGCCAGGGTTTCAAAGGGGACTAAAATGGACGACCTCATTCCGCTGTTCGCCATCTTTGCGGTGTTCGGCACGATCACGGCCATTATCGTTGGGCCGACCTATCTGAAGAGCCGCGAACGACGCGAGATTCAGCAGACGGTGCGTGCCGCGATCGACAAGGGCCAGGCCCTGCCGCCCGAGGTGATCGAGGCCATGAGCAAGGATGTGACCAAGAACCTGCCTTCGCGCAGTCGCGATCTGCGCAAAGGCATCATCTGGCTGGCCGTCGGGATCGGCCTGGCCGCCTTCGGGGTGGTCAGCGACATGGGCGGCAACGGCTGGAACGGCGGCGTGGACAACGGCCTGCTGGGCATTGCCTGCATCCCGGCGACCATCGGCCTGGCTTTCATCGTCCTGAGCTTCTTCAACAAGAACAAGGACTGAGCGCGGTCTGACAGGGGGAACGCGTCATGTCTCAAGACCTGAAGGACCGACACGACGTCGAGCTGGCCGCCCAGGCGGCGGCCGGCGGGCGGCGGGAGTTCGGCGAGCTGGTCCGGCGCCACGGATCGGCCGTTCGGGCCCTGCTGCGCCGGATGGGGGCCGAGAACTCGGTCGCCGACGATGTCGCCCAGGATGCCTTCATCCAGGCCTATCAGCGCTGTGCCGAGTTTCGCGGCGAGGGGACCTTCCTAGCCTGGGTCAAGCGGATCGCGGCGCGCCTCTATATCAAGCGGCGTGCCAAGGAGGCGCGTTATGTCGACGAGGTCGCGGCGGTCGATGAGGCCGGTCCATCGGTGGACCACGTCGCCCGCGTCGACCTGGACGAGGCGCTGAAGACCCTGAGCGAGGTCGAGCGCCTTTGCGTCTCGCTGTGTCACGGGGCAGGCCTGGCCCACCCGGAGATCGCGTCGGCCCTAAATCTGCCGCTCGGAACGGTGAAGTCTCATGTCAAACGTGGTCTGGATAAACTCCGCGCGCGGCTCCAGCCGGAGCCCACGGGGACTGTGGGGAGGTCCGCTCATGTCGGCTGACGAGTTTGACCCCTTTATCGAGCGTCAGTTCTCCCGCACTCCGGTCATGGCCGATGCCGAACTGTTTGCAGCCGACATCGACGCCAGGCTGGCATCGGGCAGCCGGGTCCGAACCATGGCCCTGGCGCTCGCCGGGCTGATCGGCGGGGTCGTGGCGGTCCAGGAAACCATGAGCGTCAACCTGAACCTGTCCCGCGACAGCGGTCCGGTGGCGGGTGAAGCCGTGGGGCAGGGCATCGAATCCCTGACAACCCGCGCTCAGGGCTTGGCGGAGGCCGGACTGGACCAACTGGGCTTGTCAGGTGTGGCGCTTGGTTCTCTGGGGGCCATGCAGCTATTCTGGATCACGGCCGGTGCGCTGATCGCGATTGCGGCGGCCGGGGTGATGAAACTGTCCCAGGAGGTCTGAGTGTCCAGCCAGAAACAGGATCCGGTCAAACGGATCGCCGCCCCCGACATTCTGGCGCGCAAGGGCAAGGAGCCGATCGTCTGCCTGACCGCCTATGACGCCCCAACGGCCGAGATCCTGGATGCGCACTGCGACCTGCTGCTGGTCGGCGACAGTGTCGGCATGGTGGTCCATGGATTGCCGAACACGGTCGGGGTGACGCTGGAGATG
Source organism: Brevundimonas vitisensis (assembly GCF_016656965.1). Lineage (NCBI taxonomy): Bacteria > Pseudomonadati > Pseudomonadota > Alphaproteobacteria > Caulobacterales > Caulobacteraceae > Brevundimonas > Brevundimonas vitis. The sequence goes on from NZ_CP067977.1 coordinate 2,787,075, forward strand.
ATGATTCTGCATGGGCAGGCGGTCATGCGCGGCGCGCGGCGCGCCATGGTCGTGGTCGACATGCCCTTCGGCAGCTATGAGGGCGGAAAGGAACAGGCCTACGCCAACTGTGCCCGCGTGATGAAGGAGACGGGGGCCCAGGGGGTCAAGCTGGAAAGCGGCCCGACCGTGCCCGAGACCATCGCCTATCTGGTCCAGCGCGGCATTCCGGTCATGGGCCATGTCGGCCTGCGCCCGCAGGCCGTGCTGACCGAGGGCTCCTTCAAGGCCAAGGGACGGACCGATGACGAACGTCTGCGCGTCATGGCCGAGGCCGAGGCGACGGCTGATGCGGGGGCGTTTGCCGTGGTGGTTGAGGGCGTGGCCGAAAGCCTGGCCCGCGAGATTACCGAGACGATCGACAAGCCGACGATCGGCATCGGGGCCTCTGCGGCCTGCGACGGGCAGATCCTGGTGGTCCCGGACATGTTGGGCCTGTTCGACTGGACCCCGAAGTTCGTGCGTCGCTATGCCGACCTTCGGGGCGACATCGACCGCGCGGTTGCGACCTATGCCCAGGACGTGCGGGCCCGCCGTTTTCCTGCCGAAGTCGAGACCTACTTCTCCAAAAAGCCGGTTTCGTCCTGATCGCTGCGTTGCGGGCTCGATGCCGACCCTCTAGGGTCGCGCCGGTTTGCTGTTAAGCGATGATTGGGGCGACGTTTCCGTGGTTGATGTCTTCGAGCAGGTCGAGGAGGAGCTTCGCTCCGATCGATACAAGCGTCTGGCCCGCACCTGGCTGCCCGTCGTCGGCGGCGTGCTGCTGCTGGCGCTGATCGCGGCCTTGGCGTGGTGGGGCTATGACAGCTGGCAGACCCGTCAGGCCGATCAGGCGTCAGCCGCCTATGACCGCGGCATCGAGGCCTTGCAGGGCAATAACCCCGCCGGGGCCGAGGCTGCCTTCGCCGAAGCCGAGAAGAAGGGCAATCGCGCCTATCGCGCCATGGCCCTGCAACACCGTGCGTCGCTGGCGCTGGCCGAGAACCGCATTCCGCAGGCCATCGCCCTGTTCGACGAGGCCGCCAAGGTTGGGGGCGATCCGCTGCTGGCCGACCCCGCGGCGCTGAAAGCCGCCTGGCTGGCTATGGACAATGGCGAGGATCTGGCTGCCATCGAAGCGCGCCTGACCCCTCTGACCGAAGAGGGCCGCCCGCTGCGCGCCTTCGCTCAGGAAGCGCTGGCCCTGGCGCGGCTGCAGTTCGGCAAGACGGCCGAGGCGCGTGAGGTTCTGGTGCTGCTGCAACTGGGTCAGGACGTGCCGGACGACGTGCGTGAACGCGCCACCGCCGCCATTGCGATGATCGACAACGGCACTGCCGGCAATCTGGCTGCCATCGTCCGCAATCAGGCCAGTGCCCCGGCCCCGACCGCCGCCGCCAATCCTCAGGCTGCCGGACCGACCGCCCCGCCGGTGGCTCAGTGATCAATACCTCCGTGACCTCCACCCCAGTGATCGTTTCCTCCAGGATGCCCGCGATGAACCGTGTTCTGAAGATCAGCCTGGCCTGCGCTCTGTTAGCCGGGGTGTCGGCCTGCGGCACTGTACGCAATGCGCTGCCGTTCGGCCTCGGTGGATCGCAACAGCCGACGTCCACGGCGACCGAGGGCACGCGAATCTCGGTGCTGGAGTTCGACCAGCAGCTGGCCCCCTCGGCGGCCTTGGCCGGTCGCGACTTTTTCCTGCCCGGGCCGGTTGCGGTCACCACCTGGTCGTCACCCGGTGGCACAGCCGAAAATCTGAACGAGCATATCATCGCGGCCTCCGATTTCACGGTCGGGTGGCGCCGCAGCGTCGGCTCGGGTTCGGCGCGTGACCGGCAGGTCATGTCTCCGGTCGTGGCTGACAATGGCCGGGTCTTCGTCATGGACGGCGAGTCCACCGTCAGCGCGCTCGACGCGCGTACGGGAGCCGTTGCCTGGAAGGTCAATGTGAAGCCCGAGGGCCGCGAGCGCGGCGGATTCGGCGGCGGCGTTGCTGTTGGCGGCGGCAAGGTCTTCGTCGCCTCCGGCTATCGCACCATGACGGCCCTGGATCAGGCGACCGGCGCAGTCCTGTGGCAGTCGCGGGTCGATTCGCCCCTGCATGGCGCGCCGACGGTGTCCGGATCGCGGGTCTATGTGATCGACGTCGACAACCTTCTGATCGCCTTCAACGTCAATACGGGCCAGCAGGACTGGGCCTTCCGCGGCATCGTGGAGCCGGCCCGCATCCTGCGCGCCTCCAGCCCGGCCGTGACCGGCGACACCGTCATTGCTCCCTTTTCGTCCGGTGAGGTAACGGCCGTCCGCGCGGCGACCGGCCAGCCCGTGTGGCAGGAGGTCCTGTCCCGCACGAGCCGGACCAGCGCCCTGTCCGAGATTCGCGACATCGCCGGCCGCCCGGTGATCAGCCGCGGCGTCGTCTATGCAGTCAGCCACTCAGGCGTGCTGTCGGCCATGGATGTCCGTTCGGGTAATGCCAAATGGGAACTGCCGATCGCCGGGGTCAATGCGCCGCTGCCGGTCGGCGACGTCGTCTATGTCGTGTCCAAGGACGGTGAGCTGACCGTGGTCAACCGCGAGACCGGCCAGGTCTATTGGACGCGAAACCTGAATGAGGGGCGGGTGCGTCAGGAAGGCGGACTTTTCGGTCTGTTCGACCGGACCGTGCGGCCGGAGTGGTCGGGCCCGATCCTGGCCTCCAACCGGCTGATTCTGGTGAACTCCGATGGCGAAGCCGTGGCCTACAACCCCAAGACGGGTGAGCAGACGGCCTCGATCCGGCTGGGAGGGGCGGCCTATATCGCTCCGGCGGCGTATGACGGCATGCTGTATGTCCTGACCGATAATGGTGATCTCGTCAGCATTCGCTGACGGGCCGCAAAAACTCAGCTAGAAGGCCGGCATGGCATTGAAGGTCGCCATCGTCGGCCGCCCCAACGTGGGCAAGTCGACCCTGTTCAACAGACTCGTCGGAAAGCGCCTCGCGCTGGTCGACGATCGCCCCGGCGTGACCCGTGACCGTCGCTATGCCGACGGCCACATCGGCGACATGGATCTGACGCTGATCGATACCGCCGGGTATGAGGACATCGACGACGACAGTCTGGAATCGCGCATGCGAGAACAGACCGAGGCTGCGCTGGAAGACGGCGACCTGATCCTGTTCATGATGGACGCGCGCGAGGGCGTGACCTCGCTGGATCGTATCTTTGCCGACCGTCTGCGCCGTCAGCACAAGCCGGTCATCTTGCTGGCCAACAAGTCGGAAAGCCGCGAAAGCGGTGGCGGCATCGGCGAGGCTTACTCGCTGGGGTTCGGTGAACCCGTGGCGATCAGTGCCGAGCATGGCGAGGGTATGGCGGACCTGTATGCCGCCGTCGTCGCCGCCAGTGCCGACATCTTCATCGAAGAGGTCGATGAGCCGGACAAGCCGATCCGCATCGCCATCATCGGCCGCCCGAATGCCGGAAAATCCACGCTGATCAACAGGTTGATCGGTGAGGATCGTCTGCTGACCGGTCCCGAGGCCGGTATCACCCGCGACTCCATCTCGGTCGACTGGGAATACGAAGGCCAGAACATCCGCTTGGTCGACACCGCGGGTATGCGCCGCAAGGCCCGCGTCCAGGAGAAGCTGGAAAAGCTTTCGGTCGCCGACACCATCCGCGCCATCACCTTTGCCGAGGTGGTCGTGCTGGTGATGGACAAGGATAACGCCTTCGACGTGCAAGACCTCCAGCTGGCCGATCTGGTCGAGCGCGAGGGCCGGGCCCTGGTTTATGTCGCCTCCAAATGGGACCTGGAGGAGGAACCCCAGTCCAAGCTGGCCGAATTGAGCCGCATCGCCGAGGACAAGCTGCCCCAGCTGAGGGGATCGCCCTTCGTCGCCCTGTCAGCCCATTCGGGGCGGGGTGTCGAACGCCTGATGCCTGCGGTGCTGAAGGCGCACGAAACCTGGTCGGTCAAGGTCAAGACCAAGGATCTGAACACCTGGCTGGCCATGGCCACGCAGCGGCATCCGCCCCCCGCCGTGGACGGCAAGCGGATCAAGCCGAAATACATGGCCCAGACCAAGGCGCGGCCCCCGACCTTCGTGCTGATGGCCAGCCGCGCCGAGGCGATGCCTGATCAGTACAAACGCTATCTGATCAACGCGCTGCGCGAGAGCTTCGACCTGCCCGGCACGCCGATCCGGCTGACGGTCAAGTCGGGGTCCGAAAACCCCTATGCCGAGGGCGGGTCTAAATCTGGTCCCGAGCGCTACAAGGGCGATGCCAAGACGGCACCCCGCAAGGTGATCAAGAAGGCTGAGAAGGCCGAGATGCTGTCCAATCTGCCCGGCAAGGCGCTGGAGCAGAAGAAGACCCGCACCGCCAAGCCCCGCATTATCACCGGGGTGAAGGCCAGCTCGTCCAAGAAGGCCGGTTCGTCCGTGGCCATCCAGAAGGGGGCCCGCGGCGGTGCCCGTCAGGTCTCTCGCTCCGGGCGCATCCGCACCGGCCAGAAGCACGCACCGAAGAAATAAGGGCTGGCCTGCCGAGGGCCGGTGTCAGATCAGCGCTGACACCGGCGGCCCTGCCTTCCAGTCCTTGAAGCTGACGGACAGCGGCGGTTCGCGGTGCGGACCGGCCAGATCGACGATCAGCGGGCCGATCTCGGACGGGTGCGGCAGGTCCATCGGGTCCTCGCCCGGGAAGGCCTGGGCGCGCAGTTGGGTCCGCATGCGACCCGGATCCAGGATGGCGACGCGGATCGAGGTCGATTCGATCTCGTCGGCCCAGCAGCGCATCAGGTTTTCAGCCCCAGCCTTGGTGGCCGCATAGGCCCCCCAGAAGGCGCGCGGGCTCTGGGCCAGGCTGGTGGTCAGGTGAATGACACGCGCGGCATCCGAAGCGCGCAGCAGCGGTTCCAGCGAGCGGATCAGGCGATAAACGCCGGTGAAGTTGATCTTTTCGACCTTGGCGAAGCTGCGAGGGTCGGCATGGGCCACGGGCGTCAGGCCCGCCGCACCCATGGTGGCTGCCGCCTGTACCCAGATGTCCAGCCTGCCGAACCGCTCGAACAGAGCCCCGCCCAGCCGGTCGATCGCTCCGCCATCGACCAGGTCGAATGGGATCAAGGTGGCGTGCTTGCCGGTGGCGGCAAAGATGGCGTCGTCCAGTTCCTCCAGCCCGCCCTGGGTGCGGGCGGCAGCAACGACATGGGCGCCAGCCTTGGCCAGGGCCACGGCGCTCTCATAACCGATGCCGCGCGAGGCCCCCACGACAAGGGCGATACGGTCGGCGAGGGGAGGGGTGCTGGACATGGGGTCTGGTAGCGTGCCCGGCCGATGCGTCAAGCGTCAGTGAGCGTGTCAAGCCGGTTGCCAGAGGCCGAAGCTGACGCCCTGGTCATCGCAGACGATGGCACTGAGTCCCGACGGGCTTTGGGAAGGGATCGCCGCCTGACCGCCCAGTTCAACCACGCGATCGCACATGGCCTTGATATCGGCGACCTTGAAATACAGGTGGGCAAAGGTTTTGCCCTCGCCCTGGCGGATACCGAAGTCGGGGCCGGTGTCCCCACCCGCGGCGACGTGGGCATAGCCGGGATTCGAAGATGCCTCGTCGAAGGTCCAGCCGAACAGGGCGGCATAGAAGGCGCGGGCCTTGGCCACATCCGGCGTGTCGAGGGTGAAGTATCCGAGGCGGTTGGTCATAAGGTCTAAGCGCTGACCAGAAGAGAAAGTTGCCGCTGGGTGACGTCGCGGCCCCCCTCTTCGATCTCGCGGTCCAGCAGACGGGTCGGGTAGTCGCCGGTGAAATAGTGGTCGGTGAACTGCGGATGGGCGTTGTCGCGCGCACCCACGCCCATCGCCCCATACAGGCCGTCGATGGACAGAAAGCCCAGGCTGTCGACCTCCAGGGTTTCGCGCATCTGTTCCATGGTGTGGGTCGCGGCCATCAGCTGCGACCGCTCGGGCATGTCGATGCCATAGAAGTCCGGGAACAGAATCTGGGGGCTGGCTGAACGCAGGTGCACCTCAGTCGCCCCGGCGGCGCGCACGGCCCGGACCAGTTTGACCGAGGTGGTTCCGCGCACGATGGAATCGTCGATCAGCACCACACGCTTGCCCTGGAGCACCGCCTTGTTGGGGCTGTGCTTCATCCGAACGCCCTTTTGCCGGGCACCCTGACTGGGCTGGATGAAGGTGCGGCCTAGATAGTGGCTGCGGATGATGCCCATCTCATAGGGAATGCCGCTTTCCTGGGCATAGCCGAGGGCAGCGGGAACACCGGAATCGGGCACGGGCACGACCACGTCCGCCTCGACCGCGTGCTCGCGCGCCAGGCCACGGCCCATAGCCTTTCGGACCTCATAGACCGAGCGGCCGTTCACGATGCTGTCGGGACGCGAGAAATAGACGTATTCGAACAGGCACGGCCGAGCCGCGCGGGCGGGGAAGGGCTTGATCGAGCGCAGGCCCTCGTGGTCGATGACAATGATCTCGCCGTGTTCGACATCGCGTTCGAACGTCGCGCCGATAGTGTCCAGGGCGCAGGTCTCAGACGCCAGGACCCAGGTATCACCCAGACGGCCCAGGACCAGGGGGCGGATGCCCAGGGGGTCGCGCGCACCGATCATCTTGGTGCGGGTCAGGCAGACCAGCGCATAACCGCCCTCGATCCGGCTGACGGCATCGATGAAGCGATCGACGATCTTGGCCTTACGGCTGCGAGCGATCAGATGGAGGATGACCTCCGAGTCCGAAGTCGACTGAAAGATCGCGCCTTCGCCGACCAGCTGGCTGTGCAGGTATTTGAAGTTGGTCAGGTTGCCGTTGTGGGCGATGGCGATGCCGCCCTGATCCAAATCGGCGAACATCGGCTGGATATTGCGCAGAAAGCTGCCGCCAGCGGTCGAATAGCGGGTGTGTCCGATGGCGGCCGAGCCAGGCAGCCGCTCGGGCAGATCGGGACCACCGAAGGCTTCGCCCACCAGGCCCTGATGACGTTCGGTGTGAAAGCGCTGATCCTTCACGCTGGCAATGCCGCACGCCTCCTGGCCGCGGTGCTGCAGGGCGTGCAGGCCCAGGGCGGCGACGGAAGAGGCCTCGTCCCCGTCGGTACTCCAGACACCCACGACCCCGCACTCCAGCCGCAGCTGGTCGTCTTCGGGCTCGCGCCAGTGGGGTCGATGAACGACGGGATCGGCGATCAGATGGCGCATCGTCGGGACTCCGATGACCGATTACCTGGAACTAGGGGGCTTGGTCGGGCGACGTAGGCTCAGTTTTTGGCGCAGGCAAGGCATCGTCGCTGGAAAAACCTTTCCGCACGGACGAATCCACGACCGGCGCCAGGGCGTCGGCACCGCGGCCGATGCCCGGAAGGACGATCTGGATCAGGCGCGCCGCCCCGGCACTGACTGGATACAGGGCCGCAGTGCCCAGCCAGCGTGGTGTGCGCTCGCCTGGCAGGGCGGCAACGATCACCAAGTGCACCGCTCCGATCAGGACCAGTCCCCGTGCCGCACCGACGAAGATACCCAGGATACGATCCACACCACCCAGCTGGGGATGGGCCTGGGCCCGCTTCGACAGGACCGACCCGAAGATGCGGATGCCGAAATAAACGGTCAGGAAGGACACCAGGGCCGCCGAAATCGTGCCCGCCCAGTCAGGATTGACCAGGGCCCGGCCCAGCGGAGCGGTTAGCGGCAGGGCGACCAGAGCAAGGAACGCCGCCAGCACGAAGCTCAGCAGGGTCACGATCTCCCGCGTCCCACCGCGCACCCATCCGGCGGCTGCGGAACCCAAGATGACCACGAGGGCGAAGAGATCGTAAGGCGTCACGCGTGGGGCCTCGGATGAGCAGACCTACTTACCGTAGCGGCTTTGCGAGATTCGATCGACCGCTTCCGTCAATCGGCTGACCGGGGTGGTGGTGACGCCCTGATCCTTTACAGCCAGTTGTGGGCATAGGGCCCGATCGAAGCCCAGTTTGCTGGCCTCGCGCAGGCGCGCTTCTGCGCGTCCCACTGCCCGGACCTCTCCCGACAGGCTTATCTCGCCGAAGACGACGCAGCCTTGGGGCAGGGGTTTGTCCGTCGCTGAACTGATCAGGGCGGCGGCAGCCGCCAGGTCGGCAGCGGGTTCGTTGATCCGCAGGCCGCCGGCGACGTTCAGATAGACATCCTGATCTCCGAAGCCGAAGCCGCAGCGCGCCTCCAACACCGCCAGGACCATGTTCAGGCGACCTGTGTCCCAGCCGACGACCGCGCGGCGCGGCGTGCCATATGCAGATTTTGACACCAGAGCCTGCATCTCCACCAGGACCGGGCGCGAGCCTTCGATGCCGGCAAAGACGGCCGCACCGGGGGCCCGGTCCTTACCCTCGCCGAGAAACAGCGCCGAGGGATTGGAAACTTCGCGAAGACCCGCATCCCCCATCTCGAAGACCCCGATCTCGTCGGTGGCCCCGAACCGGTTCTTGCCAGCCCGCAGGATGCGAAACGGATAACCGCGCTCGCCCTCGAAGCTGAGGACAGCATCGACCATGTGCTCGACCACACGCGGACCGGCGACCTGCCCGTCCTTGGTGACGTGACCGACCAGGATGACCGCGACGCCCTGCGACTTGGCCAGTCGAACCATTTCCCCGGCGCAGGCTCTGACCTGGGTAATGGAGCCGGGGCCGGCCTCATGGACATCGGACCAGAGGGTCTGGATGGAGTCGACCACCACGATGTCGAACGGCTCGCGTTTCAGCGTCGCCAGGATGTCGCGAAGGGCTGTCGCGGCGGCCAGATTGACGGGCGCTTTTTCAAGCCCCATGCGCTTGGCGCGAGAGCGGATCTGTTCGACCGCTTCTTCCCCCGAAATATAGGCGACGCGGGCTCCGTTCATGGCGGCGCGTCCGCAGACGTCGAGCAACAGCGTCGACTTGCCGACACCGGGGTCACCGGACAGCAGGATGGCTGAGCCCGGCACGACGCCACCGCCGCAGACGCGGTCGAACTCTGCCACGCCGGTCACGATGCGTGGTGGCTCAGGGGTATCAGATTCCAGGGACTCGAACTGAACGCCGCGCGTGCGGGACGTGCTGACGGCCTTCATCGCCCCGGGAGGCGCGGACTGGGCCTCCGCGACGATGGTGTTCCATTGACCGCAGGCCCCGCATTGACCGGACCACTTGCCGTGAACCGCCCCACAGGACTGACAGACGTAGATCGTGGAGTCCTTGGCCATGGCTCACCCATATCACCTGCCGACGATTCGAGATCGGGTCAGCGGGTGATGCCGGGGCGATGCGTCAGAAGCGGTCGTGGGTCAGGTGATCTGCTTGGCCGAGACGGGATCGCTGGCCGGGAAGGTCTCTTCCACCCCCTCGTCTACCAAGGCCTCCTGCCGGTCTTCAGCCTCTTTCAGATTGGGGGCCAGCTGGTCGGGCTTGCCTGTCGTTCGCTCAGCGGGACGGGCGTGCGGGGTGTCGGTGTCGCAATCCTCGCGGACGGTTTTGGCGGTGTCATTCATGGCGCGGTCCTTTCGATGGGGGTTTCGGCATCGGGGCCGTAACCGAGATCAGCGATGTCGTCGTCAGAGAGGCGTTTGGCCTCCCAATCGGCGGCACTGGCCTGGGCCCCGCGCTGGTTCCGCATCAGGCCGGTGTAGACCAGCTCCACCTCGTCGGATCCCTGTTCGCCCCGGCTTTCGGCGTCGATCTCGGTCTTTTTCGAGCGGTCCACGCCCAACAGAGCGTCGGCCTCGGCCTCGATGCCGTCGAGTGCGAGCTGGTCGTCCAGGTCGGACACCTCTTCGTCCTCGTCGAAATCTTCTTCGTCGGCATCACCATCGGCCTGGGTGACGTCGAGGACCTGGTCGGTCTCGTCCAGCAGCAGGTCGCCGTCGCCGTCGTCGTCCAGATGGGTCTCGTCGTAGACTTCGGCTTGATCCTGGCTGTCGAAGTCGGTGTCGGGTTGGGCCATGGTTGTCTCCTCTTGCCCATCACAACGCAGGCCGAAGAGACGATGTTCCTGATCAATCCGTCAGGCCTGGTTGTCGCGCCATTCTGACAGGGCAGAGGCCAGCCGATCCATGACAGGCCCCCATTCGCCAAATCCTTCGATCGGAAAGGCACGGGTCCCAGGGTAGCAGGGGTATCGGTCGGTACCGAACCGGGTCCAGGCGTCGGGCGTGGTGATCGCCCACCAGACCGCACCTGACGCCGCGGCCAGATTCGAGGTGGCATTGGCCGGGCCGACCACCAGATCCAGGGCGCAGCAGAGGGCCGCAACGTCCTCCAGATCGTTCTTCAGATCGATACCGGGCGGTGACCACAGGTTCAGACCGGCCGCACGCGCCTGCTCCAGTTCGGCCGAGCAGTCGCCGTACTGCAGATTGACGAAAGTCACCCCCGGCGTCTCCAGTACCGGACGCCACAGTTCGAAGGGCGAGAAATAGCGACGGCGCGACCCGTCCAGTTTCAGGCTCTTCCACAGCACACCGACCTTCGGCTGCGGGCCAAGCTCGGTCAGGACGCTCTTCCAGTGGGCAATGCGACCCGGGTCGGGCGTCAGAAAGGCCTGCCTGTCGGGAAAACGGTCCGGCGACGAGCGAACGTGGCCGAACAGGCTGCCGATCGGTGCCCACAGGTCCACCTCTCCGACCTCCGCAAGGTCGGCAGCGCGGGTCAGGCGACCCTCCTGTCGCACGGTAGCGTGCCGAACGACATCGGCACGCGGAAAGCTGCGCCGGAACAGGGGAACCAGCCGGTGCTCGACCGCGATCACAACCCGGCCTTCAGGTCCTACGGCGTCGATCAAATCGGGCAGGGCGTTCGCGAACAGCACCTCATCGCCCAGCCCCTGTTCGCCGAAGACGAGCAGACGTTGGCCGGTCAGGTCCTGACCGGGGGTCCAGGCCGGGGCCGTGGACAGAAAGCGGACGGCGTCGCGCAGATGAGGTGACAGCCGGGCCTGATAGTCGACGAAGCCCTGCACCAGGTCGCCGACCATGAAGCGGGTCAGGGCCAGGGCCATCCGCATGGTCTCGATCTCGAAGGGTTCATCGACCTGGGTCATGGCCTGTTCGATGTCGGCGATGGCCGAATGCGGATCCCCCAGGGCCATGCGGGCATTGGCGCGGTTGTAGCGAGCCTTGGCAAAGGCGGGGTCCAGGCGCAGGGCCTCGTCGAAAAAGATGATCGATTGCGCCATCTCGCCCTGGTCGCTCAGGACCGTGCCGATCGAATTCCACAACAGGGCGTGGGCTGGCTTGACCGCGATGATGGCCTTCAAGGTGTCGATGGCATCGCCATACCGGCCCTGATCGCGCAGGACGCAAGCCAGGTTGTTGTTCGCTTCGACGTGCAGAGGTTCGGCTTCGAGGTATTTGCGCAGCAGCTTTTCCGCGATCTCGAAATGCCCCAGCCTCTGCGCCAGGCGCCCCAGGTCGTGGGTGACGGCGGTCTCGGTCGGCAGCAGCTTCAGCGCGGCCTCATAGGCGGTGATGGCCTGACCGACATCGCCTGCCTTTTCACGGCAGATGGCCAGGACGTGCCACGCCATGCCGCTGCGATCGTCCAGCTTCAGCGCTTCCAGGGCAAGGCGGCTGCCCTTCTGATAGTCACGCTGGCGCAAGGCGGCGACCGACGCCTTCAATAGATCCAGCACCTTGCGCGCGGTCTTGGCCCCCTTGGGCGGAGCGGCCAGGGCCCGGGACAGCCGGCTGACGGCGGCGGGGGAGGCGGAGTCACCCGCCGCATCGCCCAGACTGGTCGGCGGGCGCAGTTCGGTCGGGGCGGCGTCGGTCATCCGGGGTCTCGAAACGTCGTGTGCGCCGATCGTGACGGGCCACTCACAAGACATGGTTAACCACGACCGTTTAACCTGCGTCAGCGTCCGGGGCCTTAGATGAGACCCGCGTGGGCGCACAGGGGAGACCACCGCGGATGCCGCTGAAGCTGTCGCTGAAACCCGGCGAGAAATTCGTTCTGAACGGGGCTGTCGTTCAGAACGGCGACCGACGCGGCGTTCTGATCCTTCAGAACAAGGCCAGCGTGCTGCGCGAAAAGGACATCATGCAGGCGAGCGAGGTCACCACCCCGGCCCGCCGCGTCTATTTCCCGGTCATGATGATGTACCTGGACGAAGCCATGGCCCCAAAGGTCTATGACGAATTCGCCCGGCGGTTGACCGAATTCATGAGCGCAACCCGCAATCCCGAGGTCCTGAGCGACTGCGTCGCCGCCTCGCGCCATGTCATGGCGCGCGAATACTACAAGGCCCTGATGGTGGCCCGCAAACTGGTCGACTACGAAGAGAAGGTGGGTCATGTCGCTTCAGGCGTACAAGACAGCGGCAACCCGGGCTGAGTCCCCGCGTCAAATGGAGTATCGGCTGTTCGGCGACGTCACGCGCGCGCTGATGCATGCCGCCACCGTGGACAAGAGCGACATCGCCACACGGATCGATGCCCTGGACTGGAATCGGCGGCTGTGGTCGACCCTGGCCACGGACTGCTCCGACCCCGGCAATGCCCTGGCCAATCCGCTGCGGGCGCAGATCATTTCCATCAGCCTGTTCGTCAGCCGGCACTCGTCCGAAGTGATGCGCGGGACCGAGGATTTCGCGCCTCTGATCGACATCAACCGCATGGTGATGCAGGGGCTGGCCGCCTCGGCGGAAACGGCCTGAATTTTTTTCCGGGCGACCCGGCAGAGATCGCCCCCGGCCTTTATGGCCAAGCTATAAATCATTGAAAACACGAGGGGTCTGACGCTGAAATCGTCGGGCCCCTTTCTTGCGTGTGCGGGCGCGAACCAGAACCGGTTCTACGGCCAGAAGGCCGTTCTTCAACCGACCAGAATGGAAGGACCCGCCGATGAGCTTTTCGGTGAATACGAACCTGGGTGCCCAGATTGCACTCCAGAACCTGAATGCGACCAACGCTGAACTGGCGACGACCCAAAGCCGCATCAACACCGGCAAAAAGGTCGCCAACGTCAAGGACAACGGTGCCATCTGGGCCATCGCTCAGGGGCAACGGGCCGACATCGGCGCGCTGGGCGTGGTCAAACAGTCGCTCGACCGGGGCATCTCCGCGGTCGATGTGGCAATCGCCGCGGGCGAGACGGTCTCCGACCTCTTGCTCCAGTTGAAGGAGAAGGCCCTGGCAGCGACCGATGAGTCGCTGAAGACCGCGTCCCGCGACGCGTTGAACGAGGATTTCAAGGCTCTGCGCGACCAGATCGCCAGCGTCACTGACAATGCCGAGTTCAACGGGGTCAATCTGCTGGTGACCAGTGCGCCCGGTTTCAACGCCCTGGCCAATGCGGATGGATCCTCGACCCTGACGGTGGCCGCCGAAGTGCTGTCGTTGGGTTCGACGAATGTGACGGTCGCCGCCACCACCACGATCGGTACCCTGACCACGGCCAATGACGCCCTGGACGCGGTTGAGGAGTCGATCACCAATGTCTCGGCCGCCCTGGCGCGACTGGGAACGAAAGCGAAGTCGCTGCAAACCCACAACACCTTCGTGGGCAAGTTGATCGACACGCTGGAAGCGGGTGTGGGCAATCTGGTGGACGCGGACCTGGCGAAGGAAAGTGCCAAGCTTCAGGCGCTGCAGACCAAGCAGCAACTGGGCGTGCAGGCTCTGGGTATCGCCAATCAGACGCCGCAGCTGGTGCTGTCGCTGTTCCGGAGCTGATCCTTCAGGGCGCCGGCGAGGGGACCCCTCGCCGGCGTCGCCGCGTTCAGCCGCCGAACAGGCCCGTCAGCCACGCCCACGTCTGCGGCAGCAGGCTGTTCGCCCACTCCCAGACCGGCAGCAGATAGGGCGACACCCACGACCAGGCCAACCAGGCGACCAGGCCAGCGACACCGATCAGGGCAACAGCACTCCAGGCGATGAGAATGGCCAATCCATCTCGCTGCATCAGGCCAAAGCCGAAGGTGCAGATGATGACCGCAGGGATCAGGTTTCCGCCCCAGATGGGCAGCACCAGAATGAAGGCCAGAACGAAGGTCACCAGTCCGATCAGCACCTCTGACACTTCGCTGGTCATGATGGACAGACGGGGCTTTGACAGTCGCTCGATCTTGCGGACGCGAGGCAGAACCGTGGCGACCCCCCGGCGATAGGTCTCGCGCTCGATCCAGCGGCTGAGCGCCCATCGGGGCAGCCAAAGCTGATCCTGGCGGATCACCAGCTGGAGGCTGATCAGCAGCAGGGGAACGCCAAGAATCGTCGTTGTCCCCGGGATGATGCCGATGGCCACGCTGAGCAGGCCGAAGAACAGCATCAGCGCGCCGAAACCGCGCTCGCCAAAGGCATTGACCAGCTCGCCCAGGTAGAGCCGGGAATCGTCCTTGGTCCCGATGTCCTGAAGCACCTCGGAAAAGGCCCGGGTATCGGCCTGATAGTTGTAATCGGGCATGGGTGCGGCGTCCGGGTGGGTCACCCCATCTAGGTGTGCAGAAGCTACCGCGCCACTTAACAAATATCCATTCGAGGCCCGGCGGGATCAGCTGCCCAGCAACTCTCGCCCAATCAGGAAGCGGCGGATCTCGTTCGTGCCCGCGCCGATGTCGTACAGCTTGGCGTCGCGGACCAGGCGCTCGACCGGCCAGTCCTTGGTGTAGCCGGCTCCGCCCAGGGCCTGGACGGCTTCCAGGGACACCTTCACCGCATTCTCGGAGGCCAGCAGAATGGCCCCGGCGGCGTCATAGCGGGTGGTTAGACCGGCATCGCAGGCTTTTGCCACCGCATAAACATAGGTTCGGGCACTGTTCAGGGCGACATACATGTCGGCGATCTTGCCCTGCATCAGCTGGAAGCTACCGATCGGCTTTCCGAACTGCTTGCGCTCGCGGACATAGGGAAGGACCACGTCCAGCGCTGCCTGCATGATGCCCAGCGGACCGGCGGCCAGAACGGCGCGCTCATAGTCCAGGCCGCTCATCAGCACGCCCGCACCGCCGCCGACTGGGCCCATCACGTTCTCTTCGGGGATCTCGCAATCTTCGAACACCAGCTCGGCGGTGTCGGAGCCGCGCATGCCCATCTTGTCCAGCTTCTTGGACACGCTGAATCCCTTCATGCCCTTCTCGACCAGAAAGGCGGTCACGCCCTTGGACCCGGCCTCTGGATCGGACTTGGCATAGACGACCAGGGTATCGGCCGAAGGGGCGTTGGTGATCCAGAATTTGGTGCCGTTCAGGACATAACGGTCGCCGACTTTGCGGGCGTGGGTCCGCATGGAGATGACGTCGGACCCCGATCCAGCCTCTGACATGGCCAGGGAGCCGACATGCTCGCCCGAGATCAGCTTGGGCAGATAGCGACGCTTCTGTTCGTCGGTGCCCCAGCGGCGGATCTGGTTGACGCAAAGATTGGAGTGAGCCCCATACGACAGGCCGATCGAGGCGGAGGCACGCGAGACCTCCTCCATCGCCACGACGTGTTCCAGATAGCCCAGGCCCAGGCCGCCCCACTCTTCCTCGACGGTGATGCCGTGAAGACCCAAGTCTCCCATTTCAGGCCAAAGGTCCCGACGGAAGGTATTGGTCTCGTCAATTTCCGCCGCGAGCGGTGCCAGGCGATCAGCGGCCCAGCGAGCTGTGGTCTCACGGATAGCGTCGGCCGTCTCGCCGAGGCCGAATTCCATCGATTGGGGGGCGTTGGGAATGCTCATGTCCAGCGGTTAGCATTCCCAGTGATCTGGCGCAAAGCGACCTTTATTCGCCCTTCGGTCCCGTCCACCGCAGATAAAGGTTCCAGGAAGAGGCACCCACGCAGACGATGCCGATCAGAGCCAGTACCCAGGCGATGACGGTGGTCTCACCCATGGGGGAGGGCTGCTCTGCGGCGAGCCGGAAGGCCGCAGCCGACGCAGCGCAGGACGCAAGGCCCACGCCGCCCATGATGAGAAAGGCGCCGGTTTCGCTCCAGTCGAACCGACGCGGCGCATCGGGCTCCTCGTGGCGCAGCACCGAAGCCAGGGCAGGCTCGTCCTCGAACAACACGTCCTGATCGACAGCGGCGGCCGGGGCGCGCTGGCTGGGCTCCCACACGGGCCGCTGCATCTGGAGGGGCTCATCCTCGAACGACGGCGTCAGGGTGAATCCAGGTCCCGGAGCGGGGGCGAAGACAGGTGTCTCGACCGGGAAGGTGTTGGACCTATCCTCGGGCGGCTGGACAACCAACGGCTCAACGACCAGCGGCTCAACGACCAAGGGCTCTACGGCCAGCGGTTCGACGGCGATCGGCTGTACGGCTTCCTCGACCGAAACAGCGGGCATTGCCTCCGGCGCGCTCGGAGGCGCTTCGGCTTCGACCATGACGAGCGGGGCCGGCGCGGCGACGACAGCCTCTGCCTGCGGTTCAACGGTCGGTTCGGATGCGGGGACCGCTTCAGGAGCGATCTGAGCCTTCTCTGGGGTTTCCGGTTCAGGCGCGACATCCTGGCTGACAACCGGCGCGACAGCGTCCTCGCCCGACGTCAGCGGTTCCGTTTGGCGCGGATCGGTGGCGGCGGCGGGCACCGGCACAGCCGAAAGGTTCGGCAGCGGCCCGAACATGGGCGCGGCATAGGGTGTGTAGCGCTGGAACTGGAAGGACGGCGTATGGGGCGGGGCGGCCACGGGTGCGGCCTCTGGGGGCGCAACCTGCGCGTCTTCTGCGGACGTCGGGGCGTCGGGCGTGTGCGTCTCAGCTGCGGCGTCGCTCGTCACCACCGTGTCTTCGGGCACGACTTCTGTCACTTCGAAGGGCGATGCGGTGGTTTCCGGGGCCAGTTCCTCCGCCACCGCCGGCTCGGACCTGGGCTCAGGCTCAGGCTCAGGCTGAGGCGCGGCTGCGAAGGATGGGACAATGACGTCCGGCGACGGCGGGGCGACCGGCTCGCCCAGCAGAGTGGCCAGGGCTGCGGCCCGCGCGTCCGGCGCAGGTTCGGCGGATGTATCGACCGACGTTTCGGCTGGTGAAGGCTCCGCAATCGCGTCGCCCGTCGCAGCGGCGGGCTGATCCGGTTCGGCTTCCGGCGGTGCAGGCGGCGGCAGGGGCGCGGCCAGCAGGTCCGCCAGCGTTACCGCCATAGCAGGATCAGCCACGAACAGAGCCCGCTCGGCGGCACGGCGGCGGATGGCGGCCTGGGGAGGCGTGGCATCGGGCCAGCCGATCAAGGCATCTGCGGCCTCGCCCGCCGCACCGGCATTGAGCCGGGCCAGCACGTCCGACCCTTGGAACCGCTCCAGGCCAACCGAAAAGGCAAAGCTGGCCAGGGCATCGAACTGATGCTGGTTCACCGGAGCACTCAGGCTGGCATTCAGCGACTGCACCACCGGCAGCAGATCGTATTGAAGCAGAAGCTCTGCGTCGGCCTCGCTGACGCTCAATCCCTCACGGGCCGAGACGGTATGGCCATATCCGATCGTCCAGCGCCCGGCTTCGTCCCGCACAGCGTGCGGACGAAAACCCTCGAAGCTCTTGATCAGAATGACCCCCTCGCGGGAGACCTTCATGCGTTTCGTAACGGGTTCTGACACCGGACTGACCCAAATCGAGACGGGCGCGCTCGCCCCCAAGGCGAAGGAGCAAGGGCCGGGCCGCAGAGCCTAAAGCAGGATCAGGCCGGCCAGACCAAGGAAGGAGAAGAAGCCGACCGTATCGGTGATCCATGTCACAAATACGGGCGAGGCGACGGCGGGGTCCCGGTCCAGACGATCCAGGATGATCGGGATCAGGGTTCCGGCCAGGGACGCGGCGACCAGATTGATCAGCACAGCCAGCCCGATGGTCAGCGACAATTTCGGCAGGCCGAACCAGACCCCTGCGATCGCGGCCATGAGTACGGCGATGGTCACCCCATTGGTCAGGCCGACCATGATCTCGCGCGTCAGGATACGCATGGCATTGGCCGAGGTCAGCTCGCGCGCGGCCAGTGATCGGACCGCGACCGTAAGGGCCTGGGTTCCCGCATTGCCGCCGATCGAGGCGACCACCGGCATCAGGACGGCCAGGGCAACCAGGGTCTCGATCTCGGTCTGGAACTGACCGATGACCAAGGAGGCGAAGACCGCCGTGCCCAGATTGACGATCAGCCAGGGAATGCGAGACCGCACCACGCCCAGAACACCTGCACCCCGGCTCTCGTCCGACACACCGGCCAGGCGCAGTATGTCCTCGCGGTTCTCTTCCTGGATGATGTTGACGATGTCATCGACCGTGATCTGTCCGACCAGCCGCCCGGCGGCGTCGACGACAGGGGCCGAGATCAGGTGATATTTCTCGAAGATGTAGGCGACTTCTTCCTGATCCTGATCGACGGCGATCACATTGACCGGCTCCATCAGGTCAGACAGCCGGATGTCGCGCCCCGCACGCAGAAGCCAGCTGATCGGTATGCCGCCCACCGGCTTGTTCGACGGATCGACCACATAGATGTCGAAGAACAGTTCAGGCAGTTCTTCGTGCTGGGCGCGAACATGGTCGATGGTGTCGCCGACGGTCCAGAACTGGGGCGCGGCCATCACCTCGCGCTGCATCAGGCGCCCGGCGGTGTCCTCGGCATAGCCCAGGCTGTTTTCAATGGCAGCCCGATCGACCAGGGGCATGGCCGACAGGACGCGCTCTCTCTGATCGTCCTCCAGATCCTCGACCACGGCGGCGGCGTCGTCGGAATCCAGCTCCTGCAGGGCTTCGGCCAGGGCTCCGGCGGGCAGGCGCTCCAGCACCTCTTCGCGAATCCCGTCGTCCAGTTCCGGCAGGGTCTCACCCAGCAGGTCCGGCGAGAGGCCCAGCACCACGACGGTCCGGTGCTCGGACGTCAGAAAGCCCATCAGGTCGGCGACGTCGGCGGGGTGCAGGCCATCGAGCAAAGCGCGCAGCCGGGGACCGTCGCCGTCGTCAGCGGCATCCACGACTTTTTCAACGAACCCGGCGGTCAGCACATAGTCGTCGTCCAGGGCCTCGTTGTCCTGGACGGTGACGTCGGGATCGAGGGTGGCGATGGTGTCGCTCACGCGGGGGGCCTCCCTCTCTCGATAATGGAATCAGCTGGTAGGGCCGATCTCTATCCCATGACGTCAAATGGTGCGGTCGAGAAGACTCGAACTTCCACGGGTTGCCCCACAGCGACCTCAACGCTGCGCGTCTACCAATTCCGCCACGACCGCTCGCTTTGGATCGGCGCTGATAGCGGAGGTTGAGTGCGAAGGGAAGGGGGTGAAGAGCGTGGCGAGTGGGCGAAGAAGCCGAGGATGTCCAACCGCGGCAATGCGACGGCCGAGATCAAGAGGCGGAAGGGCAAGCCAGTCGCCGCTCAGCGCTCGTCGCGGCGCCTACGCCGCTCCAGCCATGAAGTCATAGACGTCGGCGGGGCGGGTCACGGTGATGGCGATTCGGTCGTCGCGGATCTCGATCTCGCCGCGTGCCACCGGGTGGTTGTTGGCCAGGATCCAGACCTCATCATTCTCGGAGGCGTCGAGCGGAATGACCGCTCCGCGTCCCATCCGCAGCAGTTGGCTCATGGGCAGCACGGAGCGTCCCAGGACGACGGAGATTTCGACGTCGACGGCTTCGATCTGGGACATGGCGAACTCGGACGCTGAGACAGGTGTGGACGGCTGGGCTTGCATGGGACCCCCCAACGGCCACATTGGGTGGTCATGCCTTCCAATGCGTTAAGCGCCGCCGTTTCGTCCCTGAACAGGCCCGATGGTCAGCCGGTCGAATGGGCTGTCTCGCCGGGTCATGTCCCCTATGCGTTCGCCGTGGAGGCGATGGAGGCGCGTGCGGCCGCGATCGCGGCTGGCGAGGCGGGCGAGCTGGTCTGGCTGCTGGAGCATCCGCCCCTCTATACGGCTGGTGTGTCGGCGCAGGACGCGGATTTGATCCAGCCGGATCGGTTTCCCGTCCATCGGACGGGGCGGGGTGGCCAGTTCACCTATCACGGACCGGGTCAGCGCGTGGCCTATGTCATGCTGGACCTGAACACGCGGGGGCGCGACGTACGCGGCTTTGTCCGGGGGCTGGAACAGTGGATCATCGGAGCGCTGGACAGCTTTGGTGTTCCCGCCGGCATTCGTGACGGCCGGGTCGGCGTCTGGGTCGAGCGCAAGGGGGCTGGTTGGTCGCGCGAGGACAAGATCGCTGCCATCGGCGTCAAGGTCAGGAAGTGGGTCAGCTTTCACGGCATCAGCCTGAATGTGGAGCCGGACCTTGAGCACTTCGGCGGGATCGTGCCGTGCGGCATCGTCGAGCATGGGGTCACCAGCCTGGTCGACCTCGGCGTCCTGGCCACGATGGATGAAGCCGACGCTGCGCTGAAGACCAGTTTTGAACGGGTCTTCGGGCCGGTTCGAGTGGGGCAGGCACCGGCATAATCAGCCGCAGGCCTTAACGCCTATGCAGCACACGCGTCGTATGGTCGGCGAACAGTACCGGACACAGCGAGTTGCCGACCGCATGTTGAACGCCCTCGACCTGGACGATCCGAGCGCCGCAAATGATGCGGTGGACCCCGCCCTCGACGATCTGGCGACCTTCTTCGACGTCTCGCTGGATATGCTTTGCATTCGCGGACTGGACGGCATCGTTCTCAAGGTCAGCCGGTCCTGGCAAACGCACCTGGGCTATGCGCCGGAGGACATGGAGGGATATCCCCTGCTGCGCCTGGTGCATCCGGACGACATGACCGCCACCATGGGCAGTGTTCATCAGGTGGAGAGCCATCGGACACGCGGAAGCGTATCGGGCTTCATCAACCGCTATCGGCACAAGGACGGGTCGTACCGCCAGCTGGAATGGCGCGCGCGGCGATATGGCGAAAAGATCTATGCGGTGGCGCGCGACGTCACCGAGCGCCTGGCTCAGGAGCGGGCTCTCGCCGAGGCCAAGGCGGCGGCCGAGGCCGCGAACGAGGCCAAGAGCGACTTCTTGGCCAATATGAGCCACGAGATTCGCACGCCCCTGAATGGCGTCATCGGCATTGTTGATGCCCTGGCCCGCACCAGTCTGAACGATGAGCAACGCGAACTGGTGTCGCTGATCCAGACCTCGGGAACCACTCTGGAGCGGTTGGTCTCGGATATTCTCGATGTGTCCAAGATCGAGGCGGGGCTGCTCGATATCGAGGCGAGGCCGTTCGACCTGCTGAACGAACTGGCCGCCACGATAGAGACCATGAGGCTGAAGGCCGAGAACAAGGGGCTGGCGTTCGATCTGATCGTGGGCGAGCAGGCCCGGGGGAATTTCCTGGGCGACAGCACCCGGATCCGGCAGGTGGTGGCCAATCTGCTGTCGAATGCCGCGAAGTTCACCCAGGAAGGCCGTGTTGCCTTGAGCCTCGACGTGGCGGAGGCCGAAGATGGTCCGGTGTTGACGATCGAAGTGCGCGACACCGGCGTCGGCTTCGATCCGGTCGATGCGGGCCTGCTGTTCCAGCGCTTCAGCCAGGCCGACGCCAGCATCACGCGCCGGTTCGGCGGCACGGGTCTGGGCCTTGCCATCTGCCGGTCTTTGGTCGGGATGATGGGCGGGGAAATCACCGCCGAGAGCCGTCCGGGCCATGGCAGCCGGTTCGTTGTGACCTTGCCCCTGCCGCGGACCGAGAGCCTGGCGGACTATGACGCGCGCTGTGCTGCGCAAGGCACGGCACCGGACGCCGACATGGGCGCTGAGCCCTCCGCCGAGGTCCAGCGTCCGCTGAGGATTCTGCTGGCCGAGGATCACCCGACCAATCAGCGCGTGGTCCAACTTATCCTGGCGACACGCGGGGCCGATGTGGTGACGGTCGACGACGGCGCCCAGGCTCTGGCGGCTTTCAGGGACCAAGGACCGTTCGATCTGGTGCTGATGGATATGCAGATGCCGGTGATGGACGGGCTAACGGCGACCCGTGCCATCCGCCGGCATGAGGCGGTCGTCGAACTGGCGCGCACGCCTGTGATGATGTTGAGCGCAAACGCCATGGCTCGGCACCGCGACGAGGCCATGGCCGCCGGGGCCGATCTGCACGTGCCCAAGCCGATCACGGCCGCGACGCTGTTGGCCGGTGTCGAGGCGGCGCTGGCCTCCTAACCGCCGATCAGGGCCAGCCACTCGTCCTCGGTCAGGACTTGGACGCCGTGTTTCTGAGCGTCCGCCAGCTTGGATCCTGCGCCGGGGCCGGCGACCAGATAGTCAGTCTTCTTTGATACCGATCCGGAGACCTTTGCACCCAGGCTTTCGGCGCGTGCCTTGGCTTCATCGCGGGTGAATCGCTCCAGGGCCCCGGTAAAGACGACGGTCTTTCCGGCCACGGCAGTGTCCGACTTGGGGCGTTCGGCGTCCTCGATCCGGTCCAGTTCGGCTACCAGGGCCTCGACGCGCGCGCGGTTGTGCGGCTCGCGAAAGAACACGGCCAGAGCCCGGGCCGCGACCGGGCCGACGCCGGAAACGCCCGCGATCTGGCCCAAGGTTTCGGATGGCCCCTCCAGGCGGGCCACGCGGGCCAGTTCGACCAGCCCGGTCCAGTCCTGGGCCAGGGTCGCTAGACCCCGCCGCGCCGGAGACGCCAGGCCGGGGAAGGCGAGGGCGATCTTCTGATCCAGCGGGGCCTCGGGCCAGGGGTCCTCGCTTGCCGGCTCTGCCGCGGCCAGGGCGGCGATCACGCGGGCCGATACAGCGTGCGCTTCCGACAGGCGGACCCAGGCGTCGCTGGCGATCCCTTCGGACGCGGCGATGCAGGCGGCCTGGAAGGCGGGCCAGGTCTCAAAGGCACGGGCCAGCACGATCGAGGTCTGTTCGCCGATGTCGCGCACGCCCAGGCCATAGATGAAGCGGTCCAGGGCAATCGTCCGGCGGGCGTCGATCCCGGCGACCAGATTGGCCACACTGGTCTCGCCATAGCCCTCTTCGGTCCGCAGGGCATCCAGCCGGTCCTTGTCGCGGGCCAGGCGGAAAATGTCGGCGGGTTCGGCCAGCCAGCCGCGCTCGTGGAAGGCGATGATCTGCTTTTCGCCCAGTCCTTCGATGTCGAAGGCACGGCGGCTGACGAAATGTTTGAGGTGTTCGATCCGCTGGAAGGGGCAGGCCAGTTCGCCCGTGCAGCGGCGCACGACCGATTCGACGCCCGAGGCCGTGGTCTCCTTTTCCAGCGGGGTCTTCAGCGGACATTCGCAATGGCTGGGAAAAGCATAGGGTGCACCCCGGCCAGGCCGGTCAGCATCCACCACGCCCAGAATCTGCGGGATCACGTCACCGGCGCGCTGCAGGATGACGGTGTCGCCGATGCGGACATCCTTGCGGGCGATTTCATCGGCGTTGTGCAGGGTGGCGTTGCGGACGACGACCCCGCCCACCGTGACAGGGTGCAGACGCGCGACCGGGGTGTGCGAGCCGGTCCGCCCTACCTGGATGTCGATGCCTTCCAGAACGGTGCTGGCCTGTTGGGCTGGAAATTTGTGGGCGATGGCCCAGCGGGGCGTGCGGGCCACGAAGCCCAGGCGCGCCTGCCAGTCCAGCCGATCGACCTTATAGACGACGCCATCGATGTCGTAGCCGAGGCGCGCGCGATCGGCCTCCAGCCCACGATAGACGTCGAGCAGGCCGCCGACGCCCTCTACCCGGACCGAGCGGTCGTTGACCGACAGGCCCCAACGCCGAAAGGCCTCCAGAGCCTCGCCTTGAGTCTGGGCAAAGGGTTCGGACACTTCTCCCCAGGCATAGGCGAAAAAGCGCAGCGGGCGAGTGGCCGTGATGGCCGGATCCTTCTGCCGCAGCGACCCGGCGGCGAAATTGCGAGGGTTGGCATAGGTGCGCTGGCCCGCCGCCTCGGCCGCAGCATTGAAGGCGTCGAAGGCGTCGTTGGGGGCATAGACCTCGCCCCGGATCTCGATCACGGCGGGCCAGCCGGAGCCCGCCAATTCTTCCGGGATATCGTCGAGGGTCCGCAGGTTGGCGGTGACGTCCTCGCCCGTCCTGCCGTCGCCACGGGTCGCTCCGCGCACCAGCCGACCGTTCTCATAGCGCAGACTGGCCGACAGGCCGTCGATCTTGGGCTCGGCGACGAAGGCGATGGGGTCCTGGCCCGGCAGTTTCAGGAACCGGCCGATGCGGGCGACGAAATCCGCCGCCTCGCCGTCGTCAAAGGCATTGTCCAGCGACAGCATGGGCACGCCGTGTCGCACCGGCGCAAATTGGGCCGAAGCGGCAGCCCCGACGACCTGGGATGCCGAATCGGTGGTGGTCAGTTCCGGGAAACGGGCTTCGATATCCAGCGCGCGCCGCTTGAGGGCGTCATAGTCGGCATCCGAAATCTCGGGCGCGTCCTGGGCATGATAGAGGGCGTCGTGGCGAGCCAGTTCGGCGTTCAGCCGGGCGAACTCGGCCTCGGCCTCGGTAGGGCTGAGATCGGCGACAGAGGTCAGGGGCATCGGGACTCGGGCGAGGGCGGATCGAACCGCCAAGTCCTATCACCGCACAAGCGGTCTCGGCTCGCCCAAAATAGGTCCCGTCAGTTGGTCGGCAGGGTGGAGCGGTCGAAGTCCGGGCCCATGTCCAGAATGAAGATCGGACCCAGCTCGATCGTCTGGGACGCCGCTGCCAGCTGGATATTCACGGCCGCTTCGCCCGGGGCGTAATCGCGGGTGGCGGTGGCCTGGGTGAAATACAGCTTCCATTCGCTGCCGGGCTCCAGGCTCTCGGTCGCGATCTCGGGATAGGGCTCGGCATTGCCCTGAAGCCGCAGCGTGACACGGCCGGTGTCCGATCCCGCAGGCGCGCGCTCGGTGCGAATCCACACCGCGACAGCTAGCACATCGCCGTTCTGGATCGGCTTGGTCGTGACGGCGGCGGCACCGACATCCCAGGGATTGGCACCGGCGCGGGGCAGGTCGATCCGCTGGGCAAAGCCGCCCTGGACCGTTGACTCGACCAGGGTCGTTGTCTGGCCCGGGCCATAGATGATCCACCCGGACACCCGGACGTCATTGACGGCCTTGTCCAGAATAGAGGAGCGGGCGGCCGGTGCCGGGGCATCCTGGGCCGTGGCCAGGCCAGTGGACAGGGTGAGGGACAGGACGGCACTCGCGGCCGTCAGAAGGGTGCGGACAGTCATGCGGTTTCCTCTGGCGCTCTTGCGGCGCATCTGTTGACAGCGCTGTCTAGCATATCATGAGCACGAGTTGAACATATGCGCATGGTCGGCTGACGCGAAGGCAGGGGGCTGCTAGCGTGAGAGGCGTTCCGAGGAGATGTCATGCGTGCCCATGTGATTGCCCCCATCCTGCTGACCCTGGCCTTGGCAGCCTGTGTCCCCACCGGCAACACATTGCCCAATGCGACCACGGCACCGGTGACCGGTCATGACCAGTTGCTGGCCGACCTGCGAATACTGTCGGCCGACGACATGGAGGGGCGCGACACAGGCTCTGCCGGCGGCGAACGGGCGCGCGCCTATATCGTGTCGCGGTTCGAGGCGATCGGGGTTGCGGCCCCCGCCATGGGCCGGTTGCAGCCTTGGGAGATGGCAGGCCGCAGTCGCGAAGGCGGCAAGCTGTATAGCGGCGTCAACATTCTGGGCGTCATCCCCGGCACGCGCGTGACCGACCGCTATATCGTCGTGACCGCCCATTACGATCACGTCGGGATCAGCGACGGGCTGATCTACAACGGGGCCGACGACAATGCTTCGGGCGTGGCGACCATGCTGGAACTGGCCACCCGACTGAAGGCCGAGGCCCCCGAACACAGCGTGATCTTCGTCGCCTTCGACGGGGAGGAACGCGGCCTGCTGGGTGCCAAGCATTTCGTCGAAGCGCCGCCCGTGCCGCTTTCGTCCATCATCCTGAACGTCAACTATGACATGACGGCCCGGGCTGAGACGGACGGCAAGCTGTGGGTCACCGGCACCTACCAGCATCCGGCCCTGCGCCCTCTGCTGGAACCTGTCGTGGCGCGGGGGGCGATATCCCTGGCCTTTGGCAAGGACACGCCCCAGGACACCGGCAGCGACAACTGGGTCGAGGCCTCGGACCACGGAGCCTTCTTCCGCGCCCAGGTGCCGTTCCTGTATTTCGGGGTCGACTTTCATCCCGACTATCACCGCCCCAGCGACGACTTCGAGCGGATCACGCCCTCGGTCTTCGCCAATGCGACCGACCTGGCGATCGATGCTTTCCGGGCTCTGGATCGCGGTCTGAGCCGCTAGGATGCGACGGCTCGTATCCGGTCTGATCCTGCTGCCTGTCCTGACCCTCGTGGTCGCCTGCGAGCGGCAGGCTGTGCCCGGCGCTGAGGGCCCGAAGGCTGCAGCCGCTGCGTTCCAGCACGGTCTGAGCGGCGATGTTTCCGGATACTATGTGCCGCTGGTTCCGGCCACGGCAGGCGACTGGACCCTGAACCGCATATTCGTCGGGCAGCCAGCGGATTTTGCGGCCTGGGAAGCCGGCGGCGGCCAGGGCGATTTCGCGCCGGTCCGTCTGGTCGTTGGTGGAATCGCCGTACGCCCGACCGCCTATCGTGTCGAGGACGACCGCCTGCGGTTCGAGGGCACAGCCGAGGGGCCGGGAGAGGTAGTATTCGACGGTGTTGTCGACCCCGAGGCCCTGGCGACAGCGCGCCGGAACCTGGGCGAGGAGGGGCCGGTTGTGACCGGTACCCTGACGGTCGATGGTCAGACCGTCAGGGATGTCCGTCTGCGCTGGTCGCTGGGCGACTAGACCTTAGTTGACCGTCGCCTTGACGATCTTGCCGGGCACGCGGGGCGGCTCGCCCTTGGGCAGGGCGTCGACATTTTCCATGCCTTCGATGACTTCGCCCCAGACGGTGTACTGGCCGTCGAGGAAGGTCGCGTCGTCCAGGCAGATGAAGAACTGGCTGTTGGCGCTGTCCGGGTTGCTGGTGCGGGCCATGGAGCAGACCCCGCGCACATGCGGCTCGCGGCTGAATTCGGCTTTCAGGTTGGGCTTCTTGGAGCCCGAGGTGCCGGTGCCGGTCGGGTCGCCGCCCTGGGCCATGAAGCCGGCGATGACGCGGTGGAAGACCACGCCGTCATAGAAGCCTTCCGAGGCCAGTTCGGTGATGCGGGCGACATGGCCCGGTGCCAGGTCGGGGCGCAGCTTGATGACGACGTCGCCGGTATCGAGAGTGAAGGTCAGGGTCTGATCGGCCATGGGAGGCTCCTTTTGGTCCATTTGCGCGGGGTGATAGCCCGTGAACCCGCGTGGGGCTATGGGAGATGCATGAGCGAAGACGAAAAGCCTACCGAGCGCCGCCGTATGGTCCGCCCGCCCACAGGCGGCACCGCCGCCGGACGCGGAATGGGCACCAAGATGAAGACGGCGGACACCAAGTCGATGTCCAGCCAGCAGTGGATCAAGCGGCAACTGTCCGATAAATGGTCTGAACGGGCCCGTGCTGAGGGCTGGCGCAGTCGTGCGGCCTTTAAACTGCTGGAGATCGACGAGCGATTTCGCCTGATCCGGTCGGGGTCGCGGGTCATCGACCTGGGGGCCGCGCCGGGCGGCTGGATCCAGGTCGCCCTGGCGCGGGGGGCGACCTCGGTGGTCGGGGTGGACCTCCTGCCGGTCGAGCCGATCCCGGGTGCGATCCTGTTGCAGGCCGACTTCACCCATCCGGGCGTGGACGCCCAGATGATCGAGCTTCTGGGCGGACAGCCGGACCTCGTCCTGTCCGACATGGCGCACAATACGGTCGGCCACCGCCAGACCGACCACCTGAAGATCATTGCCTTGATCGAGATCGCCGCCGACTTTGCCATCCGGACCCTGAAGCCCGGCGGTCATTTCGTGTCCAAGAACTTCCAGGGCGGAGACGCCGGAGGCGTGCTGGCGCGCCTGCGGGCAGAGTTCGAGACGGTCAAATATGTGAAGCCGCAATCCAGCCGGAAGGACAGCGCCGAGGTCTTCCTGGTCGCGCTGAACAAGCGTTAGGCGGCTGAAACCTCGACAGCCCGCTGAGCCTTGCGGGCCTCGATGCGGCGCCAGACGGCGTCGTGGACCGTGAAGAACGCTGTCTGAACCACCGGCTCGATCACGCCGATGGCCAGGGCAATGCGCCAGTCACGCGTCAGGGCAAAGGCCACGGCCACCGCCACCACGAAATGCATGGCTCCGTAGGTCAGTGTCTTGAGCGCCACCTGCTGCAGCGATCGAGGCAGTCTGTGGTCGTGCCCGGCATGACCATGGACGCGGTTCTGTTCCTGCTCGTCCATAAGGACCAGGCGGGCGGTGAAAGCCTCGGCCGTCTCCTCGACCCGCGACAGCCGCTTGCGGCGTTCGATACGGTGCCAGACCCGGTCATGGATGGAATAGGCAATGGTCTGGAAGAAGGGCTCCACCATGCCGACAGCCAGCGCCATGCGCCAATCGCGAGTGATGGCGAAGGCCACCAGGATCGCCACGACCAGGTGCATTGCGCCATAGCTCGCGATCTTCAGCGCGAGGCGGCGGGCCGTGCTGATGATGAGCTTGACCATGGTCGGAAATGTGGGGCGGCAGCCTCAGGGCGCAAGGCAATAATTCTTATCGCTACGATAGCGACTTCCTGATCTTGCGGTTCCCGCCCGCGACACGTTATACGCGGCCCGCAAAACGGAGACTCCTCATGGAGATACGCGAAGGGCTCACCTTCGATGATGTTTTGCTGGAACCCGGCCCGTCCGAGACCATGCCCGCAGACGCGGACGTCTCGACGCAGCTGACCCGCGACATCCGATTGAACATCCCCCTGACCTCGTCCGCCATGGACACGGTCACCGAAAGCCGGCTGGCCATCGCCATGGCCCAGGCCGGCGGTCTGGGCATCCTTCACCGCAATATGACGGTCGAGGAACAGGCCGATCAGGTGCGTGAGGTCAAACGCTATGAAAGCGGCATGGTCATCAATCCGGTGACCATCACGCCGCAGACGACCTTGGGCGAGATTCGCCAGATCGTGGCCAAGCGGAAGATCAGCGGCTTTCCCGTCGTCGACCCCGACACCGGGCGGCTGGTCGGCATCCTGACCAATCGCGACATGCGGTTCGACACCGATCCCAACCGCAAGGCGATCGAGATGATGACCACCGGTGACCTCGTCACGGTGCGCGAGGGGGCCGGCCGAGACGAGGCGAGGGCCCTGTTGCGGGATCGCAAGATCGAGCGGGTCATCGTGGTCGATGAGGACTATCGCGCGACCGGCCTGATCACGATGAAGGACATCGAGAAGGCCCAGGCCCATCCCCATGCGGCCAAGGACGATCAGGGACGGCTGCTGGTCGGCGCCGCCTCGACGGTCGGGGATTCGGGCTATGAGCGTGCGATGGCCCTGGCTGACGCCGGTGTGGACGTGGTGGTGATCGATACCGCCCACGGCCATTCCATCCAGGTCAGCCGGGTGGTCGAGCGGATCAAGCGCGAATCCAACCGTATCCAGATCATCGCCGGCAACGTCGCCACCCACGATGCGGCGCTGGCGCTGATCGACGCGGGCGCCGATGCGGTGAAGGTCGGGATCGGACCGGGCAGCATCTGCACCACCCGCATCGTGGCGGGTGTGGGCGTGCCGCAGCTGACAGCGATCATGGATGCCGTGCGCGCCGCCAAGGCTTCGGGCACGCCGGTCATCGCCGACGGCGGCATCAAGTATTCGGGCGACCTGGCAAAGGCCATCGCGGCGGGTGCCTCGGTTGCCATGATGGGCTCGATGTTCGCCGGAACCGACGAAAGCCCCGGTGAGGTCTTTCTGTACCAGGGCCGGTCCTACAAGAGCTATCGGGGCATGGGCTCGGTCGGGGCCATGGGCGCCGGTTCGGCCGATCGCTACTTCCAGAAAGAGGTCGAGACCCAGAAGCTGGTACCCGAGGGCATCGAGGGTCAGACACCCTACAAGGGCCCGATCGCGCCGGTGCTGCACCAGATGGTCGGAGGACTGCGCGCCGCCATGGGTTATGTTGGTGCCGCCAACATCGCCGACTTCCAGGACCGGGCCCGTTTCGTGCGGATCACCGGGGCAGGCCTGCGCGAAAGTCACGTCCACGACGTGATGATCACACGCGAAGCGCCCAACTACAGGCAGGGATAGGACCATGGACATGACGCCCGAGTTCATCCTGCTGGCCGGGGCCCTGGTGCTGGCTCTGGTCCAGATCATGGCTGCCGGCGCTGCACGCACGGCCGAGCTGGGCGCCAAATGGAACGCCGGGCCCCGCGACGGAGATACGCCGCCGCCGGGCAAGCTGGCCGGGCGGCTGATGCGGGCCCAGGCCAATCTGTTCGAGACCCTGCCGCTGTTCGCGGCGGCGGTCATCATGGCCCATGTCGCGGGCAAGGACGGACTGGTCACCTCCGTCGGGGCCCACGTCTATGTTCTGGGACGGGTGGTCTATCTGGGCCTGTATGCGCTCGGTATTCCCTATCTGCGCTCTCTGGTTTGGTTGGCGTCGACGGGCGGACTGGTGGCGATCATCGTCGCCCTGTTCCTGTAGATGCGCGACGGTGGACGCATAGAGGCAGCGATCGAGGTCCTTACCGATGTCGAGACGCGGCGGGTTCCGGCGCGGCTGGCGCTGAAGGCCTGGGGCGAGCGCTCGCGGTTCGCAGGATCGAAGGATCGCGCCTTCGTCTCCGGCCTGGTGCTGGATGCCCTGCGGCGCAGGCGATCTCTGGCTTGGCGGATGGGCGATGACAGCCCGCGGGCGGCGGTCCTGGCCACCCTGGCCTGGGATTGGCGCTGGTCCGTCGATCGGGTGGCCGAGGCGGCCGCCGACGAGACCCATGGTCCAGGGGCCCTGACGCCGGACGAGACCGCGCGTCTGAACGACCCGATCACACTCGACGCCGCGCCGGATGCCGTTCGCGGTGACTATCCCGATTGGCTGGATACGCACATGGCCCGCGTATTCGGCGGGACGCGCGGCGAGGCGGGGCAGGCCTTGGCCGAACGCGCACCGGTCGACTTGCGGATCAATACGCTGAAGACCGAGCCGGAGCGGGCCATGAAGGCCCTGGCCCCCCTGGGAGTCGAGCCGGTCGAAGGCATGGTGACGGCGGCCCGCATTCCGGCCCCCGATCCCGCCACCCGGACCGGGGCGGTCGAGACCATTCCCGCCTTTGGCAAGGGCTGGTTCGAGGTCCAGGACCTGGGCTCACAGATCGCGGCGGCCTGCGCGGGCGAGATCGCCGGCAAACAGGTGATGGATTTCTGTGCCGGGGGCGGAGGCAAGACCCTGGCCCTGGCCGCAGCCATGGGCAACACCGGCCAGCTTTGGGCCCATGACAGCGACGCGCGCCGCATGGCCGATCTGATCCCGCGCGGACGCCGGGCGGGGGTACGCAACCTGCAGGTCCGCTCGCCGGTCGAGGCCGAGCCGCTGAAGGGTCTGGACGGGCGGATGGACGTGGTCTTCGTCGATGCGCCCTGCACCGGCTCGGGCACCTGGCGCCGGCATCCCGACACCAAATGGCGGATCAGCCCCGAACAGCTGGAGCGTCGCATGGCCGAGCAGGACACCGTCCTGGATCAGGCCGCGCCCCTGGTGAAGACGGGCGGGCGTCTGGTCTATGTCACCTGTTCCCTGTTCGCCGAAGAGAACGAGGACCGGATCGCCGCCTTTCTGGCGCGCGCGCCGGGCTTCGGCCGCGTTGACCCGCCTGCCGATTATTCGCGGTGGCGCACGCCGGACGGCTTCCTGCGGCTGTCGCCCAAGACGGCCGGGACGGACGGCTTCTTCGTGGCGGTGCTGGAGCGGGCCGGATGAGTCAGGGACGGCTGGAGCGATACGGCGACGTTTCGGTCCTGTGCGTCATGGCGGCCCCGGCCGAATACGGTGATCATCTGAAGGCGCGCATCGACCCCTTGATGACCGGCATCGGTCCGGTGGAAGCGGCCGTCGCCCTGACCGCCGCCCTGGCCAGACTGCAGGCGGCGGGAACGCTGCCCGACCTGATCGTGTCCCTGGGATCCTGCGGATCGCGCAGCCTGGATCATGCCAAAGTCTATCAGGCGTCGTCGGTAGCCTACCGTGACATGGATGCCAGTCCGCTTGGGTTCGAGCCAGGCGTAACGCCCTTGCTGGACCGGCCCGCCGTCATGGCCCTGCCGTGCCCGATCCCGGGGGTGCCCAGGGCCAGCCTGTCGACCGGCGCAAACGTCGTTTCCGGTGATGCCTATGATGTTGTGACCGCCGAAATGGTGGACATGGAAACCTGGGCCCTGGTCCGGTCGGCCCAGACGTTTGACGTGCCCCTGGTCGCCCTGCGCGGCGTCTCCGATGGCCGGACGAAACTGACGGCGCTGGAAGACTGGACCTCGACCCTGCACCACGTCGATGAAAACCTGGCCCTGGCCCTCGACAGACTGATCGCTCTGCTGGAAGAGAGCGGCCTTTCCGCCCCCGAATTCTCTGCCCACACGGATGTCTCCGCATGACCGAAACCGATCACCAAAAAGTCCTGATCGTCGACTTCGGCAGTCAGGTGACTCAACTGATCGCCCGCCGTCTGCGCGAGGCCAATGTCTATTGCGAGATTCATCCCCATGCGAAGGCCGAGGCGGCGCTGGCGGGAATGAAGCCGGCGGCCATCATCCTGTCGGGCGGTCCCGAAAGCGTCCACGAAGAGGGCAGCCCCCGCGCGCCCCAGGCCGTCTTCGAGGCGGGCGTGCCGGTGCTGGGCATCTGCTACGGCGAAATGACCATGTGCGAGCAGCTGGGCGGCAAGGTCGAGGGCGGTCACACTCGCGAGTTCGGCCGGGCAGAAATCACCGTCGAAAAGGCGTCTCCGCTACTGGAGGGCCTGGCACCGGTCGGTGAGGAAGAGACCGTCTGGATGAGCCATGGCGACAAGATCGTCGCCATTCCCGAAGGCTTCGATGTCGTCGCCTCTTCGGCCGGCTCGCCCTATGCGGTAATCGCCGATGAGAACCGCCGCTTCTACGGTGTGCAGTTCCACCCCGAGGTGATGCACACGCCCCGGGGCCACCAGATGCTGACGAACTTCACGCATCGGATCGCCGGGCTGAAGGGCGACTGGACCATGGCCGCCTATCGCGACGAAAAGATCGCGCAGATCCGCGAACAGGTCGGCGACGCCAAGGTTATCTGCGGTCTGTCCGGCGGGGTGGATTCCTCCGTCGCGGCCGTGCTGATCCATGAGGCGATCGGTGATCAGCTGACGTGTGTCTTCGTCGACACCGGCCTGTTGCGCAAGGACGAGGCCAAACAGGTCACGACCCTGTTCCGAGAGTACTACAACATCCCGCTGATCCACGTGGACGCCTCGGCCGAGTTCCTGGGGGCCTTGGCCGGCCAGTCGGACCCGGAGACCAAACGCAAGACGATCGGCCGGGTTTTCATCGAGGTGTTCGACCGCGAGGCGGCCAAGATCGATGGCGCCGAATTCCTGGCCCAGGGCACGCTCTATCCCGACGTGATCGAGAGCGTATCGTCCTCCAGCGGCAAGGCTCATGTCATCAAGAGCCACCACAACGTCGGTGGTCTGCCCGACTATATGAAGCTGAAGCTGGTCGAGCCGCTGCGTGAGCTGTTCAAGGATGAGGTCCGGGCTCTTGGCCGCGAACTGGGGCTGAGCGACGCCTTCGTCGGCCGTCATCCCTTCCCGGGGCCGGGGCTGGCTATCCGTATCCCCGGCGAAATCACGCCCGATGCCGTCGAAACCCTGCAACAGGCCGATGCCATCTATCTGGACGAAATCCGCAAGGCCGGTCTCTACGACAAGATCTGGCAGGCCTTCGCCGTCCTGCTGCCGGTCAAGACCGTCGGCGTCATGGGCGACGCGCGGACCTATGAGAAGGTGCTGGCGCTGCGGGCCGTGTCATCGACCGACGGTATGACGGCGGACTTCTTCGAGTTCCCTTGGGACGTCCTGGGCAAGACGGCCACGCGAATCGTCAACGAGGTCCGGGGTGTGAACCGCGTCGTCTATGACGTGACCTCCAAGCCGCCGGGAACCATCGAGTGGGAATAGGGCACCTCGACTTCGGTCGCTGTTCGCATTCGGCACATCCATGATTCCTTCTTCTGCGACGCGATCGACGCTGCGCGATCTGCTGACCTTGGCCTGGCCTGTGGTGCTGGCGCGCATCGGCATCATGACCATGGGCCTGACCGACGCCATCGTGGTGGGCAACCATTCGGGCGAGGAACTGGCCTTTCACGCCCTGGCCTGGGCTCCGACCTCGATCGTCATCACCACTGCGGTCGGTCTGATGATGGGCGTTCAGGTGATGACCGCCCGTCTGCTGGGTGAGGGACGCCGGGCTGAGGTTGGTGCCGTATTCCGGCGCGGCGTCGCCTATTCCCTGCAGATCGGCCTGGTTTCCATGGTCGCTCTGATCCTGCTGGGCCCGTGGGCCATGCGGAACCTCGGGCTGGCCGACGGCCTGGGCGAAGGGGCCAGTCCGGCCCTGATCGTCTTTGCCCTGTCCATGCCCGCCTATCTGATCAGCGTGGCAGCCCAGTTCTTTCTGGAAGCCCTGGGTCGACCCAAGCCCGGCATGTGGGCCATGTGGATCGCCAACGGTGTGAATCTGGGGCTCAATCTGCTGCTGGTGCCTGACCTTCTGGGCATCGGGCAGTCCGGTGCCGTGGCCTCTGCCTGGGCGACCTTCGGTGCGCGGACAGCCCTGGCGGCATTCCTGGTCGTCTATATCCTGCGACTGCCGGAGGCCCGGTCGCTTGGCGTGTTCGCCCGTCCGGCGCGCGATCGTCCGGCTGAGCGGGAACAGCGCAAGATCGGCTATGGGGCCGGGTCCAGCTATTTCATCGAGGTCGGGGCCTTTGCCGCCATGACCTTCATCGCCGGCCGGCTGGGTGCTGTCGAGACGACGGCCTGGACCATTGTGCTGAACATCTCGGCCATTGTGTTCATGGTGCCCATGGGGCTGTCGGCCGCCACGGCCGTACTGGTCGGACGTGCCTATGGCGCACGCGATCGAGCGGCGGTGCTGAGGGCAGGACTGGTCGGGATCGGGGTGGTGGCGGGTCTGGCGACCCTTATCGCCATCCTCGTCTGGCCGACGGCCAGTTTGCTGACCCAGGCCTATAATCGCGACCCTGTGCTGGTGGCGGTGGCAGCACCGGCGCTCGCCTTGGCAACCCTGTTTTTCGTGGCCGATGCGATCCAGGTCGTGGCAGCCTCGGCCAATCGGGCGGCGGGCGACATATGGTGGCCGACGATTCTGCACTTCGTCGCCTATTCGGCGATCATGATGCCGTTGGGCTGGTGGCTGGCGCAGGAGATAGGCGTGGACGGCCTGGTCTGGGCCGTCATCATAGCCAGCCTGGTCTCGGCGACCTTGCTGACCGGGCGGTTCGTGCGGGTGACCCGCCGATTGGCCTGATCCCCGATCTACCCGCTGCCCCAGGCTCGCCGTTCCTTCGCATAGGTGGAGGGAGAAGATGACGAGACGCTTCTTGCTGCCTATATCGCAGCATCCTTCACCGACCGGATTCCCATGGCCCGCATCCTCATCACCTCGGCTTTGCCCTACATCAACGGCATCAAGCACCTGGGGAATCTGGCGGGCTCCATGCTGCCTGCGGATGTCTATGCGCGGTTCAAGCGCGCCCGCGGCGATGAGGTGCTCTACATCTGCGCCACCGATGAGCACGGCACCCCGGCAGAGCTGGCCGCTGCCGCCGCTGGTCAGGACGTGCGCACCTATTGCGATGAGCAACATCAGATTCAGAAGGCGGCAGGCGAGGCGTTCGGCCTTTCCTATGACTGGTTCGGACGGTCCTCCAGTGACGCCAACCGCGCCCTGACCCAGCATTTCGCCGCCGCCCTGGAAGCCAATGGCTATATCGAGGAGCGGGTTGATCGGATGATCTATTCGATCGACGACGCCCGCTTCCTGCCTGACCGTTATGTCGAAGGGACCTGCCCCCACTGTGGCCATGTCGGGGCGCGGGGTGACCAGTGCGACAACTGTGGGCGGCTGTTGGATCCGACCGACCTGATCGATCCCTATTCGTCGGTGTCGGGCAGCCGGAACCTGGAGGTTCGGGACACCCGCCACCTGTATTTGCTGCAGACCCGCCTGGAGCAGCCGATTCGCGACTGGATCGACGGCCGCCAGGGCTGGCAGACCTTGGCCAAATCCATTGCCCTGAAACATCTGGACGAGGGCCTGATTGATCGGGGAATCACCCGCGATCTGAAATGGGGCGTGCCGGTGGTCGCACCGGATGGCGGCCCGCGCCCGGGGATGGAGGGCAAGGTCTTCTATGTCTGGTTCGACGCTCCCATCGAATACATCGGTGCCACCCAGGAATTGGCCGATGCCAATGGCCGGACCTGGCGCGATTGGTGGCGCACGGACGAGGGGGCGGGCGACGTCCGCTATGTCCAGTTCATGGGCAAGGACAATGTGGCCTTCCACACCGTCAGCTTCCCCGCCACGATCCTGGGCAGCGGCGAACCGTGGAAGACGGTGGATACGCTCAAGGCATTCAACTGGCTGAACTGGTACGGCGGCAAGTTCTCGACCAGCCAGAAGCGCGGCGTCTTCATGGACCAGGCGCTGGAGATCCTGCCCGCAGACTACTGGCGCTGGCATCTGACCGCCTATGGGCCGGAGGGGTCGGACGCCGCCTTCACCTGGGAACAGTTCCAGTCGACGACCAACAAGGACCTGGCCGATGTGCTGGGTAATTTCGTCAACCGGATCGTGAAATTCACCGAGTCAAAGTTCGACGGCGTCGTTCCTGATGGGGGCGAAGTCGGGCCGCTCGAGGCCGATCTGGCGCGCGATATGTCTGCCGGCATCGCCGAGGCGACGGCCGCTTTCGAGGCCATGGAGTTCCGCAAGGCCTGCGTCGCTCTGCGGGCGGTGTGGGTCCTGGGCAATGAGTATCTGCAGGTCGCGGCCCCCTGGACGGTGTTCAAGACCGATCCGGTCCAGGCGGCCGCTTCGGTCCGCACCGCCCTGAATCTGGTCGCGCTGTTTGCTCGTCTGGCCGCCCCGGTCATTCCGTCATCGGCGGCACGAATCGCCGCCAGCGTCGGGGTTGACGATCTTTCCTGGCCTGAGGCGAGTGGTCCTCTGCTCGACCTTCTGCCGCGGGGTCAAAAGGTTCAGGCGACCGAAGTCCTGTTCCGCAAGATCGAGGATGCTCAGGTCACGGAATGGGCTGAGCGTTTCGGAGGGGCTGAGGCCTAGCCGCCGACGACGGGCAGGCCCGCGGCCTGCCAGGCCGCGATCCCGCCGGTCAGATTATAGACGGCCTGACCCTGAGGCCCCGTGCCTTGCAGATAGGCGCAGACCTGGGCGCTGCGTCCGCCCTTGGCGCACTGCATGATGATCTTTCGATCGGTAGGCAGGTCCAGGCCGTCCAAGGCCGCGGGCATACGGCTGAGCGGGGCGAGGATCACGCCATCGATTCGCATCGCAGCGTGCTCGTCGACCTCGCGCACATCGACCATGACGGCCTCTCCGGCCTCCAGCCACGCCGCCGCTTGCTCGACCGAGACCGACAGCACGGTCATCGTCAGGACGCGGGAGCGGGGGTGACCGGCTGAGCCGGGGGCGAGGCGGTGGCCGCCGACGGCTGCGGCGTCGGCGGGGCGGGCAGGGTGCTGTCCTCGGTGCGGACGCCCTTCAGGTGCTTGGCCGCCTCTTCTTCACTGATGTCCAGGAAGCCCGGCGCGGCCGCATTGTGCGATTCCAGATTGCCGGTTCGCACGACCACCGAGCGATAGCCGTCCCAGATCATGTGCAAGGCGACATAGAGGACGATGACCAGACCGACGTAGCCGATCCAGCGATGCTTGGTCAGCAGCTTGGCGATGAAGGTCGCTGCCACACCCATCAGGCCGATGGACAGCACCAGGCCGAACACCATGATCCACGGGTGGTCATGGGCGGCACCGGCAACCGCCAGGACGTTGTCCAGCGACATGGTCACGTCGGCGATCATGATCTGCAGCAGGGCCGCGCCAAAGGTCTTGCGCTTGATGCCCAATTCCTCGGGTGAGGGGCCCTTGCCGTGCTCGATCTGCATGGCCAGTTCCAGCTCGGCTTCAGCCTCGGCCTGATCGTGGGTGGCCTGTTCGCGCAGCTCGCGCCACATTTTCCAGCAGACCCACATCAGCAGGACGCCACCGGCCAACAGCAGGCCGACAATGGCCAGCAGCTGGACCGTGATCAGGGCAAAACCGATTCGCATCACGACCGCTGCGGCCAGGCCGATCAGGATGGCTTTGCGCCGCTGTTCGGCCGGCAGGGCGGCCGCCGCCAGGCCGACCGCCACGGCGTTGTCACCGGCAAGCACGAGATCGATCATCAGCACCTGGCCCAGAGCGGCCAGTGCGTCGGCGGAGAAGAGGTCTGCGAATTCCATTTTTGCTCTCTAGCGGTCAGCACCGGACGCGCCAAGGGGATTGGCGCGGGCGATCAGGGGGTCTGCTTTTTGGCGGCCTCATAGAGTGCCACAGCGGCTGCGTTTGAGACGTTCAGGCTCTCGAAGCCGCCAGGCATGGGGATTTGCGCCAAGGCATCGCAATGCTCGGCCACCAGGCGGCGGATGCCGTCGCCCTCGGACCCCATGACCAGGACCGTCGGCTGATGATCCAGGGCCTGATCCAGCGTTTCCTCGGCCGCGCCGTCCAGCCCGACGGCACGCCACCCCAGGTCGGCCAGTCGTTCCAGCGCGCGGCTGAGGTTGGTGACGCGCGCGCAGGGCAGGCGCTCGGTCGCGCCGGCAGCCGCCTTGGCCAGGGCACCGGCCAGGGCAGGCGAATGCCGGTCCTGGACCACGATCCCCCTGGCTCCGAAGGCTAGGGCTGAGCGGAAGATGGCCCCGACATTCTGGGGATCGGTCAGCTGGTCCAGCATGACGATGATGCCGCTGGCCGGCTCAGCGAAATCCTCTAGTCCGACGCCTTCCAGCGGGGCGACCTTGAATACCAGGCCCTGATGGACGGCGCCGACCGGCACGATCCGGTCCAGAGCCTGAGCCTCCATCACCTCGACCGCATGGCCATGGGGGGCCAGGCCGTCGCGCTCTATCTCGGCGGCGCGATCCGGCGTGGCCATCAGGCGACCCATGCCCTTGCGGGCCGGATTGGCCAGCGCCGCCAGGACAGGATGACGTCCCCATATAAGATTGTCGGCATCCACCTTTCCGCGTGCTGGCGGGCGGGGCCTGCTGTCGGCGAACGACTTGGGCGGGGGATTGGGGTTCCAGCCGCCCGGCCTGGGCGTATCCGAAGCCTTGCTGGTGCGCGCAGAAAAAGGCTGCTTCTTGCCCCCCTTGCGGTCGTTGCGTTCTCGATTTTGCGACACTATAAGACGCCCTCCGATTTGGAGCCCTAGGGCTTTCGGGTCCGGCGCCCCCTCTAAACCAGGCGACGCAAGACACCGAGAGCTTTTGTCTGGCGGCGGTCGAAAGACTTTCGTTGGGCGGTCCGGTTGGTGTCGAAAACGCGCGCGGGGGAATGTCCCGAGCGGCAAAGGGGGGGGACTGTAAATCCCCTGCGTAAGCTTCGCAGGTTCGAGTCCTGCTTCCCCCACCACGCGCGTTTCGAGACCGGCGGCCAGGACGACGGAACGGAACCGGGTGCGGCGGTCCAGCGTGACAACCGCATTCTTCGCGCGGGTATAGCACAATGGTAGTGCAGCAGCCTTCCAAGCTGAGGATGTCGGTTCGATCCCGTCTACCCGCTCCAGGTTTTTAGATCAGCATGCGCCCCTCCGCTGACGGACCCGGGCCACAGGAGTTTTGGCTATGGCCAAGGAAAAGTTTGAGCGGACTAAGCCGCACTGCAACATCGGCACGATTGGTCACGTTGACCACGGCAAGACGACGCTGACGGCGGCGATCACGATGACGCTGGCGAAGGCCGGTGGTGCCAAGGCGATGAACTATGCGGACATCGACGCTGCGCCGGAAGAGAAGGCGCGGGGCATCACGATCAACACGGCGCACGTGGAATATGAGACGGAGAACCGTCACTATGCTCACGTCGACTGCCCTGGCCACGCCGACTATGTGAAGAACATGATCACGGGCGCGGCGCAGATGGACGGCGCGATCCTGGTGGTTTCGGCCGCTGACGGCCCGATGCCGCAGACGCGCGAGCACATCCTGCTGGCCCGTCAGGTCGGCGTGCCGGCGCTGGTCGTGTACATGAACAAGGTGGATCTGGTCGACGACGCCGAGTTGCTTGAGCTGGTCGAGATGGAGATCCGCGAGCTGCTGTCGAGCTACCAGTTCCCGGGCGACGAGATTCCGATCACGGCGGGTTCGGCCAAGGCCGCGACCGACGGCGTGAATCCGGAGATCGGCGAGCAGTCGGTTCTGAAGCTGATGGAGACGGTGGACGCCTACATCCCGCAGCCGGAGCGTCCGGTGGACCTGCCGTTCCTGATGCCGGTGGAAGACGTGTTCTCGATCTCGGGTCGCGGCACCGTGGTGACGGGCCGGGTCGAGCGCGGCATCGTCAAGGTCGGCGAGGAAGTCGAGATCGTGGGCATCCGTCCGGTTCAGAAGACGACCTGCACGGGCGTGGAAATGTTCCGCAAGCTGCTGGACCAGGGCCAGGCGGGCGACAACGTGGGCGTGCTGCTGCGCGGCACCAAGCGTGAAGACGTCGAGCGCGGTCAGGTTCTGTGCAAGCCCGGTTCGATCACGCCGCACACCAAGTTCCTGGCCGAGGCCTACATCCTGACCAAGGAAGAGGGTGGCCGTCACACGCCGTTCTTCACCAACTACCGCCCGCAGTTCTACTTCCGCACGACGGACGTGACCGGCATCGTGACGCTGAAGGAAGGCGTCGAGATGATCATGCCGGGCGACAACGCCGAGCTGAACGTCGAGCTGATCACCCCGATCGCGATGGAAGAGAAGCTGCGCTTCGCCATCCGTGAAGGCGGCCGCACCGTCGGCGCCGGCGTCGTGGCCAAGATCCTGGCCTGATAGAGGCTGGATGCTCCAAGGCGGGGCCTGCTTGGCCCCGCTGCCGAGCGCAGACGAATGGCCTAAAGCCGCGCGCAAGCGCCTAAGGCCCACTACAAAGACCCCCGTCGGGAAACCGGCGGGGGTTTTTATATTTTTGCTGGCGATCAGTCGTTCGGTTTGCCGGTGGCCGGGTCGGTTTCGGTTTCGCCGGAGTTGGAACTGCCCTCGGCACCGCGCGGTTCGGTGGCGGGACGGGGGGGCTGACCCTCGGACGCGGGCGTCCGCTGGTTCTCGGTTTCGATCTCACGGGTGTCGGGGCGGGCGTCGGACATGATGGCTCCAGCAGGATGTGGGATACGGCAACGCATGGACCGGCCGGTTCGCTCCACGGATAAGACCGCGTTCACCATTCCCGCACACCCCGTCGCAACTCGGTCGAGGTTAGGCATGCTGGCGAAACGCCTATCGGGCGGGCCACAGGGAATCAGGAATGCGCGGGCTGAAAGTCGAAATTGTCGGCGTGGAGGCCCTGACTCAGGACGACTGGGCTCTTTGGTCCCGGATTCAGTCCGACGAGCCGGACCTGATTAGTCCTTACTTCTGGCCGCAGTTCACGCGCGTGGCGGCAGAGGTCTGCCCAGGCGCCGCCGTCGCCGTGTTTCGGCGCGGAACACAGACGATCGGATATTTCCCCCATCAGCGACGCAGCGGCACGATGCAACCGCTGGCCGCACCGATGAACGACTATCACGGCATTATCGCGCGCGCCGCCGATCGACCGAGTTTGGACGAGGCGGCGACGCTGCTGAATGCGCCGCGACTGACGGTCGGAGGCTGGGTGGGTCACGGCGAAGTCGGTCAGGCGCGGCGGACGGTCCAGGTCCAACTGCCCGACGGCGACTATGCCGCCTGGTATTCGGAGCGTCGCAAGAGCCACGCCAAATTCTTCAAGGACAAGGAGCGGGCACGTCGTAGTATGGAGGCCGAACTAGGCCCCATAGAAGTGAAGCGAGGCCTGCGTGATCCCGAGCTGCTGGACCAGCTCATTGCGCTGAAGCGGGATCAGTATCGCCGTACCGGCCGCCATGACATATTCGCCTGCGGCTGGACCGCTGATCTGCTTCACCGCCTGATGGCTCAGCCGGAAGGTGGGCTGGGTGCCTCCATGGCCGGGCTTTGGGCGGGGGGGCGGCTGTGCGCCATGGAGTATTCCATGCACGCAGGCGACCAGTATCACTTCTGGTTCCCCGGCTATTTTCCGGAATTGGCCCGCTGTTCGCCCGGCATCCTGCTGAGCATGGATACCATGCAGATGGCGGGGGCGGCCGGATACCGGACCTTCGACTTCGGTTTCGAGGGCGAGCACTACAAGAAATATTTCTGCAATGCCGAGCGCGAGGTGCGCGAGGCCGTCATCCTGCGCCCCGGCCTCGGTGCCTCGGTCAGTCAGGCGGCTGTCGGCCTCTTGAATGTGGCCGGAGCCGGCCGCGGCGAACAGCTGCGTAACAGTGTCCGCCGCCGATGGGCTGCGATCGAGGCCTGTGAGGTTACGCCCATGGCGCGCGCCCGGGGAGCGGTGAATGCGGCCCAGGCTGCCCTGGCCAAGGTCTCGCGTCCCTCTCATGCGTGAGCGCCACATGAGCCGTACCCGTTATCCCGGTCCGGTCACCGAGGCCAAGGTCCATCCCCACCGCCTGGTAGAGCAAGGGTTCGCCTCGGACGAGGTGCTGGCCGGTATTCTGGATCGCTATCCAGCCGAACTGTTCGACATCAACCTCTACGACTACGACGCCGAGGGGCAGGTGTCGCTGCGAACGGGAGCAAGGGGCCGATTGAGCGGATCGGATCTTCTGGCGGCCATCCAGCAAGGGCGCCTGTGGGTCAATCTGAGGGGAGTCGAGACGGCCTGGCCCGAGTTGTGGGCCGCCGCCATGGCCGACTTCCACGCCATCCAGGCGACCTATCCCGGCATGAAGGCGGTGACGAATGCGGGGCAGCTGATCCTGTCGTCACCGGCGGCGCGGGTTCCCTATCATTTCGATGCCGCAGGCGTGGTTCTGTTTCATCTGCGTGGGCGCAAGCGGCTGTTCGTCTATCCAGGCGACGAGGCCCACCTGGCCGAGGTCGACATGGAGAATGTCGTGGCCCGGCAGACGACCGAAGAGCTCCCCTATACCCTCGCGTTCGAACCGGACGCTCAGATCGTGGACCTTGAGCCCGGTCAGGCCCTGACCTGGCCGCTCTATGCGCCGCATCGGGTCGAGAACCTGGATCGGTTCTGCGTCTCCCTGTCGATGGACTACCAGACCTGGCCCTCGCGCTGGCGAAACGGAGCCCTCTATACAAATGCGGTCCTGCGCCGCGCCGGGAGGCGTCCGCGCCAGACAGACTCCATGGCGGTGCCCGAGTTGGCCGCCCGCTGGGCCGCTTCCTTGGCGTTGAAAAGGGCCGGGGCGCTGAAAAGCCGGATCGCGACCTTGGAGCGCGACTTCGAACCTCAGGTCGGCTCGACGGATGGCGCGCGAGCGCTTCGTTAAATCGAGGTCATGACGTCGAGTTAAAATGACTGTGGCCGCAGGTTGGCCCATCCTTTCTGCATAGCCGGAGAGGGAAACAACGCCATGAAGCTCGCCATTGCCGCCGTCGCCATGCTGGCCACCGCCGCCGCTGCGGCCCCAGCCGCTGCCCAGGACGTCAAGATCGAGAACGCTGTCGCGCGGGTCGTCGTCATTGTGGAGGATCGGGCCGACGTCGGGGTCGAGATCGAACAGGGGCGGTCGGCGCTGCCGGCGGTACGTGTCACACGACGCGGCGATGCCGTGCGTATCGACGGCGGTCTGGATCGCAATGCCGTCCGGGATTGCCGCGCAGGCCCGGACAATGCGCGTCAACCGGGGCAGGGGGCCTCTGTCGAGGTGCGCCGCATGGGCCGCATTCGCCTGGAAGACGCCCCCTTGATCGTGATCCGTAGTCCGCGATCGGTCGAGGTCGCCGCGGGGGAGGGGGTGTTCGGCTCGGTGGGCCGTGGTGCGACCTCGGTCGACCTGGCGTCTGGTGGCTGTGGCGACTGGACCGTGGCCAATGTGGACGGCAACGTCGACGTCAGCCTTGGAGGCTCCGGAACCGTCCGTCTGGGCACCAGCCGGTCGCTCGACGTGGCGCTCGGCGGGTCGGGCGACATGATTGCGGGCCGGACGGGCGCGTTCGAACTCGCGGTCGGCGGAGCAGGTGAGGTCCAACTGGCAAGGGTCGACGGGCCCGTGGATATCGCCATCGGCGGCTCGGGCGACGTGACCATCCGTAACGGCAGCAGCGACGACTTCAGCGTCTCCATCGCCGGGTCAGGCAATGTGGATTTCGGCGGCACGGCGCGTGATGTCAGTGTTTCCATC
Source organism: Brevundimonas vitisensis (assembly GCF_016656965.1). Taxonomy (NCBI): domain Bacteria; kingdom Pseudomonadati; phylum Pseudomonadota; class Alphaproteobacteria; order Caulobacterales; family Caulobacteraceae; genus Brevundimonas; species Brevundimonas vitis. The sequence continues at coordinate 2,831,377 of NZ_CP067977.1, forward strand.
GCAGGCTCGGGCGATGTCCGCGTGGCGCGGGCCACCGGCAACGTCGCCCGCAGCGTGATCGGTTCGGGCGACATCAGAATCGGGCGCTGAACGCCCGACACCGTCGCATCGAAGCAAGGCCCCGGGTGATTGGACCCTCCGGGGCCTTGCTGCTGTCGGTGGACGCCGTGCGCCAGGACCGGCGTCAGAAATCGAAGGGCTCCAGCGCTGTTCAGCCGTGCCAGGCTTGCGACTCTCATGCCGAGGTCCCGCCATGCGTCCTGCCGCCCTGCTGTCCGCGTTCTGTCTCACTGTCTTTGCTCCGGCGGCACAGGCCGTGGCCCAGACCCCGCCTGAGGCCCTGGTCTGGATGGTGCTGAACGACATCAACATCACCGGGCTGGATCGCGACATGCCGATGAACCGCCCGCCGATCGTGTCCGAAGTGCCAGAGGGGATGATCCACGCCGTCGATCTTTCGTCTGATGGTCAGGTCGACTGGCTGATCGACTATTCCAAAGCGGGCCTGTCTCAGTTCTGCGGAACCGGCGGCTGCCGGCTGGTTCTGTATGTCAGCGACGACGACGGCGAATATCGGCGCGCCTTCGACAATCAGGTCCTGGCCTTTGACATCTCCCGCCGTGTCGGCCGACAGCGGCTTGAGGCGCAGGTTCATCACGGGGCCTGCGTGCCCGACGATTGGGACTGCCGCTATGCCTGGGCCTGGAACCCGACGACGGGCCGGCTGCTGCCCATTCCCACGGACGCTGGACGCACACGGCTGGACAACGGCGGCTACCCGGCCATTGCGCAAGACGCCGATGGCGCGGAACCCATGGAACCGGCAAGCATCAGAATGACACTGGCGGCATCGCGCATTCTGTGTCCCGCGGAAGACCTGTCGCTGGAAGGACAGTTGCGTCAGGCCACCGCCGCGGCTCTGCCGGACCTGAACGGGGATGGAAAGGACGACTGGCTGGTGCAGCAACCGATTCCCTGTGATGGCGACAGTGCGCCGGACAGCGAGCTTCACATCAGCCAGGTCAATGGTGATCCGATCCAGGCCATGACGGTGGATTCGGCCAAAACCCTTGCGATTGACATCGGCCAGGCACCCGCCTTGCTCGTGCTGGATAAGGTCCCGATGCGATGGGAGCCGGCCAGGCGATCCTTTGTGCCGACGGAATAGGCCTGCCACGGTTTCGCCGCTTGACGCCGGGGGACTCAATCGGCATAAGCGCCAACTCTTGTTGGACCGGCTGTGCACCCCACTCGATATCGGGGTGCAGACGCGGTCCGCAGGAACGACCTGAGACCCTGTTCTTTGCAGTGACCCAGGACTTCAACGGCCTTCGCGGTTCGCTGCGTGGGCCGATCGTTTTTGCGGACGTGCGTACTCTGGGGGCCCTTGGGCTCCGAGGCTCCGGTCTTTGAAATGGTTCACAGGGACGCAGGTTTCGACCTGCTTGGGAAAAAACAACCGATATGGATCAGAGCATCCGCATCAGGCTGAAGGCCTTCGATCACCGCGTCCTCGATTTTTCGACGCGCGAGATCGTCAATACCGCCAAGCGCACCGGCGCGACCGTTCGCGGTCCGATCCCGTTGCCCACCCTGATCGAAAAATTCACCGTGAACCGCTCGCCGCACGTCGATAAGAAGTCGCGCGAGCAGTTTGAAATCCGCACGCATAAGCGCGTGCTCGACATCGTCGACCCCACCCCGCAGACCGTGGACGCGCTCATGAAGCTCGACCTGTCCGCCGGCGTGGACGTCGAGATCAAGATTTAATCGAGGAGAGGCGGGATCCGATGCGCACATCAGCGCTACGAACGGGCGTGATCGCCAAGAAGCTGGGAATGACGCGTGTCTTCGCTGAAGACGGCGCGCATGTCCCGGTCACCGTCCTTCAGTTGGACGGTTGTCAGGTCGTGGGCCAGCGTACTCAGGAGCGGGACGGCTACGTCGCCCTGCAACTCGGTGCCGGCGCCAAAAAGGCCAAGAACACCAACAAGGCTCAGCGCGAAGCTTTCGCCAAGCTTGAGGTGGAGCCCAAGGCTCACGTGACCGAGTTCCGGGTGTCGGAAGACGCCCTGCTGGACATCGGTTCCGAGCTCTCGGCCGACCACTTCGTCGCCGGCCAGAAGGTCGACATCCAGGGCCCGACCATTGGTAAGGGCTTTGCTGGTGCCATGAAGCGCTGGAACTTCGGCGGTCTGCGGGCCACCCACGGTGTTTCGGTCTCGCACCGTTCGCACGGCTCCACGGGTAACCGTCAGGATCCGGGCCGCACCTTCCCCGGCAAGAAGATGGCCGGTCACCTGGGTCAGGAAACTGTCACCACCCAGAACCTGACCGTTTTCCGCGTCGACGCTGAGCGTGGCCTGATCCTGATCAAGGGTTCGGTCCCCGGCCACGACGGCACCTGGGTTAAGGTCCGTGACGCCATCAAGAAGGCGCGTCCGGAAGAGGCTCCGTTCCCTGGCGGCCTGAAGTCGGCCAAGGCGACGACCGAAGACACGGCTCCGGCGGCGGAAACGCCTGCCGAGGAGACCGCGGCGGTCGAAACCACCGAAGGCGGTGAAGCGTAATGAAACTCTCGGTCATCAATCTCGACGGCAAGGCCGCCGGTGACGTCGAGCTGTCGGATGTCGTTTTCGGCATCACCGACATCCGCGGCGACATCCTGGCCCGTTACGTCAACTGGCAGCTGGCCAAGCGCCGTGCCGGCACTCACAAGGTTCAGACCCGGAACGAGAACTCTCGCACCGGCAAGAAGATGTACAAGCAGAAGGGCACCGGCGGCGCTCGTCACGGCTCGCGTCGTGCGCCCCAGTTCGTCGGTGGCTCGCGTGCCTTTGGCCCCGTCGTTCGCGACCACGGCTTCTCGCTGCCCAAGAAGGTCCGCGCCCTGGCCCTGCGCCACGCGCTGTCCTCCAAGGCCAAGTCAGGCGACCTGGTTGTCGTCGACAGCCTGACCCTGAAGGACGCCAAGACCGCCGGTCTGCGCGAAACCTTCGGCAAGCTGGGCTGGACGAAGACGCTGATCATCGCCGGACCGGAAGTCGACACGAACTTCGGTCTCGCCGCCCGCAACATCCCGCTGGTGGACGTGCTGCCGAACGCCGGCCTGAACGTCTATGACATCCTGCGCGCGCAGAAGCTGGTGCTGACCAAGGCCGCCGTGGACGCCATCGAGGCGAACTACGCGGACCACAAGCCCTCGCGTCGCGAGCAAGCTGCGAAGGAGGCCGCATAATGGCCGGCGCAACCAAGACGGTGGCGGCTTCGATCCGTCACTACGACACCATCCTGGCTCCGGTGATCACCGAAAAGGCCACGATCCTGTCGGAGCAGAACAAGGTCGTCTTCCGCGTTGCGGACAAGGCCACCAAGGATGAGATCGCTGCGGCGGTCGAGGCCCTGTTCAAAGTCAACGTCCTGAAGGTCAACACCCTGGTTCAAAAGGGCAAGACCAAGCGGTTCCGTGGCATCATGGGACGCCGGGTCGACATCAAAAAAGCGATCGTGACGCTGGCCGACGGCCAGTCGATCGACGTCACCACGGGGCTCTGATCAGATGGCTCTGAAGACATTCAATCCGACGTCGCCCGGCCGCCGCGCCCTGGTGCTGGTCGACCGTTCCGAGCTCCACAAGGGCCGCCCGGAGAAGTCGCTGGTCGAGGGCCTGACCAAGTCCGGCGGACGTGGCCAGGGTGGCCGTATTGCCGTCCGTTTCCGCGGCGGTGGTGCCAAGCGCCTGTATCGCAAGATCGACTTCAAGCGTCGCAAGTTCGACGTGGTCGGCACGGTCGAGCGTCTGGAATACGATCCCAACCGCACGGCCTTCATCGCCCTGGTCAACTATGCCGACGGCGAGAAGACCTACATCATCGCGCCGCAGCGTCTTAAGGCTGGCGACACGATCATCGCGGGCGAAAAGGTCGACGTGAAGCCGGGCAACTGCATGCCCCTGCGTTCGATCCCGGTCGGCACCATCATCCACAATGTGGAGATGAAGCCTGGCAAGGGTGCTCAGCTGGCCCGCTCGGCCGGTGCCTATGCCCAGCTGGTCGGTCGCGATCAGGGCTATGCCCAGATCCGCCTCGGCTCTGGTGAGCTGCGCATGGTTCTGGACGCGTGCCTGGCCACGGTCGGTGCGGTCTCGAACCAGGACCACATGAACCAGAACCTGGGCAAGGCCGGCCGCAAGCGTCACATGGGCTTCCGTCCGCACGTGCGCGGTGTCGCCATGAACCCGATCGACCACCCGCACGGTGGTGGTGAAGGCCGGACCTCGGGTGGTCGTACCCCGGTCACGCCGTGGGGCAAGGACACCAAGGGTACTCGCACCCGCAAGAACAAGGCGACGGACAAGTTCATCATCCGTACTCGCCACGTTAAGAAGGCTCGCTAAGACATGGCTCGCTCCTCCTGGAAAGGCCCGTTTGTCGACGGGTATCTGCTCAAGAAGGCCGACGCCGTTCAGTCGTCGGGCCGCAAGGACGTGATCAAGACCTGGTCGCGCCGCTCAACCATCCTGCCGCAGTTCGTCGGTCTGACGTTCGGTGTGCACAACGGCCTGAAGCACGTGCCGGTCTCCGTCTCGGAAGAGATGGTCGGCATGAAGTTTGGCGAGTTCGCGCCGACCCGGAACTTCCCGGGTCACGCCGCGGACAAGAAGGCCAAAAGGAAGTAACCGATGGCCCAGACAAAAAACCCGCGTCGGGTCGCCCCGACCGAAGCCCGCGCCAAGCTGGTCAACGTCCGCATCAGCCCTCAGAAGCTGAATCTGGTCGCCCAGTCGATCCGCGGCCTGCCGGTGCAGAAGGCGCTGAACGAGCTGGAATTCAGCCGTAAGCGCATCGCCACCGACGTTCGCAAGGTCCTGTATTCGGCTGTCTCCAATGCCGAGAACAACCACAACTTCGACATCGACAATCTGGTCGTTGCCGAAGCCTTCGTGGGCAAGAACCTGGTGATGAAGCGTTTCGCGAGCCGTGCTCGTGGCCGTTCGTCGCGCATCCTGAAACCTTTCGCTGAGATCACCATCGTGGTCCGTGAAGCCGGCGAGGCCGCCTGATGGGTCAGAAAGTCAATCCGATCGGTCTGCGCCTCGGCGTCAACCGCACCTGGGACAGCCGCTGGTTCGCCGGTGGGGCCGATTACGCCCGCCTGCTGCACCAGGACCTGAAGCTGCGCGAGTATCTGCGTGAGCGCCTGTCGGGTGCTGGCGTGTCGCGCATCATCATCGAGCGTCCGCACAAGAAGTGCCGCGTGACGATCTATGCCGCCCGTCCGGGCGTCGTGATCGGCAAGAAGGGCGCGGACATCGACAAGCTGCGCAAGGACATCTCGGCCATGACCGAAGGCGAGGTTCACCTGAACCTGGTCGAGGTCCGCAAGCCCGAGACCGACGCTCAGCTGATCGCCGAGAACATTGCCCAGCAGCTGGAGCGCCGTGTGGCCTTCCGCCGGGCGATGAAGCGCTCGATGCAGTCGGCCATGCGTCTGGGTGCCAAGGGTGTCCGGATCAATGTGTCGGGTCGTTTGGGCGGTGCCGAAATCGCGCGCATGGAGTGGTATCGCGAAGGTCGCGTGCCGCTGCACACCCTGCGCGCCGACATCGACTATGGCTTCTATGAAGCCAAGACGACCTACGGAATCATCGGCGTGAAGGTCTGGGTCTTCAAGGGTGAAGTGCTGGAGCACGACCCGATGGCCCAGGACAAGCGTTGGGCCCAGGAAGCGTCCGGTCCTTCGTCGAGCGAAGGCCGCGAGCGTGGTGGCCCCCGCGGCGACCGCGGTCCGCGTCGTGATCGGGGACGTGAGAGCTAATCATGCTGCAGCCGAAGAAAACCAAGTACCGGAAGGCCTTCAAGGGCCGTATCCACGGTGCCGCCAAGGGTGGCTTCTCGCTTAACTTCGGGTCCTATGGCCTGAAGACGCTGGAGCCGGAACGCATCACCGCGCGTCAGATCGAGGCGGCCCGCCGCGCGATCACCCGCCAGATGAAGCGTCAGGGCCGCGTCTGGATCCGCGTCTTCCCGGACGTGCCCGTCTCGGGCAAGCCTGCCGAAGTCCGTATGGGTAAGGGCAAGGGCGCGGTGGATCACTGGGCGGCGCGCTGCCACCCGGGCCGTATCCTGTTCGAAATCGACGGCGTCGCCGATGACATCGCCCGCGAGGCGCTGCGTCTGGGGGCCGCCAAGCTGCCGGTCCGCACCAAGGTGGTCACTCGCCTGGACGCCGGTATCGCTCACGTGGAGCAAGCTGCCTGATGACCAAGATCGCCGATCTTCGCTCGCAGACGCCGGACCAGCTGGGTGAACAGCTGCTCTCGCTGAAGAAAGAGCAATTCAACCTGCGCTTCCAGGCCGCCACCGGCCAGATGGAAAAGACCCACCGGGTCTCGGAAGTGCGCAAGGACATCGCCCGCATCTCCACGCTGCTGCGTGAGAAGCGCAGCGCCGGTTAAGGGAACGAAGATGCCGAAACGAATTCTCGAAGGCGTGGTCGTCTCCGACAAGGGCGACAAGACGGTCGTGGTCAAGGTCGAGCGGACCCTGCTGCACCCGGTCCTGAAGAAGACCTTCCGCCTGTCCAAGAAGTACCACGCTCACGATGAGGCCAATGCCTTCAAGGTGGGCGACGTCGCCCGCATCGTGGAATGTGCCCCGAAGTCCAAGCTGAAGACCTGGGAGGTCCTGTCCAAGGACGTCCCGGCCTCGGCCTCGTAATCAAGAAGGATCGGATCCCATGATCCAGATGCAAACTAACCTGGAGGTGGCCGACAATTCGGGCGCTCGCCGGGTCATGTGCATCAAGGTGTTGGGCGGCTCTAAGCGCCGCTACGCCTCGGTGGGCGACACGATCGTCGCGTCGGTTAAAGAAGCCATCCCGCGTGGTCGCGTGAAGAAGGGCGATGTCGTTCGCGCCATCGTCGTGCGTACCGCGAAGGACATCCAGCGCAGGGACGGGTCGGTGATCCGTTTCGACAAGTCGGCTGCGGTGATCGTCAACAAGCAGAACGAGCCGGTCGGCACGCGGATTTTTGGCCCGGTTCCTCGCGAACTGCGCGCCAAGAACCACATGAAGATCATCTCTCTGGCTCCGGAGGTCCTGTAATCATGGCCGCCAAGATCAAAACCGGCGACAACGTCGTGGTCCTGACCGGCAAGGACAAGGGCCGCACCGGCAAGGTGACCAAGGTCCTGCCGGCGACCAATCGCGTCATGGTGGAGGGCATCAATATGGTTCAGCGCCATACCCGCCCCACCCAGGCCGACCCTCAGGGCGGTATCAAGAACAAGGAAGCGTCGCTTCACCTGTCGAACGTCGCCATCGCCGACGCCAACGGCAAGCCGGCCCGTGTCGGCTTCCGTGAGGAAGACGGCAAGAAGGTGCGCTTCGCCAAGACGACGGGAGACGTCATCTGATGGCTGACACCAAATACACTCCGCGTCTGAAGGACGAGTATCAGGCCCGCATCCGCGCCGTTCTGATCGAGAAGTTCGGCTATACCAACCCGATGCAAGTGCCCAAGCTGGACAAGATCGTCCTGAACATGGGCATCGGCGAAGCGGTGGCCGACTCCAAGAAGGCCAATGCGGCTCTCAAGGACCTGACGGCGATTGCCGGCCAGAAGGCCGTGCCGACCCGGGCCCGTAACTCGATCGCCGGCTTCAAGCTGCGTGAAGGCATGATCATCGGCGGCAAGGTTACGCTGCGGGGCGATCGGATGTACGAGTTCCTGGACCGTTTCATCACCATCGCCCTTCCGCGGGTGAAGGACTTCCGGGGCCTGAAAGGCACCTCGTTCGATGGTCGCGGCAACTATGCGACGGGTCTGAAGGAGCACATCGTGTTCCCGGAGATCAACTACGACGAGATCGATCAGATGTGGGGCATGGACATCATCGTCTGCACCACGGCCAAGACCGATGACGAGGCGCGCGCGCTTCTCACCGAGTTCAAATTCCCGTTCGTGAAGAACTGAGCGGGAAGGGAAAAGCAAAATGGCTAAGAAAAGCGCCGTAAACCGCAATGAGAAGGTGAAAGCCCTCGTCGCGAAGTACGCCGACAAGCGGGCCGCCCTGAAGGCGATCGCCACCAATGAGGCCCTGCCGCTGGAGGAGCGCTTCGAAGCGCGCCTGAAGCTGGCTGAGCTGCCGCGCAACTCGGCTGCGGTCCGTATCCGCAACCGTTGCGAGGTGACGGGTCGTCCGCGCGGTTATTATCGCAAGCTCAAGATGAGCCGGATCGCGCTGCGCGAGCTGGGCAACCTGGGGCAGATCCCCGGCCTGACGAAGTCGAGCTGGTAAGGGGAGCATAAAGTCATGATGATCAACGACCCCCTGAGCGACATGATCGCTCGCATCAAGAACGCGGCGACCCGCAAGCGTTCCAAGGTGCTGACCCCGGCCTCGCGTCTGCGCCAGCGCGTCCTCGACGTGCTGCAGGACGAAGGCTACATCCGCGGCTATTCGCTGGTTCAGAGCCCCGGCGAGTTTCCGCAGTTCGAGATCGAGCTGAAGTACTTCGACGGTCAGCCGGTCATTGCCGAGATCGCTCGCGTGTCCAAGCCGGGCCGCCGCGTCTATTCGGCCATCACCGACCTGAAGCCGATCAAGAACGGCCTGGGCATCTCGATCCTCTCGACGTCCAAGGGCGTGATGTCCGACGCCGCCGCCCGTGACGCCAATGTTGGCGGCGAAGTCCTCTGCAGGGTCTATTAAGATGTCCCGTATCGGAAAACGCACCATCACCGTGCCGAAGGGCGTGACCATCGCGCTCGACGGTCAGACGGTGACCGTGAAGGGTCCCAAGGGCGAGCTGTCCTGGACCGTCGCGGAAGAAATCGCCCTGAGCCAGGACGGCAACGACCTGACTCTGAGCCCCGTGAACGACACCCAGCGCGCTCGTGCGATGTGGGGCCTGTCGCGCACCCTGGTCGACAACATGATCACCGGTGTCTCGACGGGTTTCGAGAAGTCGCTCGACCTGGTCGGCGTCGGTTATCGCGCCGCTTTGAAGGGCCCGAACCTGTCGCTGCAGCTGGGCTTCTCGCACGAGGTGGATATCGTTCCGCCGGCTGGCGTGACCTTCGTCGTGCCCAAGCAGACCGAAATCAAGATCCAGGGCGCTGACAAGCAGGCCGTGGGTCAGATCGCCGCCGTCATCCGCAAGCTGCGTCCGCCGGAACCCTATAAGGGCAAGGGCGTGCGCTACACGGGCGAAAAGGTCCGGCGCAAGGAAGGCAAGAAGAAGTAAGTCATGGCCATTTCCCTCAAACAGGCGGCCAAGCGCCGCTCGGAGCGTACCCGCCGCCGCCTGAAGGCTGTGGCCAACGGACGCCTGCGCCTGTCGGTCTATCGCTCGGACAAGAACATCTCGGCTCAGATCATCGACGACGAAAAGGGCATTACCGTTGCCTCGGCCTCGTCGCTGGAAGGCGCCAAGGGCTCCAAGTCCAAGGGTTCCGACACCGAAGCGGCCACTCGCATCGGCAAGCTGATCGCCGAACGCGCGCTGGATAAGGGCGTCAAGGACGTCGTCTTCGATCGCGGCGGCTACATCTATCATGGCCGCGTCAAGGCGCTGGCGGAGGCCGCGCGTGAAGCCGGCCTGAACTTCTAAGGGACGAGAAGCATGGCTCGTGAACCCCAACGTAGCGGCGGCGGCAACGACCGTAACCGGCGCGACAACCGCAACGGCCCGGCCGTCGACGGCCCGGAATCGGACATCGTCGAAAAGCTGGTGCACATCAACCGCGTCGCCGCCACTGTGAAGGGCGGCCGTCGTTTCTCGTTCGCTGCCCTGATGGTCGTCGGTGACGGCAAGGGTCGTGTCGGCTTCGGTCACGGCAAGGCCCGTGAAGTCCCGGAAGCCATCCGCAAGGCGACCGAAGAAGCCAAGAAGACCATGATCCGCGTTCCGCTGCGCGAGAACCGCACCCTGCACCACGACGGCAACGGCCGTTGGGGCGCCGGCAAGATCATGATGCGCGCTGCCCCTCCCGGGACCGGCGTCATCGCGGGCGGCCCGATGCGTGCCGTTCTGGAAACCTTGGGTGTCCACGACGTGGTGGCCAAGTCCACCGGTTCGTCCAACCCGTACAACATGATCCGCGCCACCTTCGAAGCGCTGAAGGTTCAGTCCTCGCCGCGTCAGGTCGCGTCCAAGCGCGGCAAGAAGGTCTCGGATCTGATGGGTCGTCGCAACGACGGCGCATCGTCACCCGAAGCCATGGAGGGCTGATAGATGGCCAATACCGAATCCAAGGCCACCATCACGGTTCGTCAGACCGGTAGCCCGATCCGCCGCAAGTCGGACCAGCGCGCCACCCTGTCGGGCCTGGGTCTGAACCGGATGGGCCGTGAGTCCACCCTGGAAGACACGCCGTCGGTTCGCGGGATGATCGCCAAGGTCGCCCACCTGACCGAAATCGTCGAAAAGTAAGCGTTTCGCCCTCTCCCAGCCTGGGGGAGGGCGTCTTGCATCTTGCGATACTGAAGGGGGCCGCCTAGAAGCGGCCCCTCCTTATTTCAAAGCCGAGTCCGTCTTCATGGCGGGCGCGAGAACCCGAAAGGATCAGGCACATGAAACTGAATGAAATCCGCGACAACGAAGGCGCGCACAAGAAGCGCATGCGGGTCGGCCGCGGCCCGGGCTCGGGCAAGGGCAAGACCGCCGGTCGCGGCGTCAAGGGCCAGAAGTCCCGTTCGGGCGTCGCCATCGGCGGGTTCGAGGGCGGCCAGATGCCGCTGTACATGCGTATGCCCAAGCGCGGCTTCAACAATCCGAACGCGCTGAAGCTGGCCGAAGTCAACCTGTGGCGCCTGCAAGACGCCATCGATGCCGGCAAGATCGACATCAAGTCCGAGATCAAGGGCGATGCCCTGGTCGCCGCCGGCGTGATCCGCCGCGTCAAGGACGGCGTGCGTCTGCTGGGCACCGGCGAAATCAGCGCCAAGCTGAACCTGGTCGTCTGGTCCGCGACCGCAGGTGCGATCAAGGCGATCGAGGCTGCGGGCGGCACGGTCGTGCAGGAGCGGATCGCGGCCGAGGCCAAGGCCGCTGAACGCGTCGAAAAGCGCAATGCGGCCAAGGGCAAGGCTCCGGCTCCCAAGGCTCCGCGCGGCGACGCGAACAAGATCTCGGCCCGCGCCGCGCGTACGGCCGCCAAATAAGCTGTGGGGTCGGTCTCGCTATGAGGCCGACCTTCGCCTATCTGGACGTTGGCCCCGGATTCACGTTCGATGCGCCGCGTTCTGACCAGTCGGGGTAACGACACATGGCTTCGGCCGCCGAACAACTTGCCGCCAATATGAACATGGGCTCGTTCGCCAAGGCGACCGAGCTGCACAAACGCCTGCTGTTCACCCTGGGTGCGCTGCTGGTCTATCGCATCGGCACCTATGTGCCGATCCCGGGGATTAATTCGGAGGCCTTCCTGGCCTTCTTCCAGAACCCGGACGGCCAGCGCGGCGTGCTGGACATGTTCAACATGTTCTCCGGAGGCGCCGTCGAGCGGATGGCCGTCTTCGCCCTGAACGTGATGCCTTACATCTCGGCGTCGATCATCGTGCAGCTGATGGCTGCGGTGTATCCGCCGTGGGAAAAGCTGCGCAAGGAAGGCGGCGAGAGCGGCCGCAAGCAGCTGAACCAGTACACCCGCTATCTGACGGTGTTCCTGGCCCTGATGCAGTCCTTCGGCATCGCGGTCGGCCTGAACGCTCAGCAGGGCCTGGTCGATGCGCCCGGACTGTTCTTCATCATCTCGACCGTCACCACCCTGACGGGCGGCACCATGTTCCTGATGTGGCTGGGTGAGCAGGTGACGGCGCGCGGCGTCGGCAACGGCATCTCGCTCATCATCTTCGCCGGTATTGTTGCGGTGCTGCCGGGCACGATCGCGCGTCTGTTCGGCCTGGCTCAGCAGGGTCAGATGTCGGCCTTCGTCCTGCTGTTCATTGCGGCCCTGGCCGTCGCCACCGTCGTCTTCATCGTCTTCATGGAGCGGGCCCAGCGCCGTCTTCTGATCCAGTATCCGAAGCGCCAGGAAGGCAATCGGATGGCTGGCGGCGAGCGCAGCTTCCTGCCGCTGAAGGTGAACACCGCCGGGGTCATCCCGCCTATCTTCGCCTCCAGCCTGCTGCTGCTGCCTTCGACGGTGGCTCAGATGACGGCCAATGCGAACCTGCCGGCCTGGCTGGCCTGGCTGCCGTCGGCAGCGGGTCAGTTGCAGCACGGGCAGCCGGTGTTCACCGTGCTGTATGCGGTGCTGATCATCTTCTTCTGCTTCTTCTACACCTCGATCACCTTCAATCCCGAGGACACGGCCGAGAACCTGCGCAAATACGGCGGCTTCCTGCCGGGTATCCGTCCGGGCAAGCGTACGGCGGAGTATCTGGACTATGTCCTGACCCGCCTGACCGTGATCGGGGCCGCCTACATCACCGCCGTCTGTCTGTTGCCAGAGATCCTGGTCGCCCAGATGGGTAACAGCGTCTATTTCGGCGGTACCTCGATCCTGATCGTGGTGTCGGTGACGATGGATACGGTGGCGCAGATCCAGTCGCACCTGCTGGCGCACCAGTATGAGGGCCTGATCAAGAAGGCCAAGCTGCGGGGCAAGGGCGGTCGCACGCCCGGCACCAAGGCACCGGCCGGACGCTCGGCCGCTCCGGTCCGGCGCTAGGTCGGGCCTTTGGGGGAGGGCGGACGATGAATCTGATCCTGTTTGGACCGCCTGCGGCGGGCAAGGGTACTCAGGCCAAGCGTCTGGTCGAGCAGCGCGGCATGGTCCAGCTGTCGACCGGCGACATGCTGCGCGAGGCCATCGCGTCGGGCTCTGAACTGGGCCAGCAGTGCCAAGCCATCATGTCCGGTGGCGGCCTGATTGCCGACGACATCGTCATCGCCCTGATCGAGGCGCGACTGAAGGAGGCGGAGGACGCCGGAGGGGCCATCTTCGACGGTTTCCCGCGCACCCTGGGCCAGGCCGAGGCTCTGGACGCCATGTTGGCCAAGCTGGGCAAGAAGATCGACCATGTCGTTCGTCTGAAGGTGGATGACGGCCAGCTGCTTGAACGCATCGCCCGCCGCTACGCTGACCAGGGGCGGCCTGACGACAATCCGGACAGCTTCAAGGTTCGGCTGGAAGCCTATAACCGCAACACCGCGCCGCTTCTGCCGTACTATGACGAGAAGGGCCTGTTGACCGAGGTTGACGGCATGGGTTCGGTCGACGCCGTTGCAGCCGCCATCGATACGGCCCTCGACACGCGAGTCTGATCGACCTCTGCCGCTCGCGCGTTACAGTTTCCGACTGACGCGTCCGAGAGGCTGTATATGACCATCGCAGGGACCGCACGACCGAAGGTGCCGCAACGGCGCCGGTTCGGCCTTGGTTTGCTGGTGCTGTTGGTCCACCTGTCCTTCCTGCCCTTCCTGGCGCGGGTTTCTGCGCCAGAGCCGGCAGCTGATATCCCGCCGCCGGTCGAAGTGGTGCTGGTTTCGCCGCCGCCGCCCCCGCCGCCGCCGCCGCCCTTGCAGCCTGCCGTCGTGGCCGGTGGCGGATCGCCCGCTGCGCCCTCACGGGTAAACATCCTGCCCGATCCGCCGCCTGTGCCGCCCGAGATCGTTGCCCCGCCGGTCCAGGCCCCCGAGCCGTCGATCGTGGTCGGTACTGCGCCCTATGCCGATGCCGTGCCGGGGCCGGGCCTCGGCGGTCAGGGAACGGGCTCTGGCGGCGGTACAGGGGCGGGCAGGGGGCCTGGACGCGGTGGTCGCCCGCTGCTGCTCTCGGGGCCGTCGGTCGATCAGATCCGCAGGGTCTATCCGCGTGCAGCCCTGAATGCGGGCGTGTCGGGCAGAGGCCTGATCACTTGCCGCATTCGGCTGGACACGCGACTGGAAGACTGCCGTCTGGTGGAAGAAAGTCCGCCGGGGCGGGGCTTTGGGGCTGCCGCCCTCGCCACGGCTGCCAACTTCCGCTTTCGACCGCCCACCATTGATGGAGAGCCCTTGGCGGGCGCTGAGATCACCTTTGGCGTCGATTTCGATGCCGGACAGGTGCGCGGGCGTCGATAGGTGCCCGCAACCCATTGACGCAATCTGAATCGCCGCTATAACGGCGCGCTTCCGCGAAGGGCGCAGAACGCTCCTGGTCTGTTGACCGGAGCGTTTGTTGCGTCCGACAACGCGTATTTGGAGAGCTTCGTGGCCCGTATCGCTGGCGTCAACATTCCGACCAACAAGCGCGTCGTGATCGCGCTTCAATATATCCATGGCATCGGCCCGAAGTCCGCGCAGGACATCGTCGAGAAAGTTGGTATCGAGGCCGAGCGCCGCGTCAACCAGCTGACCGATGCTGAGGTCCTGCAGATCCGCGAGACCATCGACCGCGACCTGACGGTCGAGGGCGACCTGCGTCGCGAGACCTCGATGAACATCAAGCGTCTGATGGATCTGGCCTGCTACCGCGGCCTGCGTCACCGCAAGGGCCTGCCGGTCCGCGGTCAGCGCACCCACACCAACGCCCGCACCCGCAAGGGTCCCGCCAAGCCGATCGCCGGCAAGAAGAAGTAAGTAGAAAACGATGGCCAAGGAACCGGGTCGCGTAAAGAAGCGCGAACGCAAGAACATCACGTCGGGCGTTGCTCATGTGAATTCGTCGTTCAACAACACGATGATCACGATCACCGACGCCCAAGGCAATGCGATCTCGTGGTCGTCTGCCGGTCACATGGGTTTCAAGGGCTCGCGTAAGTCGACTCCTTATGCCGCCCAGATGGCCGCTGAGGACGCCGGCAAGAAGGCGCAGGAACACGGCGTGAAGACGCTGGAAGTCAACGTTTCGGGTCCGGGTTCTGGCCGTGAATCGGCGCTGCGTGCCCTGCAGTCGGTGGGCCTGACCATCACCACCATCCGCGACGTCACGCCGATGCCGCACAACGGCTGCCGTCCGCCCAAGCGCCGCCGCGTCTAAGCGACTTCGCCGCCGACCCTATTCAACGCCGGTCCCGCCTCCCTGACGAGGTGAGAGGGACCGGCGAAACCCGCTCCGAGGGACACCTATGATCGAACGTAACTGGCAAGAGCTGATCCGTCCCGAGAAGCCGCAGATCGAGCTCGGCTCGGACTCCCAGCGCAAGGCGCGCCTGGTGGCCGAACCCCTCGAGCGCGGTTTCGGCGTGACGCTCGGCAATGCCCTGCGCCGCGTGCTCCTGTCCTCGCTGCAAGGCGCGGCGGTCACCGCCATCCAGATCGACGGCGTGGTCCACGAATTCTCCTCGCTGGAAGGCGTGCGCGAGGACGTGGTCGACATCGTGCTGAACATCAAGCAGCTGGCTCTGCGCATGCATGCCGAGGGCCCCAAGCGCATGACCCTGCGTGCCACCGGCCCCGGGCCCGTGACCGCCGGCCAGATCGACGTCCCCGCGGACATCGACGTGCTGAACCCGGACCACGTCATCTGCACCCTGGATGACGGCGCCTCGATCCGCATGGAACTGACCGTCCAGAACGGCAAGGGCTATGTCGCCTCCGAGCTGAACCGTCCGGAAGACGCCCCGATCGGCCTGATCGCGGTCGACGCCCTGTATTCGCCGGTCAAGCGCGTCGCCTATCGCGTCGAGCCGACCCGCCAGGGCCAGTCGCTGGACTATGACAAGCTGGTGCTGGAAGTCGAAACCAACGGTGCCGTCTCGCCGGTCGACGCGGTGGCCTATGCCGCCCGTATCCTGCAAGACCAGCTGCAGATCTTCATCACCTTCGACGAGCCCAAGAAGGCGGTCGAGGCCACGGACGGCAAGCCCGAACTGCCGTTCAACCCGGCCCTGCTGAAGAAGGTCGACGAGCTGGAACTGTCGGTCCGTTCGGCTAACTGCCTGAAGAACGACAACATCGTCTACATCGGCGACCTGATCCAAAAGACCGAGGGCGAGATGCTTCGCACCCCGAACTTCGGCCGCAAGTCGCTGAACGAAATCAAGGAGGTCCTGACCTCCATGGGTCTGTCGCTCGGCATGGATGTGCCGAACTGGCCGCCCGAAAACATCGAAGACCTGGCCAAGAAGTTCGACGACCAGATCTAGTTTCAACCCTCCGCCCGATCCTCTCGATGAGGGGTGCCGGAGCGGTTAGAATGAGGACAGCCCCAGGTCCCGAGCCCCTAGCGGCGAACGGATACCAGGACTGGAGTAGGAGAGACCCCGATGCGCCACGGCGCCGCCTATCGCAAGCTTGGTCGCACGACCAGCCACCGGACCGCCATGTTCGCCAACATGGCTGCGTCGTTGATCAAGCATGAGCAGATCACGACCACCCTGCCCAAGGCCAAGGAACTGCGTCCCTTCGTCGAAAAGCTGGTCACCCTGGCCAAGAAGGGCGACCTGCACGCCCGTCGCCAGGCCATCAGCCAGGTTCGCGACGTGCCGCAAGTTGGCAAGCTGTTTGAAACGATCGGCCCCCGCTATGCCGAACGTAACGGCGGCTATATCCGCATCATGAAGGCTGGCTTCCGCCACGGCGACAACGCCGCCATGGCCGTGATCGAGTTCGTCGATCGCGATGTGGACGCCAAGGGTCAGGACTCCGGTCCGGTCTATGAGGTCGAGGGCGACGACGAAGCCTGATTTCGGCCCGTCAACGCTGACATTCGAAAGGGCGGCCCGAGCGATCGGGTCGCCCTTTTGCTTGGGCGCTAACGCTCACCGCTTGAGCGCGGGTTCTGCGGCCTTCCGTCCGTCGTTCTCGGGCGGCGTCAAATGTCTTGCGTGTGCAGATCGCCTCCGGCTCCGCCGATACCTTGGGCTGGGCTGGGCTCTGCGGCGCTTGCGGATGCGTGGGGACCTTATTCGACGCCTATTCCGTCGGTCCGCGGCTCCTTCGAGCGAGCGAGACGATCCCGTCGCGTGTCATCGCCGTTCCCTTCAGCTCTTTGCCACGGCATCGCACTTCTGCTGCCAGCCCGATGGACGACCCGGCGGTAATGGCGCGCGCCGGCTGGACGGTTCGATCCGCTTCCAGAGGGGCTCCGTCCAGACCAAAGAATTCGACGGACGACACGCTCATCGTCCACGCGGTGCAATCGAGCGAACCTGAAACCACGTAATAGGCGACCTCCCGACCGCCTGACGTTCGCCCGGGAGCGGGGAGGGTGGCAACGGCCAGTCGCTGCGGCCCCGACCGGACTTGGGAGCCTCCCTGAACGAGGTAGAAGTTGCCGTCGCCGAAGAAGTACGGCGTCCACTCGGCATTCTGGGCATCCTGGGCGGCTGCGGGGGCGGCGATCGATAGAGCCGCGAGCACGGCGGGAGTGAGGCGCATCGATGTCTCCTGGGTCGCTGGCATTGTGCCTCCGACAGAGGTGTCCACAGCTGACGAAACGTGACGACGTATTCGTCTGCAGCAAACAGCCGCGCGGCTGATCAGGGGGCGAGGGCGATGCCGCCATATTGTGGAAAGTCGTGAATCACTGCGATGTCGGGGGGCCTGAAGGGGGAGCCTCCATGTCCAAGACACCGTCGCCATCCCAACTGCGTTTTCTGGTCGGCATCATGCTGGGCGCCTCGCTGGCGCTGATCGGGCTGGCGGTCTGGATGATCGCCAGGGACGAGGGGTCGCCCGTGCTGGTGGCCGTGGCGGGGTCGATGCTGGCCGCCTTTGCCGCCATCATCGCCGCCCAGGGCAAGAAGAAGAGCTGATGCAGGCCATGAGTGACGAACCGTCAGGGGGCAGGAAATGAGAGTGCTGCTTCTGTCCGTGACGGTTGGGGCTCTGGTGTTCGCTGGACTGGTTCCGGTGGCGAAGCGCAGGATGGCTTTGACGAAACAGAGCGCGCCAGTCGCGAACTGGCGTTCGAGCAGCGTCAGCCCTTCGGTGGCCTGACGCAGTTTGCCTATCTCAGCCGCAGTTGGTCGGTGAATACCTTCTACACGGTGTTCCGCGGTCGACCGCCGGAGCAGACCAAGTTCTGGATCGTCCGGCGGGTGACGGGCGGAGCGGGGCAGGCGAACACGATCGTGGGGGCCGACTCGCGTACCTGCGAGGGGGTCGAAAAAGCCTTTATCGCGATGGAACAGTTGCCGGTTGTCAGGCCCGATGCGCCGCAGCTTGGCCAGGAAACCGAGACGATGGGGCTGGTCCTGGACGGCACCCAGCACATCTTCTGGAACCGGTGGGCGCGGTCTGGTCCAGACGATGCCACGGTGGGGCTGGAGATCTCCGGGAATGTGAATTCGCCGGTGGCGGAATGGTGGGCCGAGGCGGCAGGGTCACTGTCGCAATGCTGGCGCGCGACCCCGCCGGAGTGACCGGCCGCGCGCCGCTCTGACCGCTATTCCTTCGACAGGTCCTGGCGGTTGAACCAGACGATGGCGCCGGCGGCGGGGAGCAGGGTCCACAGGGCGAAGCTGAGCCAGGCCTTGAGCACCATGCCGTCGGCGACAGCGGCGGCGTCGGGTCCGCCGCGGACCAGGGTCTTGAGCGTGTCCAGCCCGCCGCCCGGATTGACCAGGACCGACAGCCAGCTGTCAGGCAGGAAGCCCATGGGCGGCAGGACCTGCATCGGCAGGAAGAACTGGGCGATGCCCAGGACCAGGGGCACGAACAGGGCGACCAGCAGGGACCGGGTCATGACGGCGGCCAAGAGGCCGATCATGGTGAACTGGATGATCCGCAGCAGGCACAGTCCGGCCAGCAGCAGGATCTGCCCCACATCGCCCAGGCTGAGGGTAAAGGCCAGGTCGCGCTCGAACACCATGGCCTGGATCAGGTCGCTGATGGTGCCCGAGACCAGCATGGCCAGCATGGCGATCAGGGCCAGGCCGACCACGACGGCCAGCTTGCCCAGCAGCAGGTTGGGCCGCGTGTTGCGCGCACTGACCAGACGCCAGGTCTCCCACCGATAGTCGCCAGCATAGACGGTCGCCGCCCCAATCAGGATGAACAGCAGGACCAGCGCATTGGACAGGCCCGCCGCATTGGCGATCATGGCCTGGCCCAGGTCCAGCGGCTGGGTCGACAGCATCTGGGTCAGTTCGGGCGGCGCCTCGGGGTCGGCGGCCATCTTGGTGGCATTGGCGTCGATGACGACGCTGCTGATCGCCCCACCGACGAGCAGCAGGATGGGGGCGAAGAACACGCTCCAGAACCAAGTGGTGCGGCTCTTGGACAGGCGGAAGGCCTCCGCGCGAATGGCGTCAGCCCACATGGTCATGCTCCGGTGTCTGGACGGCACCCGTCTCGGTGAAGAAGACGCTTTCCAGGTCGGTGCCGACCCAGCGCGCCTCGTCGATGTCTATGCCCTGTTCGACCAGGGCGCGGATCAGGGCCGGGCCCTCTGCTCGCGGCACATGGGCCAGGATGGCCGTGCCGTCGGTGCTGGCGCGGTCGCCCAGAATGGCGGCGGCGCGTTGCGGGGCACTGTCGACCGGCGTCAGGGACAGGCGCAGACGCTCGCCCGTGGTGGTCAGGTCGGCGACCGTGCCCTCGCGCACCAGCTTACCGCGGTTCATGATGGCAACGCGGTCGCAGACGCGCTGGACCTCCAGCAGCTGGTGGCTGGCCAGGATGACGGTCAGGCCGTCGTCATGGGCCAGACTGCGGATAAGGGCGCGCATCTCCTGGATGCCGGGGGGATCCATGCCGCTGGTCGGTTCATCCAGGATGATCAGTTCCGGCTCGGTGATCAGGGCGGCCGCCACGCCCAGGCGTTGCAGCATGCCGACCGAGAAGCCGCGCACGCGCCGGTCCGCCGCCTCGGTCAGGCCGACCCGCTCCAGCCAGCGATCGGTGCGGGTGGTGTCGGCCTTCAGCCCATGGGCCAGCGACAGCCAGGTCAGGACTTGGCGCGCGGACATATAGGGGGGATAGCGGGGCGTCTCGATCATCGAGCCCATACGGCGCATGGAGGCCGGATCGCCGATCGCGCCCCCCATCACCGTGGCCGAGCCCTCGGTGGGGCGGATCAGACCCAGCAGGATGCGGAACAGGGTCGACTTGCCGGCACCGTTGGGACCCAGCACGCCATAGACGCCGCCCTTTGGAATGCTCAGGCTCAGGCCGTTCAGGGCCCGCACCGTGCCATAGGTCTTGGTCAGACCGGTCGTTTCGATGACTGCGCTCATGGGCCGACCTTGGCGAGAAGCCCGGCGCGCCACAAGCCGGATCGTGATTAAACTTAGGCAATGTCGTGGCGGGCATGTGGCGCGCGGAACGATCGGAAAGCGCGGCGGTTTGACGGCCTGATCCGCCATCAAGCCGACGAAATGCCGGGGCGAAATGGCGCTGTTACCTGGCTCGGAGAGACCCGCCCGATGAAGACCCACGCGTTGATCGCCATCGCTGCCTTGACCATGTCGGCCTGCGGAGCGCCCGCCGACACCCAGGCTCAGGAAGGCGTCTTTGCAGAGACGAACCGCGTCACGCCGGGCGATGCCGGTTCGATGAAGGCCAGTTTCGCGCCCGTGGTGCGCACCGCCGCCCCGGCCGTGGTCAATATCTCGGCGCGCGGGGTGCAGACTGTTCGCGATCCCTTCTGGGGCCAGTTCAGCCAGCCGACCGGCTCGGTCGGATCGGGCGTGATCGTGCGGCCCGAGGGCGTGGTGGTCACCAATGCCCACGTCATCGCCGGGATGAGCGAGATCAAGGTGGTACTGAACGACCGGCGGGAGTTCTCGGCCCGCGTCATCCTGGCGGACGAACGCAGCGACATCGCCGTGCTTCAGCTGGAAGGGGTGGAGGAGCGCCTGCCGACCCTGAGCATCGACGACCGCGAGGAACAGCAGATCGGCGATCTGGTCCTGGCGATCGGCAATCCGTTCGGGGTGGGGCAGACGGTGACCAACGGCATCATCTCGGCCCTGAACCGGACGGAGACGGGCATTTCGGACTCCGGCTCCTTCATCCAGACGGATGCGGCGATCAATCCGGGGAATTCGGGCGGGGCGCTGGTCGACATGGACGGCGAGCTGATCGGGATCAATACGGCCATCTTCTCGCGCTCGGGCTCCTCGTCCGGGGTCGGGTTCGCGGTGCCGGCCTCAATGGTGCGCCAGGTGGTGGACAGTGCCGTCGGCGGGGCCCGGGCCGTGGTCCGGCCATGGCTGGGCATCAAGGGCGAGAGCGTCACCGCCGAGCGTGCGCGCGAGCTAGGGCTGGAGCGGCCGCGCGGTCTGGTCGTGACGGGCGTCTATGCGGGCGGGCCGGGCGCGCGGGCGGGCCTGCGTGAAGGTGACGTCATCACCGCCGTGGACGGGGCCGAGGTCAACGACCAGGGCGGGCTGAACTTCCGCGTCGGGACGCGCGCGCCGGATACGGCGGTGCAGGTCGAGATCCTGCGGGGTGGGCGGACCCAGACCCTGTCGGCGCGGGTCCAGCCCCTGCCGGGCGATGCCGACGTGGCGCGGGCCGTGACGATCCAGCAGGGGGCCCTGGCCGGGGCCCAGGTCCTGACCCTGAACCCCGCCCTGGCCGATGCCCTGGGTGGCGATCCATTCGCCAGCGGCGTGATCATCGGCCGGGTCGCGCGCGGCAGCTATGCCAACCGCATCGGCTTCCAGCGGGGCGACATCGTCGTGGCCGTCGACGGCCGCCCGGTGACCTCGACACAGGCCCTGGCCAATCTGGGCCGCGGGGCCGAGGTCACGATCCAGCGTGGCGGCCAGCGGGTGACGGGGGTGATGCGGTAGGGGGCAGGTCGAATTTGTTCGATCGTCTTTGACGGTGCTGGTCGTAGAGCCTACCCCATAGGAACGATGTCTCTGCTCAATGCAGGGGCTCGAAGGACTATAGCCGATGACTATCGTGACCCATACCGACCTGACGACTACACCTGATGCGCTGCTTGACGATCGCGCCGTGTGGACCGCGCCGACCCTGCAGCATTTCGACACGGTGTCGGCGGGAAACAGTGGTGGCTACGGTGCCGACGGTGGCTACGGTGGCTCGTGACGCAAAGTCCGTACCCGCAGCTGGAGCCGTTGTTCGATGGAGCGGCTGTCCCATAACCAACCTGCCACCAGCCTAATTTCTCGCACCGTGCAAACGGCATTGACCGTGCCAACCGCGTGATCTAACAGCGCAATTTCAAGATCCGCGCTGTGCGGATAAAATGCGTGAGAGCGATGACTGTCGACAAAAATAGCGATTTGACCACCGTTGCAAACGTGGCTGTCGACAACCGTGCCGAGTGGATCGCGCCTGTTCTGGAATGTCTGGACGTCGAGTCCGCAGAGGCCGAAGGCCCCAGGCGGGATGTTTACGGCGCGCCTCTGAGCTGAGATTGCGACCAGCGGCGGGAGCGATCAGTGGGTTGGGTGAATAAGGCGCACGATGCATAGACCCCTGCCGCTGGAGCCTTTGTTTGACTGGCCAGTGGGCGATATTCTAGCCGCCTTGCCGTCGAATGATGACGCGGTCTGGGGCGTGTTCAACACGCGCCAGGCCAAGTTTGAAGTCCACAATGCGACCCGGTCGATCGTATTCCGCTGGCTGGAAGAGCTGATGATCGCGGACCCGCAGCCGGTCGCGCGCCTGACCTATCCGGCACCGGCATTGTCCGATGCCGTGAACCGGGCGGTGGATGCGATTGAGGGCCATTATGGCGGCACCGCCGTGCGGGCCCTGCTGGTCGAACTGGCCCCCGGCCACACCATTCCCACGCATCGGGACCATGGCCTGCTGCTGCGTGACACCCATCGCTGTCACCTGCCGATCCTGACCCATGAGGGGGTGCGGTTCCCGATCGACGGCATCGACCATCATCTGGCGGCGGGCACCGTCTATGAGGTGGACAATATGCGACGGCATTCGGTGGCCAATGCGGGGCCGGGGCGCCGGGTGCACCTGATCGTCAACGTCCTGCCGTCCGGATGGACCCCGCCGTCAAAGACGAGCGTAGCCGAAGGCCTCGAAGTCGTCTGAGAACATGGCGTTGATGGTGGCGATCTGATCGGGGCGCAGGACGTCGCGCGGGTCGAACCGATTGGACATCATCCCCTCCTTGGCATGGGGCAGGACGATGCGGTCGGGCACGCCCAGCCGCGCGAGGAAGGCGTCGAACTCGTCCTGAAGCTGTTCGTAGTGGATGACGAAGCGGTCCATCCGCCCGCTCGGATCGCCATAGACGTCGGGCGAGAACATCTTCTTCAGCCAGCCAGATTCGAGTTCCTTATCAAACGCCTGGGCCCAGGTCTTAGGATCGGTCCGCATGTCTGCGCCGCGGGTATAGTCCGTGTAGTTGTCGCGCATGTTCAGGGCCGACAGCACCCGCGCATAGGGGGAGCGGGCCAGGCAGACGGCCGTGAACCCATCCAGCGAACCGGGATAGTGTTCGATCACCTCTGACAGCTTGGTGTGGGCGGTAAATCGGCTGGACGGCTGGGGCACGCGGTGCAGGTTCTCGTCCGGCGTTTCGCGCACCAGGGTGTCATAGGCGGCTTCCAGCAGGGGAGAGGCCCCATAGTTGCGGCTGCGCACGCCCAGGGCCTGTCGGCGGCGTTCCTCCAGGGCCACCATGGGGGGTAGGATGTCGTCGGGCCCGCAGATGGCGGATAGGCCGATCTCGACACTGGTGCCGCCCACCTTCACGGCGCGGACGAAGACGAATTTGTGGGCGATGGACAGCAGCAAGGCGGAGACTCTCTTTCGAAGTTCCCCATAGCGGCATCGTGAGGAAAGCGCAGTGACAATGCGCGGGGGGTAGAGGGCGGCGAGACACCTGTGCAACAGCCTGATAGGTCTGACCCATGTCAGACTTGTTTGAAGCCTCCGGTATCCATCCGCCCGGTGCCCCCCTGGCCGACCGGCTGCGGCCCGCAACCCTGGACGAGGTGGTGGGGCAGGATCACCTGCTGGGGCCGGGCGGGCCGATCCGGCGGATGATCGAAGCGGGGCGGCTGGGGTCCATGATCCTGTGGGGGCCGCCGGGCACGGGAAAGACCACCATCGCCCGTCTGCTGGCCCAGGCGGCGGGGTATCAGTTCCAGCAGATCAGCGCCGTCTTCTCGGGCGTGGCGGACCTGAAGAAGGCGTTCGAGGCGGCGCGGATGCGGCGCGCGGCCGGCCAGTCCACCCTGTTGTTCGTCGACGAAATCCACCGCTTCAACCGCGCGCAACAGGACGGCTTTCTGCCGTTCGTGGAAGAGGGGGTGGTGACCCTGGTCGGGGCCACGACCGAGAACCCATCGTTCGAGCTGAACGGGGCCTTGCTGTCGCGCAGCCAGGTGTTCGTTCTGAAGCGGCTGGACGATGCGGCACTGAATCAACTGTTGATCCGGGCGGAGGCGCACGAGGATCGGACCCTGCCCCTGACGGCGGAAGCGCGTCATGCCCTGCTGGCCCTGGCCGATGGGGACGGGCGTTATCTGCTGACCATGAGCGAGGTGCTGTTCGACCTGCCGGCCGATGTGACGCTGGATGTGCAGGGGCTGGCCGGAACGCTGCAGAAGCGCGCGCCAGCTTACGACAAGAGCAGAGAAGAACACTATAACCTGATATCTGCACTGCATAAATCGGTTCGTGGGTCGGACCCGGACGCGGCTCTTTACTGGCTGGCGCGGATGCTGAACGGGGGCGAGGATCCGCTGTATCTGGCGCGGCGGATCGTGCGGATGGCGGTGGAGGACATCGGTCAGGCGGACCCGCTGTCGCTGCTGGTCGCCAATGCGGCCAAGGATACCTATGACTTCCTGGGATCGCCGGAGGGGGAGCTGGCTTTGGCTCAGGCGGTGGTGCACCTGGCCACCGCGCCCAAGTCGGTCGGCGTCTATGAAGCCTATAAGGCGGCGTCCAAGGCGGCGCGCGAGACCGGTTCGCTGATGCCGCCCGCCCACATCCGCAACGCTCCGACCAAGCTGATGAAGTCGCTGGGCTACGGCAAGGGCTACCAATACGACCCCGATACGCCGGAAGGGTTTTCGGGTGCCAACTTCTTCCCCGACGGGATGGACCGGCGCACCTTCTATGCGCCAAAAGGCGAGGGGCACGAGGCCAAGGTCAAGGAACGGCTGGAACGCTGGGCCGCGATGCGGGCGGAGGCCATGGCCAAGGGAGACGACGCATGAAGACGATGATGATCCTGGCGACCGTGGGGGTGGCGGTCGGGCTATCGGCCTGCACCGACAGTTCGCGCGCCCGTCGTGAGGCGACCTTCAGCGATCGCCCGGCGGACATCACCTGCTGGAGCTATGGCACCCAGACCTTCCAGGGCCGCTCGACCGGCAAGATCAGCGACCGCGAGGGCAGTATCTCGTTCGTCGACGCGTCCAACGGGCGCTACACCGTGATCGATGGCGAATGCCGCCTGGTCTACGACAAGTAGGTCCGTCTGACTGAACGGCGTTCATTGTCGCGGAGCGCGGTTCGGGCATAGGTTGCGGTCATAGACCTTGGGAGGGGTTTGATGACTTCGATGACCGTCAAGACGCCGTGGCACCTGTGGGTGGTCGGCGGGATTTCGCTGCTTTGGAACGGGTTCGGCGCGTTCGACTTCGTGATGACGACGACGCAGGGGGAAGCCTATCTGCGGGCGTCCGGCTTCGATCAGCCGATGATCGACTATTTCACCGCCATGCCGAACTGGATGTATGTGCCCTGGGTGCTGGGCGTGTGGGGCGGGCTGCTGGCCGCGGTCCTGCTGCTGATCCGAAACAGGCTGGCCGCGCCGGTGTTCGCCCTGTCGCTGCTGGGGGCGGTGGGCAGTCTGGTGTTCGGCCTGATCAACCCGATGCCGGAACTGCCGGAAGCCATGGCGATGATGAAGTTCATGCCCTGGGTCATCGTGGCGCTGGCGGCGTTCCAGGCGTGGTATGCCTGGACCATGTCGAAGGCGGGCGTGCTGCGCTAAACGGCTGACGCGGCCCTTCTCATCGCCTATGCAGGCGCGGTGAGAGAGCCCCCTGTCCTGACCGAGCAAGAGATCGCCGACGTTCGCGCCTGGGTGATCCACGAGGACGAACACGTCCTGGCCTTCAACAAGCCGGCGGGCCTGTCCAGCCAGGGAGGGCGCATCCAGGCCCATACGCTGGACGATCTGCTGTGGGCCTTTGCCCGGTCGAATGGCAAGCGCCCGGACCTGGTGCACCGGCTGGACCGCGATACCTCGGGCGTCATCCTGGCGGCTCGGACAAAGCCTGCGGCCGGGTTCCTGGGCAAGGCGATCGAGGCGCGCAGGTTTCAGAAGACCTATGTGGCCCTGGTCTCTGCCGCCCCCGACCCGGCGTCGGGCGTGATCGAGGCCCCCCTGCTGCGCCAGGAGATCGGCCGCGAAAGCTATATGCGGGTGGCCCCGCCCGGCACGCCCGGCTCACAGACGGCGCAGAGCCGCTATCGCACCCTGGCGCACAGCGTGGATGGGGCGCTGGTGGAACTGTCGCCGGTGACCGGCCGGATGCATCAGCTGCGCGTACACATGGCCCATATCGGCCGACCGCTGGCGGGGGACGTCCGCTATGGCGGGGCGCTGACGTTTGCCGGAATGGCGGCACCGCGCCTGATGCTGCACGCGGCCCGGCTGAAGTTTCCGCATCCTTCGGGCGGTTATCTGACGCTTGAGGCCCCGCCGCCGGAGGATTTCGGACTGCTGGCGCGCGCGGCAGTGCTCTGACTTGGCTGAGGAACCTGTGGCAGGTGCCGAGCGCTAAAGGAACAGAACCGGGAGATCTCGCCATGATCCGCCAAGCCGCCGTTGCCATCACCGCCGCCCTGTCCCTGTCCGCCTGTGCCAGCCTGGCTCCCTACGGGCCGCAGGGGTCGCCGAATGGGCAGGGCTTTGCCGAGCAGCGGATCGAATCCAACCGATATCGCGTGACCTATCGAGGCGTTGGGGCACCCGGGCCCGTGGCCGATCGGGCGCTGCTGCGCGCCGCCGAGCTGACGCTGGAACAGGGCTATGACTGGTTCGAGGTCACGCAGCGCTGGACCGATGGCCGGCCGGACAGTGCCGGCGGCATCCGACCGAATGTCTCGATCGGCGCAGGCAGCAGCCGGTACGGCGGGTTTTCCGCTTCGGGTGTCGGTGTGGGCGTGGGCCTGAACCTCAGCGGGCCGTCGCCGACGTCCACAGTGTTGGAAGTCGTTCTGGGGCGAGGCGCCAGGCCGGATCGTCCCAATGCCTATGACGCACGCGGCGTGCGCGACGCCATCCGGCCCTGATAGAGCGCGGGTTCAGCGTCCGCGCGTCAGGGCCCGGTATTCGACCAGCCGTTCCTTGTCGCGGCGCACCTGATCGCCGACGGCGTTATCGACATCCAGCGAAGCGTATCTGACCCAGTTATCGGCCCCCAGCTTGTCCTGGATGGCCGCGACGGGTGTCTGCCATCGGACATAGGATATCCAGCTGACGAAGACGCCCAGGATGACGGCCAGGGCTTGCAGGGCGCGGAAGGCCCCGGCCTCGGCAGGGGCGGGCTCCAGCGCGAACAGCACCAGCCAGACAACCAGGATCAGGGGCGTGACAATGCGGGCCACCCAGCGCATCCAGTAACGCTCGCGCCGGACACGCCACAGCTCCAGCTGGATGTATTTCTCGAGGTACTCCATCCGCGCCCCGATCCACATGGTCAGGCGGGTCAGATAGAGGGCGCGCTGGCCCCAGGCCTTGCCGTCCATCTGATACTGGGTTTCGGCCTGGTCGGCCATGGCGCGGGCCGAGGTGAATAGGTTCTGCAACTCACGCGTCCGCTGCACGATCTCGCGCGAGATTTCGTAGGAATCGTTCTCCAGCCGGAAGCGGTACTGAACGAACAGAATGGCCAGCACGCCCCAGAACACGCCCACGGTGGCGAACATGGCCACGACGGCCAGGCCCAGTCCCATCGGCTGTGACCCCGTCCAGGTCGAGAACCAGGTCGGGCCCAGCGTCGCGAGGAGGGTGAAGGCTACCAGGGCCAGGGCCTGGGCCAGCCGCTTGGACCCGATGTGGACCAGCAGAGCCCCGAAGACGCCCCGTCCATAGTCGTGGATATGGCTGCGGATATCCAGGTCGGCGGGGAAGCGCTCGTTGATCTGACGGGTGTACAGGACGTGGAAACGATCCGGCTTTCCGTCCGACTCCCAGAACGGAAAGATGTCCAGCGCCTGGTTGAAATATTCGTCGATGTGGGCCGACACCCCGGCGATTTCTTCGGGGTCGTATGAGAAATAATGGCTTTCGCCGATCGGCTTCAGAATTCCGTCGGCCGAGCGCAGCCGCTGGGCCGCAGGCGGGGTCGGGGCCGGGGCCTCGCGGTCGGGATGGTTTTCGGCCCCCGAGGGCGGCGGGCTGGCGGCCGGCGGCAGATGAGCCCCAGAAAAAGGCGTGTCTGGCGTTTCGTTCGACATAGCCGCTGACTCGATCCCACAAGGTGACCGGTGATTATGTCAGAACGCGCGGCCCGGCCACCGGCGTTCTCCCAGAGCGCGAAGGGGCGCAGTCCAGCTATCGCCGTTAACCCTGTCCGGCTGCAAGTGAAGATTACGTCAGGCAGGGGCCTGCGGACTGCTTCGCAAATCCCCGCGACGGCGTATAAGCGCGCCGACATGACACGTTTCCTGCTCGTCGCCCTGGGAGGGGCCCTCGGCTCCATGGCCCGATATGCGGTCGGTCAGGCCGCTGTGAAAATGGCCCCTGGCGTCGCCTGGCCCTGGGGTACGCTGGCGGTCAATGTCGTGGGCGGGCTTCTGATGGGACTGCTGACGGGCTGGCTGGCGCTGCGGGGCGGAGCGGGCCAGGAGACGGTCCGCGTCTTTGCCGCCGTCGGGGTGCTGGGTGGGTTCACCACCTTTTCCGCCTTCTCGCTGGAGGCGGCGCTGATGATCGAGCGGGGGCGGCTGGGAACGGCGGCGGCTTATGTCGGGGTATCTGTGGCGGCGTCGATCGCGGCCCTGTTCCTGGGCCTGATGCTGGCCCGGCGGGTGCTGGCATGAGCCGTGAAGTCCAGACCCTGATCGTCGACGCCGCCGAAGACGGCATCCGCCTCGACCGCTGGTTCAAGCGGCGCTGGCCCCATGTCTCGCACATTCAGGTCCAGAAACTGGCCCGCAGCGGCCAGATCCGCGTCGACGGGGCCCGTATCAAGCCGGAGGGACGTCTGACCGCCGGGGCCGTGGTGCGCGTACCGCCGCTGCCAGAGGATGCGCCGCGTCAGCCGGGCGATCCGCATCAGCTGTCCGAGCGGGACATCGCCTTTGCCAAGTCCCTGGTCCTTTACGAGGACGACCTGGTGATCGCGCTGAACAAGCCGCACGGCCTGGCGGTGCAGGGCGGGACCAAGACGACCAAACACGTCGATCGGCTGCTGTCGGCCTGGGGCGAGGGGTTGGACCGGCCGCGGCTGGTGCACCGGCTGGACCGCGACACGTCCGGCGTGCTGCTGCTGGGGAAGGGGCCCGAGGCCGCCAAGCGTCTGGCGGGAGCCTTTGCACGGCGTCAGGCCAAAAAGACCTACTGGGCCATCGTCATGGGCCTGCCCAAGCCGGGCAGCGGCCAGATCGACGTGCCGCTGAAGAAGTCCGGCATCAACGACTATGAGATCATGCGGCCGGCCGACCGCAAGGAGGCGGGGGCCGAACCGGCAGAGACCGCCTTTACCGTCATCAGCCATGCGGGCCAGCGCGCGTCGTGGATGGCGCTGCGCCCCTTCACCGGCCGGACGCATCAGCTGCGCGCCCATATGAAGGCGATCGGCCATCCGATCCTGGGCGATCCCAAATACGGCGACGAGGCCTCGGCCCAGCTCAGCGGCCTGCTGAAGCTGCAGTTGCATGCGCGGCGGATCGAGCTGGACCACCCGTCCGGCGGCACCTTGACGGTGGAGGCTCCGCTGAGCCCCGAGATGAAGGCCGGTTTTGCCCATTTCGGCTTCGAGCCGTCCGAGGGCCGCGACGACCCGTTCGTCGGGGTGCGGCGTCAGCGATGACGGCGGCCGATCCGGTGCAGCAGGCCCGGTCCCTGGCCGCAGCCGGCCGGATGCCCGAGGCCGTCGGCCTGCTGAAAAAGGTCGGTCGTCTGGATATCGCGCTGGACCTGCGTCGCGGCGAGGTGAAACAGCGCCCGGCCAGCGCCGTTGCCGAGCACAATCTGGCGTCCATCCTGGGTGACATGGGCCGGGCCCCCGAGGCCGAGGCCGCCGCGCGCAGGGCCCTGGCCAAGGGGGGCGAGGCTCCGGAGACCTGGCTGGTCCTGGCCCGCGCCCTGCTGGCCCAGGATCGCTTTGACGATGCAGAGAAGGCTTATGAACAGGCCTTGTCCCGGCGCCCCGCCTATGCCGAGGCCGTGCGGGATCTGGCCCAGCTGATCTGGATGCGTACCGGCGATGCGGAGGCGGCACTGCGGCCGTTCCAGCCCGCGCTGGACGCCGCGCCGGGGGCAGCCGATCTGCGGATCGCACGGGCCACTGTCATGGAATATGGCGGCGCAGCACCGGACGCCGTCTGGTCTGCGCTGCAGGCCGATGGCACCGATGCGGGGATCGAACTGGCGGCGACACAGGCGGCGCTCGGCTTCGATCCGGCGCGCGCCCTGGACCATGCCCGGGCGGCCTATGCCCTTCGTCCCGATATGCGCACGGCCCTGAAGCTGGCCGAGGTCTATCTCGTCGTCCGACAGGCGCAGGCGGCCCTGCCGCTGATCGAGGCGGTTCATGTTGCCCAACCCGCTGATCAGAGCGCGCTCGGTCTTCTGGCCGTGGCCTGGCGGCAGATGGACGATCCGCGCGCGGCGGCCCTTTATGACTATGGGGCCATGGTTCGGGGCTGGACCATCGACACGCCCGCGCCGTGGAAGACCCTGCCGGACTATCTGCGCGACCTGGCCAGGTCGCTGAGGAAGCTGCATCGGCTGACGACCCATCCGTTGGGGCAGAGCCTGCGTCACGGCACCCAGACGACCGCCAGCCTGCTGGCCAGCCGCGACCCGGCCATCCGGGCCTTTTTTCGTGCCATCGACCGGCCGATCCGGGCCCATATCGCCGGACTTGGATCGGGGGACGATCCGTTGCGCCGCCGGATTACAGGTGATTACCGACTGTCGGGCGCGTGGTCGGTACGGCTCGGTGCGGGAGGCTATCACGCGGCCCATGTCCATCCGGAGGGCTGGCTGTCGTCGGCCTGCTATATCGATCTGCCGGATGCCGTGGATGGAGCCGACCGGCAGGGCTGGATCGGCTTTGGCGGCCCTCCGTTCGCGTCCGACCTGCCGCACCAGCATTTCGAGAAGCCCGAGCCGGGCAAGCTAGTGCTCTTTCCGTCCTATATGTGGCACGGCACGATCCCGTTTCAGGGGGATCAGACCCGGCTCACCATTGCCTTTGACGTGGTGCCTGCATGACCAACCCCCTGGCCGTCTTCGACATCGACGGCACCCTGGTCGACAGCCGGGCGTCCATCTTTCGCGCCGCGACGGAGGCGGCCCGTGACCTGGGCCTGCCTGAGCCGGAGTATGACCGGGTGCGCCGGATCGTCGGCCTGTCGCTACATCACGCCCTGCATACGCTGGAGCCCACGCTGACGGATGCCGAACTGGCGGACTTCGTCGCCGCCTTCCAGGCCAGTTTCCGCCGGATGCATGAAGAGGCGTTTCAGGAGCCCCTTTATCCCGGGGTGATGGACACTCTGCGCCGCCTGCACCGCGACGGATGGCGGCTGGCCCTGGCCACGGGGCAGAACCGGCGCGGCGTGGCCCGCAATCTGGCGCGCGAGGGCTGGGCCGAGCTGTTCGTCTCGTCCCACTGTGCCGAGGACGGGCCGGGCAAGCCCGACCCCGCCATGCTGAGAGCCGCCATGACGGCCTGCGGGGCGACGCCAGCCGGTACCGTCATGATTGGCGATACCAGCCACGACATCCTGATGGCCCTGAACGCCGGAGCCCATCCGCTGGGTGTCGCCTGGGGCTTTCACACCATTGAGGAACAACAGGCCGCCGGGGCCCGCCATGTCGCCTTGGACACCCCCGACCTGGAGGCCGCGCTGGATCGTTTCGCCAGCGCGGCCTGAGCGGTCAGTAGCGCGCCCTGATCGTGACCCCGATCGTGCGCGGATCGCCGGGGTTGCCGATCACCAGGCCGGAGTTGCCAGTCTGGACGCTGACGAACTGCAGATAATCCTCGCCGAAGGCATTCTTGACGAAGACATAGGCTTCCCAGTTGTCGTCCGAGCGGAAGCCGGCCCGCAGATTGACCAGGGCATAGCCCTTGATCTCGGTATAGTCCGACACCGTGGCGTCCGAGTTGTAGGTCGAGCGATAGCTGGCGTCGGCCCCCAGATAGAGTTCGCCGAACTGACCCAGGCCGTCGAAGGGCAGGCGGTATTCTCCACCCGTGGACACGGCCCAGGGGGACACGCCGGGGAACTGTTCACCGCTGAGATCGCAGGCTGCGGTCGATGTGCCGACGCGCTCCAGCGGGCAGGGGCCATTGGTGAAGGACGCATATTTGCCGTCGGTATAGGCAATGTTGGCATAGGCGCTGAAGGCATCGATCGGCTGGAAGGCCAGGTCCAGTTCGGCGCCCTGGATCTCGACCTTTTCGACACTGGCCAGATAGCCGCGCAGGGCCCCCGGTCCGGCGTCCACGACATTGGCCTGGAAGTCCTCGATCTCGGTCCGATAGAGCGCCAGGTTGGCGGTCAGGCGCCGGTCGAAGGCCTGGGTCTTCAAGCCTACCTCATAGGTAGTGACATCCTCGGGTCGGACTACGGCGCTGTTCAGGGCCGGGCTGCCATCGGGCAGGGTCGGGATGCCCGCCATATTGATGCCACCCGACTTGTTGCCTCGCGCATAGCTGACATAGGCCAGCACATCCTCGGTCACGTCATAGGACACGGCCACCTGGCCCGACAGGCTGTCGTCGGAGGTTTCCGCCTCATAGAACTGCGGCCGGGCGATGCCCAGGCGGCGGGTCTGCTGGGCCGGTGTCGGATTGGCCAGGCCGCCCTCGACCGTGGCCAGATAGCTGCCCGACTTGTCCTCGACCGTATAGCGCAGGCCTGGCGTGATCCGCAGGCGGTCGGTGACCTCCCAGGTCAACTGGCCGAAGACGGCATAGCTGTCGGTCGTGATGCTGGAGGTGTTGAAGACCTTGTAGCCGTCCAGCAGGGCATCGGGCAGGCCGCCGCCCAGCAGCCAGTAGGTCGCGTCCGAGCCGTACTCGGTGACCCCGGTCGTGGCCACGGTCTGGTTGAAGTAATACAGGCCCCCGACCCAGCTGACGGCGCTGTCGCCGTTGGAGGCCAGGCGGAACTCCTGGCTGAATTGGTCCTGTTCCGACGGGTTGGCCGACTGACGAACGATGTCCAGAGCAACGTAGTCACGGTCGTTGGCCGGGTCCCATTCCCACTCGCGATAGGCGGTGATCGAGGTCAGGGTGACCGGCCCGAAATCGTAGTCCGTGATGGCCGAGAAACCGAGGTGGGTCTGATCGGCCTGGATGTCGGCATCGACATCGGCCAGGCGGTCATAGGGGTTGAGGCTGGGCGGGGCATAGCCGCGACCGGCCGCCAGGCTTGGATACTGCTGGGCGGCAGGCCTAAGAGTCGGCGCGACCCGGACATAGACCTGGGTGCAGCACTCGGTCTCCTGGCGGCTGTAGTCCGCATAGAGTCGCATCGTCAGAGCGGGTGTGGGCTCGATCAGCAACTGGCCCCGCAGGCTGATGCTCTTGGCGTCGTTCTGGAGCTGGCCGGTGGTCGTGTTTCTGATGAAGCCGTCCCGATCGGTCGAGACGACCGACAGCCGCCCGGCCACAAGATCGCCGATCAGCGGGCCGGATACGCTCAGCTTGAACTGGTCCAGGCCATAGTCGCCGACCGTGCCCTCGATCGTCGCCTCGGGCGTGAAGGAGGCGCTGCGGGTGGTGATGTTCAGCGCCCCGGCGGTGGTGTTCTTGCCGAACAGGGTACCTTGCGGGCCGCGCAGAATTTCGATCCGGTCCAGGTCGACGAAGTCCAGCGTCGCCGTCGCCGGGCGGGCGTTATAGACTTGGTCGACATAGACACCGACGCCCTGTTCCAGCCCATCGTTCGCGAGGCCGTAGCTGGCCCCCAGGCCCCGGATGGTGATGGCCGTATTGCGCGGATTGGAGGAGAGAAGCTGCACGCTGGGGGCAAGCTGGGTCAGCTGGCCGACGTTGTTGGTATTGGTCCGTTCCAGCGCCTCGCCATTGACCACGGTCAGGCTGATCGGCACGTCCTGAACGTTCTCGGCACGGCGGCGCGCGGTGACGATGATCTCGGGTGCGTCATAGACCAGACGCGAGCGGGGATCCTGAGCATCGGAGTCGGTGCCGTCCTGGGCTTGAGCCGTGGGGGCGAGTAGGGCGCAGACGATCATCGCCGTCGAGGTCGCCAGCGCTGCGCGACCGATGGGTTTTCGTCCCGAGGATTTCTGTCTGAGTGTCATGGGTCAGCCCTCCCGGCACCAGGGAGTGGTGCCGCAGAGGTTAGCCTATGGCCTGAACAGCCTCGCCACGAACCGATATGATTTGTAGCGAGTCGATAGTTTTTCTAATAGATCGTGGTCAGGCCAGCTCGACTGCCATGGCCACGGCTTCGCCACCGCCGATGCACAGAGAGGCGACGCCCTTTTGGCCGCCGCGCGCCTGAAGGGCCGCCAGAAGGGTGGCCAGGACGCGGGCGCCCGAGGCCCCGATCGGGTGACCCAGGGCCGTGGCTCCGCCATTCACATTCAGCCGCGCATGGTCGATGCCCAGTTCCTGCATGGCAATCATCGGCACCACGGCAAAGGCCTCGTTCACCTCCCACAGATCGACGTCGTCGACCGACCAGCCGGCCTTGTCCAAAGCCTTGCGCATCGCCGGGACCGGAGCGGTGGTGAACAGGCCGGGCTCATGGGCATGGGAGGCCTGGCTGACGATACGGGCCACGACCGGCAGACCCAGGGCCGCAGCCACGCTCTGGCGCGTCAGGACCAATGCGGCCGCACCGTCCGAGATCGAGGCCGATGAGGCCGCCGTGATGGTGCCGTCCTTGGCGAAGGCGGGCTTAAGGCCGGGGATCTTTTCCGGCATGGCCTTGCCGGGCTGTTCGTCCTCGCTGATCGTTTCGGTGCCCTTGCGCGTGGTGACCTCGACCGGGGTGATCTCGGCCTTGAAGGCGCCCGAGGCGATGGCCGCGCGGGCCCGGGTCAGGCTTTCGACCGCATAGGCGTCCTGCGCCTCACGCGTGAACTGATAGGTGCGGGCGGTGTCCTCGGCAAAGGAGCCCATCGGCTTGCCGGGGGTATAGGCGTCTTCCAGTCCGTCCATCATCATGCTGTCGACGATGGTGTCGTGGCCGATCCGGGCCCCGCCGCGGTGCTTGGTCATCAGATAGGGGGCGCCGGTCATCGACTCCATGCCGCCGGCGACGATCACGTCTGCCGATCCGGCGGCCAGAGTGTCGGACGCCATCATCACGGCCTGCAGCCCCGATCCGCACATCTTGTTCACGGTCGTCGCCTCGACGTGCAGGCCCAGACCCGCGCCGAGTGCGGCCTGGCGTGCAGGGGCCTGGCCCAGGCCCGCCGGCAGGACGCAGCCCATGTAGATCTGCTCGATCTTGTCTGCAGAGATGCCCGCCCGCTCCACAGCCGCCTTGACCGCCGCCGCGCCCAGGTCCGTCGCCCTGGCACCGGACAGGGCCCCCTGGAACCCACCCATGGGCGTGCGGGCGAACGAGACGATGACGACGGGATCGGCGGAGGACATGATCGAAATCCTTGGAGAAACTGTGGGGCCTAGATCGGCGCATCAATGCGTGAGCGCAAGCGTCACCCTTCGGCGGGTGATCTTTGCGGGGCCAGCTTTCGCCGTTGGCGCGCTATAGCCAGCGGGGTGCCGTCCACGCCCCAGGCGGTGGCCTCATCCACCGTCCAGCCCAGGCCGAAGTCCAGCATGCGGAACTCGAAGAAGGCCCAGCCGTCAGGGGCCGTCTCGGGCGATGCATCGGTCAGAAAGTCATAGCGCAGGTCCACCGTCGACATGGCGACCGGGCGCGTCAGGGCCGTCCAGACCGGCGGATAAAGTGCGTCCAGCAAATAGCAGAGCGCGATCTCGTCCAGGGCACGACCATCGCCGATCCGCATCCAGACCCGCTCGATGGCAGAAGCACCGTCACGACCGCTGAGGATGTGCGGCCCGCCGTCGAAGCGGTATTCGACGTGCTGGGCAAACCGGGGCATCATCGGGCCGCCGAGCTGGGCCTTGGGATCGAGCCCGGCCAAAGGCGGAGGCGGCAGGGTCAGCGGCGTCAGGGCGGGGCCCGGCACGTCTGCACCATAGGTGGCCGTGGCGTGATTGGTCAGGCGACCGCCCTGGCTGGCCTCGACCTGGGCAAAGGCGGCGCTGCGGCCGCCACGCAGCAGGCGAGGGGCGAAGTCCAGACGCTCGCCATAGCGCGCCGCCGCCAGGTACTGGACCGACAAGGTCCGCAGCGGTCCGCGGACATCCAGGCCCGTTCGCATGGCCGAGGCGCTGAGCGCCGCCAGCAGCCCCCCGAACGGAAACCCGGCCTCGGGCGGCTGGCTGACCGGTCCGTTTGAAAAGTCGCCGTGCAGATCGGCGCTCAACACGCCCTCTGCGACGGGGGTCAGGATCAGGGCCTGCTCAAGGGTCTGCTGGATCATGGTCGTGCGATAGCGTGGCAAGGAGACGGGCGAAAGACGACGCTTTCGCCCGTGTTCAGGTGAGGAATGCAGGAAGCGCGGGCGACTGCCCGCATGTCCGTTGCCAAACAAGACTGACATGGGTCGTGGTGCAATGCAACGTGCGTCCCGATTGACAACCCACTTGCATATTGGGTGACGCGGCGTCACCTTCGCAGTTTGGCGAAGCGTAATCTGATCGGAAAACCGCTTCACACTTTTCCGGATTACGCTGAATGGGCCGTACCGCAGACTATTCCCGACAGAGCTGTTCCATCGCCGCGACGCTGGAGGTCATTGGCGACCCCTGGACGCTGCTGGTGATCCGCGATGCCTTCAACGGCGTCAGCCGGTTCGAGCAGTGGCAGGAGCGACTGGGCCTGGCGCGCAACGTCCTGGCCGCGCGTCTGAAATCTCTGGTGCAGCATGGGGTGCTGGAGCCGAGGCTCTATTCCGAGCGCCCGCCCCGGAACGAATATGTCCTGACGCCCAAGGGCAAGGATCTGTACGCCGTTCTGGTGACCCTGCACGGCTGGGGTGCCAAGCATGTCTATGGCGACAGCGACGCCGGCATCGACATGATCCACAAGACCTGCGGCCACTCCCTGGACCCGCGGATCGCCTGCCGTCACTGCGAAGAAATCGTCAAACCCCGCGACATCTTCCTGACCCGTGTCGACAACTGCCCCACGGTTGGTGACGTCATGCCCAAGGCGGACGAGGCGGCGTAATTCCCTGAACGACGAAAGCCGGCTCCACAGGCGTGGAACCGGCTCCCGTCATCCCTTGACGCACACCACCTGACGCAGGGTGTGCACGACCTCGATCAGGTCGGTCTGAGCCGCGATGACCGCGTCGATGTCCTTGTAGGCCATCGGCGTTTCGTCGATCACCTCGGCGTCCTTGCGGCATTCGACGCCCTCGGTGGCGCGGACGTGGTCCTCCACCGTGAAGCGCCGCTTGGCCTCGGCCCGGCTCATGGCCCGGCCAGCCCCGTGCGAGCAGGTGCAGAACGAGTCCGCATTGCCCTTGCCGCGCACGATGAAGGACTTTGCCCCCATCGAGCCGGGGATGATTCCCAGCTCATCCAGCTTGGCCGATACTGCGCCCTTGCGGGTCAGGAACACGTCCTTGCCGAAGTGGCGCTCTTTCGAGACGTAGTTATGGTGGCAGTTCACCGCCTCCTGCGTCGTCTCCAGATCCGGCCAGAAGGCCTTCAGCACACCGAGCACGCTGTCCATCATCACCTCGCGGTTGGCGCGCGCGTATTTCTGCGCCCACGACACCGCCTGGACATAGTGGACGAAGCCGTCCGTCCCTTCCGGGAAATAGGCCAGGTCCTGATCAGGCAAGTTGATGTGCCACCGGCGCATCTCATGCTTGGCCCGCTCGATGAAGTAGGTCCCGAACCGGTTGCCCACACCGCGAGAGCCGGAGTGGAGCATTACCCACACGTCCCCCGCCTCATCGAGGCACAGCTCGATGAAATGGTTTCCCGTGCCCAGCGTGCCCAGGTGGCCGAAACCACGGGGGTGTGCCGCCTTGGGATGAGCCTCGACCACGGCGTCATACCCGGCCTTCAGTTCGGCCCAGCGCGTGACCGCCGAAGCGGGCGGCTCATCGGCCCAGGCACCCTTGTCATTGCGCCCGCCATTGTCGGTCCGGCCGTGCGGAACGGCCGCCTCGATAGCGGAACGGATAGCTGACAGGTCGTCAGGCAGATGTTCGGCACGGACCGAGGTCCTGACAGCCATCATGCCGCAGCCGATGTCCACGCCCACGGCGGCCGGGATGATGGCTCCCACGGTCGGGATCACCGATCCCACCGTCGCCCCCATGCCCCAATGCACGTCGGGCATGACCGCGAGGTGAGAGTGGATGAACGGCAGCGAGGCCACGTTCTTCAGTTGTTTGAGCGCCACATCCTCGATGGGCACGCCCCGGGTCCAGGCCTTGATGGGCGCATGGTCCAGGTTGTCGATTACGTCATAGCCACGCATGGCCGACGTCTCCTTTTCTGTCGATGATCCTCACGGACCGGCAGGAGAGATGTCGCTTGCGGATACAAGAAACCCCTCCGGCCGGTAGCGGGAGGGGTTGCTGGAAAACCAAAGTCGTTCGACCGTCTGTTCCTACATCGCCTCCACGCACGCGCCACCACCCTCGACCATTTGGCGGTCGCGGGGCATCGGCAGATACGCAGGTGCGAGGTTGGAAAACATGGGTCGCTCGTCTTTGGAGGCGCGGGCATACACCCCGTGTGATGTCTTGACCAGCCTTAGGGCGTGCATCGGCACCCAAAGCGCGTGCCCGCTAACGATCGGGCATCCGGCAAGGAACGCGTATCATGCCCCTGACGCCGCCTGGCTCGCGCTTGATGAACGCCGCCCTCAGCCGTGGGGATCGCCGCGCAGGGCCATCAGGGGGATGACGATCTCTTCCTCGTCGTCCAGATGCCGGGCGAGGGGGGCAGCGGCCTGGTCCAGCACTTCGGCCAGACGGGCGGCGGCGTCGGTCGTGCCGGTGGCACCAGCCGCCATCGCCTGATGAAAGGCCAGGCCGTTGCGATAAAGCGCTTCCAGATGGGCATGGATCGCGTCGTGGTCTTTATCCAGTAGGGCCAGCCCGGCTTCGATGCGCGGCTCCATTCGGCTGAAGGCCGGAAAATACTGGCCGCTTTCGATCCGGTGGTGCCCGTCCAGATGGCCCAAGAAGTTCTGAAGCAGGGGCAGCAAGCCGCCGTGAAGCTGGCGCAGGTCGATCCGTCCCGATCGCCACTGGTCGGTGACGGCCTGCATCCGCACCTGCTGGGCGCGGAACCCGGCATGCATCTGCAGCCAGAAGGCCGCCGTGCCGGCCATCCCGGCCGTTGGCCAGCGCTCGCGCGGGAAGGCGTCCAGCAGGTATCGCATCTCGACCGGCAGGCCGGTCCGCACCGCCAGCGAAAGCGGATCGTCCGCCGGATCAGACAACGGCGGTGGTCGTCTGGATGAAGCCGCCGCCCAGCAGCCGGTCCGGATCGGTCGGATCGTAAAGGGCGCAGGCCTGGCCGGGGGCGACGCCCTCCTCGCCGGTCTGGAAGGCGATGCCGACGATGCCGTCGTTCAGCGTCAGACGCGCGGGCGAGGGGGGGCGGGTCGAGCGGACGCGAGCCAGCACCGGCTTTTCAGCCTCGGCCGCCGCCTCGATCAAGGCTTCGTCGCCCAGCCAGTTGGTCTCGTCCAGCGTCAGGGAGGCCGTCAGCAGGGCCTCGCGCGGGCCGACGATGACCCGGCGCTGGTCGGGGTCCAGTTTCGTGACGAACAGCGGCTCGCCCACGGCGACGTTCAGGCCCCGGCGCTGGCCGATCGTATAGTCGGTGATCCCGGCATGAGTGCCCAGGACGCGGCCGTCCATGTGCACAATCTGGCCGGCCTCGCGCCCCTGCGGCCGCAAGCGGTCGATCAGGGTGCGATAGTCGCCGCTGGGCACGAAACAGATGTCCTGGCTATCCGGCTTGGCCGCGATCTTCAGACCCAGTTCGGCCGCCACGCCCCGCACCTGGGGCTTTTCCAGATCGGCCAGGGGAAAGCGCAGGTAGTCGAGCTGCTCGCGCGTGGTGGCGAACAGGAAATAGGACTGGTCCCGCGAATGGTCGACTGCCTTGCGCATCTGGGCGCGGCCGTCCGGGCTGACCGAGCGGCGGACATAGTGGCCCGTGGCCATGGCGGCGGCCCCCAGGTCGCGGGCGACGTCCAGCAGGTCGCGGAACTTCACGGTCTGATTGCACCGGATGCACGGCACCGGCGTCTGGCCCCGCAGATAGGAGTCGGCGAACTGGTCGATCACCGCATCGCGGAACCGGCTTTCGTAATCCAGCACATAGTGGGGAATGCCCAGGGTCTCGGCCGCCAGCCGGGCGTCGTGGATGTCCTGACCCGCGCAGCAGGCCCCCTTCTTCTTCAGGGCCGCGCCGTGGTCATAAAGCTGCAGAGTGACGCCGACGACTTCATAGCCCGCCTTGTGCAGCAGGCCCGCCACGACGGTGGAATCCACACCGCCCGACATCGCGGCGACCACACGCGAGCCGACCGGCAGGCCAACCGCCAGCCGCGCTGCCTCAATCGCCCCGTCCATGTCGGGTCGGGCGATGTCGGGAATGGGACAGGAGGGCTCCAGCAGCGTCATCGGCGGCATATAGCGCGCGCAGGCGGCGATTTCGAGGTGGGGCGGGCAAGACAACGGCCGCACCCGTCGCCGGATGCGGCCGTCGTGGTCTCAAAGGCGGAAGATCAGCCCCGGTAGTGCTGAATCCGCGTCGTGCGCAGGCCCTGCATGCCCCATTTGTCGATGGCCTTCTGCCAGGCCAGGAACTCCTCGGCGGTTAGACCATATTTATCCAGCGCGTCCTCGACCGACAGCAGGCCACCGCGGACGGCGGCGACAACCTCGGCCTTGCGGCGGATCACCCAGCGGTCCGTATTGCTGGGCGGCAGGTCGCGCAGCGTCAGCGGTGTGCCCGTGGGGCCGACCACATACTGCTCGCCCTGGCCGTTCATTCGCCGATCTTGAAGCATGGTCTCGAGCCTTGTTCACCACCACAATCACTGACGCGAAGGTAGCGCGGTGCCGCTAAGGGCCGTTTAAGCGGCGTGGTGAAGGAAAAGATAAAATTCGATCCGTCCACAGGGCATCCTGTCTCAGTATTCGCGAAAGGATTCATTCATCCTAACGATACGTTACTCACCGATCATCGTTTGATGCTGATGAGTTCCGCCAGCATTTCGTCGGCGGTGGTGATGATC
Source organism: Brevundimonas vitisensis (assembly GCF_016656965.1). Taxonomy (NCBI): domain Bacteria; kingdom Pseudomonadati; phylum Pseudomonadota; class Alphaproteobacteria; order Caulobacterales; family Caulobacteraceae; genus Brevundimonas; species Brevundimonas vitis. The sequence continues at coordinate 2,872,765 of NZ_CP067977.1, forward strand.
TTGGACGATGCCGAATAGGCGCGCTGGGTGGTGATCAGGCCGGTGAACTCGGCCGACAGATCGACCGTCGAGGCCTCCAGCTGAGAGGCACCGATGGTGCCCGCTCCGCCGGTTCCCGCCGCTTTCAGGTTATAGGTGCCTGACCCCTGGGTGACCCGGTAGGCATTGCCCGAGCTCTCCGACAGGCTGTCGGGGCTGGGGAAGGTGGCCAGGGCGATCTGGGCGATCTTGCGCGTCACGCCATTGTCGAAAATGGCGGTGACGAAGCCGCTTTCGTCGATCTTGACCTCTGACAGATTGCCGAACGCCGTGCCGTTCGTCAGCACCGCCTGGACCACCGAGCCGCTGTCGTACTGCGTCAGACCGCCGGTCGCCGCCGTCAGGTCGAACGACAGGTCCTGCTCGTCGATACCCAGGCCGTCGGCCCACTTCACCTCGCCCGCGCCAGGCGCGCCCGAGCTGGAGGAGGCGAAGCTGAGCGAGGCATTGTTCACGTCCTGGAACAGGGCTGCGGCACCCAGGGCTTCCATGGCGGCGGCGTCCAGGCGACCGTCCTGGGTAAAGGCGACCATACCGGTCCTGATCTGGCCGGAGGACAGACCTGCCCCAGCAACAACGTCGCTGGCCGGCACGGCACGGATTTCGGCGAACCACTGGTTCGGGGTGGTGCTCTTCAGGAAGGAGATGGCGATGGTCCGCTGGCCGCCCTTGGAATCGGACACCGGGATCGTCAGTTCGAAATCAGGTTTCACACCCGCGCCGGTCTCGGCGTTCCACTGGGCCATGGAGTTGGTCGCAGCATTATAGGCGTTGGCCCCCACCGGAACGGCGGCGGCATCCAGAGCCTCGGCAGAGACCGTCTGGCTGGATTTCAGGTTGGCATTCAGCTGAACCCGAGTCGTGGCCTCGGCCGTGCCGCCGACCGAGCCGACGTTGATGGTACGCAGCCGGTTCAGGTCCGACGGGTCGGTGGCGATATTGCCCTCGGCATCCACGGGCCAGCCCTGGAGATAAAGGCCGGCGGTGTTCTTCAGATAGCCCAGGTTGTCGACGCTGAAGGCCCCGGCGCGGGTGAACAGGCGGCTGTCGGTGACCTGCAGGTTCTCAGGCTTCTCCGTCACGACGAAGAAACCCTGGCCCGCGATGCCCAGGTCGGTCGACGACTGGGTGCGTTGCAGCTGGCCGTTCTGGCTGACGTAGTGGCGGGCCGAGGCCAGGACGCCACCAGCCGAATAGCCCGCACCGCTGGCCTGGCTGTTGATGACGGTCTGGAACTCGGCCGACGAGCGCTTGTAGCCGATGGTGTTCACGTTCGCGATGTTCTGCGAAATGGCGGCCAGGGCGGCCGAGTTGGCGGTCAGTCCGGACACGCCGGCCAGAAGGGCGCTGTTGATGCTCATGGCGTGGGCTCCTTACGAGAACAGTTTGAGAGGGTTCAGGGAGGACAGCAGGCTGGCGTCCTCCTCCGTGTCAGGCGTGGTCGCTGCGGCTGCGCGTTCTTCCAGCGCGATCACGCTGGACAGGGGCAGGATGGAGTTGCCGACCGTCAGATACGGCTGGCCATCGTACATCTCGACGCCGGTGACGCGGCCGCGCATCAGGACCTGGCTGTCGATCGTCGCGCCGTTGCCGTCCTTGGCAGTGACCTTCAGCGTATAGACGCCGCCGTCTTCCAGCTGGCCGCCGCCAGTGGTGGTGCCGTCCCAGGTGAAGTCGTGCACGCCGGTGCTGCGATCCGGCGCATCGCCCGACCAGACCACCTTGCCGGAGGCATCCAGAACCTGGACCGTGGCGGAGGTGGCGTCCTTGGCCAGTTCATAGCTCCAGGTCGCCTTTCCATCCGCCAGCTCGGTCGCAGACCAGACGGCGGTCGCCTCCTTGCCGATGTAGTTGGAAGCCCCGGCCAGACCGCCGCCCTGCTGGGCCGCCAGCAGGCTGGTCAGAAGGTCGTTGGTCAGCAGCTGCTGCTCGACCCCTGCCATTTGGGTCAGCTGGGCCGTGAACTGGTTGGAATCGACTGGCGACAGCGGGTCCTGGTTCTTCAGCTGGGCGGTCAGCAGGCTCAGAAAGGTCTCGAAATTCGAGAACAGAGTGCTCGAACCGGCGCTGATCCGGTTCGCCGCTGTGCTGGTGGTGACGGCATCGACCATGGGTCAGACCTTCATGTCGACGCGGTCAGGCGTCAGGGAAAGGGACAGCCAGCGCCCGGCGGGCGGCACGGCAGTATCGGCATCCAGGTTCAGGCGGTCGGCACGGGCGAAGGCCCGTTCGCGGCGACCATCGAAGCCGCCCTGGCCGGAGGAGGGGTCACGCTGGGCGAACTCCAGCCCGTCCTGGGCGATCTGGAAACCCGAGGCCTCCAGCTGACGGCGCAGTTCGTCAGCGCGGCCGCGCAGATCCACGGCGGCGGCGGGGTTGTCGAAGGCCAGACGCGCGGCCAGCTGACCATCGGACCCGATCTCCAGGCTGACGTCGACACGCCCCAGGCCCTCGGGCGTCAGGGCCATTTCGAAGCGGGTGGAGCGTCCCTCAAGCCGTTTGGTGATCTGGGCGGCGATCTGGGCGGTGGTCTCGATCGTGGCGCGCGACAGGGACGACAAGCTGGTCTCGCGCACCTGAACGGCGCTGTCATTGGCGCGGGCCGATGCGGTCTCGCTGCCCTGAAGCGGATCCGGCACGGCCTCGGCGGTCACGTCCGTGACGGCAGCCGCGGCGGGCTCAGCCGCCGGGCCGGTCGGAGAGGGGCCGGCGGGGTGTGGCGCAGGGGAACCCGACCGGTTCGCCTCGGCCAGACTGGTCGTCGGAGGGCCGGGGTTGATCTGCGGCTGTTCACTGTCCGTCGATGGCTTGGTGCCGGGCCCCTTGGCGTCCTTCGGCGGAGCTTCCGAGCCGGGACGCGGAGAGGTTCCGGGCGGGACGGGAGGCAGGACCAGCGGGCCCGCCGTCTTGGTGTCCACCGTATTGGCATCGGTCGGCGGAGCGGGCGGCAGGACCGGGGGTGATTGGCTGTCGTCCACGACGGGCTTGCCGTTGGCGTCGACGGCCGGGCCGCCGGGCGGCGTGGGCGGCAGGACCCAGGGGCCGTTCGGCTGGGCCCCGGTCTTGGTCGAACCCTTGTCGTCGGCCGGAATCTTGGGCTCGGGCAACAGCGGCGAGGTCGACAGGGGCAGGATCACGCCCTGGGTGCCATCGACGGCAGGGGTCTCAGTGTCTTCGGCGGCAGTCCCCTCGACGGGCGCTTCGGCGTTTCGGCCCGCGCGCGTTTCGATGCGCACACCGGTGGCGACGCCTCCGGTCGCAGCCGTGACCGCTGCGTTCAACAGGGCCTGGAAGGCGGCCGCCACATCGCCACCGCCGTCTGAAGGCGCGGTCGCCCCTGCGGCGGGTGCCACCGGAGGGGACAGGACGGACAGGATGTCGGCAGCGGACATGGGACGCCAGACGCAGAGACAAGGGGACGGGACGGATCGGCGCCTGCTGCGCCCATGGCTTCGCCGTCCTCGTCGCAAGTCGTGGGCCAACTGTGCCAATGCGGCTTTCGTCCAGTCACAGCGGGCATTTTTCGCGTCGGCGAGCCAAGGGCCGAAGAGAGGCCGGGGTCGAATCTTGCCGCGCCGCGGTCGGTTTTTGCCCGGCAGTTGCTGCGGGCCTGCATCTGGCCCGGCCTTTGCGCCCCTTGCCGGTCATGACCAGGGTCCGATTGTCAAATCCGTTGAAATTCAAGGGGCTGCGCGAGCGGCCTGACGGCACTGCCGGGCAAAAAGCGCGCGTGTACGGGCAGGCCTTGCCGGGCGAGGGGGGTATGGCATGTCGCTGAACGCCATTTTCAACACTGCCACCTCGGGGCTGACGGCGGCCCAGACGCAGTTGCGCGTGGTCTCGGACAACGTCTCCAACGTCAATACCCCCGGCTATGTCCGCAAGATCGCCGAGCAGCAGACCCTGGTCAGCCAGGGCGTCGGCTCAGGCGTCGAAGTCAGCCGCATCCGTCTGGCCACCGATCGCTTTCTGCAGGCGGCCAGCCTGAACGCCGGGGCCGAGGCCTCGCGCCAGACCGTGCGCTATGAGCTGTATGACCGCATCCAGTCGCTGTTTGGCGATCCCGGCGGCAACAGCGGCTTTTTTGCCCAGGTCGACCAGGTCTTCTCGTCCTTCGCCGCCGCGGCCGAGGACCCGACGTCGTCGCCGCGTCGTCAGGAAGCTCTGTTCCGCGTCCAGGCGCTGTTCGATGAATCCTCGCGCGTCTCGACCCAGATCCAGGCCGTACGCGAGGACGCCGATGGCCGGCTCCAGAGCGCGGTCGAGCGGGCCAATGTCCTGTTGCAGCAGATCGAGGGCCTGAACGCCGAAATCGCTCGCTCCACCGTGGCCGGAGGCGATGCCTCGGGGGCGGAGACGGCGCAGGCGGCCCTGGTCGGTCAGCTGTCGGAACTGATGGACGTCAAGGTCTCGGTCCGGCCCGTTGGCGGGGTCTCGATCCGGACGGGGGCGGGTGTCCTGCTGGCCGGGCAGGGGCATGCCACGCTGGAATACAACCGCGCCGGCACGGTCACCAGCGAGACGGCCTTCAACGAGATCTGGGTGACCGAGCCCGGCGGCCAGAAACGGGCCCTGCTGGAAAGCATCACCTCGGGTGAGATCAAGGGCCTGATCGAACTGCGCGACAAGGAGGCCCCGGCGACGGCCGAGCGTCTGGCCGAACTGATGACGCGCGTCGCGGACGAACTGAACCGCGCGCACAACGCCAATGCCGCCTCTCCCGCGCCCGCCACCCTGACCGGTCGTAACACGGGCCAGACATTTGAGAGTGCGATCGCCGGCTTCAACGGCCGCACCACCATCGCCGTGGCCAATGCGGCGGGCGTGGTTCAAGCGCGGGCCGTGATCGACTTTGCGGGCGGGGCAATGACGATCAACAATGCGGTGCCCGCCGCCGACGCCACCACCTTCTTGGCCCAGCTGAATGCCCAGTTGGGCGGCACGGCGACTGCCAGCTTCAGCAATGGCGTGCTGACGCTGTCAGGCGCGGCTGGAAACGGCGTGGCCATTGCCGATGACGCCAACTCGCCCAGCAACAAGTCCGGGCGCGGTTTCTCGCACTATTTCGGCCTGAACGATCTGGTCTCGACCGACCGTGTTGCCCTGTACGACACGGGGCTGAAGTTGGAGTCCCCGCACGGGTTCACGGCGGGCCAGACCCTGACCTTCCGGTTCAGCGGCGAGACGGGTGCGCGCCTGCGCGACCTAACGGTGGCGGTGCCGGCCGGGTCCAGGGTCGAGGACCTGCTGATTGCCCTGAACGATCCGGCGACGGGGATTGGTCGCTTTGGTCGGTTCGATCTGGACGGGTCCGGCAATCTGGCGTTCACCGGCTATGGCAACCCGGCCCCGGCCCTGTCGGTGCTGGAAGATCGCACCACCCAGGTGCCGTCCGGCGTCTCGGTGACCGAGCTGTTCGGCATCGGATCGGGCGTGCGGGCCTCGCGCGCCGATGGGTTCTCGCTTCGCACCGACATCCGTCAGAATCCGTCCAAACTGGCCCTGGGACAGTTGAACGCCGCCGCCCTGGTCGGGGCTTCGGCCCTGTCGGCCGGGGATGGTCGCGGGGCTCTCAGGCTGGCTGATGCCGGTCAGGCCTCGGCCGCCTTCCAGGCGGCGGGCGACTTGGTCGGTGGATCGATCTCGGTCTCGCGCTATGCGTCCGAACTGGCCGGCGACATCGGCGGCAAGGCCTCTTTGGCTGAGAACCGCCAGTCCAGCGCCCAGGCTCTGTTTACAGAGGCAACCGCTCGGCAGAAGGCCCAGGAGGGCGTGAACCTGGACGAGGAACTGGTGCTGATGACCACCTATCAGCAGGCCTTCAATGCCTCGGCCCGTCTGATCCAGGCGGCCAAGGATATGTATGACACGCTTCTTGGGATGATGTGATGACCCGCGTCTCGACCGCCGCCAACTATCAGTCTGCCCTGCTTGACCTGATGAGCGCCCAGACGCGCGCCCAAGAGGCCCAGGAGCGGGTTTCGACTCAGAAGGTTGCGACCGACCTGACCGGTTTCGGCCGCAGTTCCGAGGCCCTGACCGCGCTGAAATCGGCCCAGAGCCGCATTCAGGGTTTCATGGACACCGGGGATGCCGTCGCCGCCCGCCTGTCCGCCCAGGATCTGGCCTTCGAGCGCGTAGCCCAAGGTGCCGACCGCGCGCGCCAGGCGATCGCCGATGCCCTGGCGTCCGGCCGGGTCGACGGCCTGATGCTGGAACTTCAAGGTCATTTCCAGATCGCCAAAGAAGGCCTGAATACCAAGCATCAGGGTCAGTATCTGTTCGGCGGAGGCAATGTCGGTGATGCTCCGGTCCAGGTGGGAACTCTGGCCGAGTTGTCGCTGACGGCTGGGGCCGACGTCTTTGCCAACGGCACGCTGAAACAGGTTTCGCGCCTGGACGAGGGCACGACGGTCGAGACCGGCTTCCTGGCCGACGAGGTGGGTGAAGCCCTATTCGAGGTCTTCCGCCAGATCCAGAACTTTCACGCCGTCACGCCTGTAACGGGCCAGCCGGATCAGGCGATGAAGGATTTTCTGACGGAACGGCTCAAGGAATTCGATGAGCAGTATCAAGCCATCACCAACCAGGCGGCCCTGAACGGATCGCTTCAGAACCGCGTCGAGTCGGTCCTCAAGTCCCAGGAGGCGCAGAAGACCTCGCTGGACGAGCTGGTGGCGGGGCGCACCGACGCCGATCTGGCCCAGGCCCTGACGGATCTGGAGTTGTCACAGGTGGCGATCCAGGCGTCGGCCCAAGTGATCAACCAGCTGCGCCAGGTGTCCCTGCTCAACTTTCTGAACTGATTGATCGTGCGTGACAAAATGCCCATGGACCCGGTCCGGCCATTGGAACATAATGGCAACATATGGCGCAGCTCGATCTCAGGCGAAAACTTTCCATTCTGGCGGACGCGGCCAAATACGACGCATCGTGCGCGTCGTCCGGGACGTCGAAACGCAACTCCGTCGGGGGCAAGGGGATCGGTTCGACCGAGGGCATGGGCATCTGCCATGCCTATACGCCGGACGGGCGCTGCGTTTCCCTGCTCAAGATTCTGCTGACGAACTTCTGCATCTACGACTGCGCCTATTGCATCAATCGGGTGTCGTCGAATGTGCCGCGCGCCCGCTTCAGCGTGGATGAGGTCGTCGAGCTGACGCTGAACTTCTACAAGCGCAACTATATCGAGGGTCTGTTCCTCTCGTCGGGTATCATCCGCTCAGGCGACTACACGATGGAGCAATTGGTCGAGGTGGCGCGCCGTCTGCGGGTCGATCATAACTTCCGCGGTTACATCCATCTGAAGCTGATCCCGGAAGCGGATCCGCTGTTGGTCGAGCAGGCGGGCCTGTATGCTGATCGCCTGTCCGCCAACATCGAACTTCCGCGCGACGAGGCCCTGCACCGGCTGGCGCCGCAGAAGGACGCCGCTGTCATCAAGAAGGCCATGGCCGATGTGCGGCTGAAGGTCGAGGCGGCCAAGCCGCAGAAGAAAGACCGTGCCCGCCCGCCCAAGTTCGCGCCGGCTGGCCAAAGCACCCAGTTGATCGTGGGGGCGGACGGTGCGCCCGACGCTGAAATCCTGGCCCGCAGTTCGTCCCTCTATGGCGGCTATGGCCTGCGCCGGGTCTATTATTCCGCCTTCAGCCCCATCCCGGATGCCAGTGCGACGCTGCCGCTGTCAAAGCCGCCGCTGATGCGCGAGCACCGGCTGTATCAGGCCGACTGGCTGATGCGGTTCTATGGGTTCAGTGCGCCAGAGATCGGGGCGGCCACCGTGGGCGGTATGCTGGACCTGGCCATCGATCCGAAGCTGGCCTGGGCCCTCGGCCGACGCGAGCAGTTTCCCGTCGACGTGAACACGGGCCCGCGCGAAATGCTTCTGCGTGTGCCGGGGCTGGGCGTGAAAAGCGTCAACCGGATCCTGCAGGTTCGGCGATGGAAGATGTTGCGGCTGGAGGATGTCGCGCGCCTGTGCCGAGGCATAGACAAGGTGCGTCCCTTCATCGTTGCTCTGGACTGGACGCCCGGCGGGCTGACCGATGCCATTGACCTGCGCACCCGCCTGGCTCCGGCCGCTGCGCCGGAGCAACTGAGCCTGTTCTGATGCGGGTGGCCGAACTGGATCATCCGACCGACTTCGACGGCTGGCGACGCGGGGCCCGGGCCCTGCGTGCGGCGGGGGTGTCGCCAAGCCAGGCTGTTTTCCGCGTGGCCGGGGAGGGGGCGCAGGGCGGCCTGTTCGACACGGCACCCTCTGCCGATTTCGCGAGCGTCACCGCAGCCTCAGAAGCCGGGGAGGGGAGCCCGTTCACCGTCCCCAAGGCCTTCGTTGATCTGGCCCAGGACGTCATCTTGCACCGTTCGGTCGACCGGTTCGATCTGATGTATCGGCTTCTGTGGCGGCTTCAGGATGCGCCCAATCTGATGCGGATCGTGTCAGACCCCGACGTTGCCGATGCCCTGGACCGGGCTAAGAATGTCTCGCGCGCCAGTCACAAGATGAAGGCTTTCGTGCGTTTTCGGCAGGTGCACGACGATCGCGGAGAGGCCTGGGTGGCCTGGTTCGAGCCGGCGCACCGGGTGCTGGAACGCACGGCTCCCTTCTTTCAGCGGCGGTTTACGGCCATGCGCTGGTCGATCCTGACGCCGGACGGCAGCGCCTTTTGGGATACCGAGACCCTGCGGTTCGGCCCGCCCGCCACGCGCGACATGGCGCCCGCCGAAGACGAGATCGAGGAGTTCTGGAAGACCTACTACGCCTCGACCTTCAATCCTGCGCGGCTGAAGACCAGGACCATGCAGGGCGAGATGCCGCGCCGATACTGGAAGAACCTGCCCGAGGCGTCCCTGATCCCGCAGCTGATCGCACAGTCGTCGCAGCGCACCGCCGAGATGGTCGCCGCGCCCGCCGCCGTGCCCAACCCGCGTTTTGCCCATGCCGTCGCGCCCGATGTCGCCCCGGCGGGCCAGGCAGACGATGCGGTCCCTGACACCTTGGCCGAGGCGGCGTCGGTCATCCAGGGCTGCCGCCGCTGTCCCCTGTGGCGCGACGCAACACAGGCCGTGGCGGGGCAGGGGCCGCCCGAGGCCCGCCTGATGATTGTCGGCGAACAGCCCGGCGACCAGGAGGATTTGGCCGGGCGGCCCTTTGTCGGACCCGCAGGGAATGTCTTGGATCAGGCACTGGCGCAGGCCGGAATTGATCGCGCGAGTGTCTTCCTGACCAACGCCGTCAAACATTTCAAACACGAACCGCAGGGCAAGCGCCGCTTGCACAAGACCCCGAACGCCGGCGAAGTCACCGCCTGCCGCTGGTGGCTGGATCACGAACGCCGATTGGTCCGTCCGCGGGTCGTGCTGGCCTTGGGGGCCACGGCGGGTTCCGCCGTCCTGGGACGCAAGGTGACCGTGACGGCCGAGCGAGGCCAGCCGATCCCCTTGGCCGATGGATCGATCGCGGTCTTGACCGTCCATCCCGCCTATCTGCTGCGTCTGCCGGACGAGGCGGCGCGTATAGCGGAACAGGCACGTTTCATTGAGGATTTGCGGCGCGTCGCGGCCATGATTTGATATCGACCGTGTCCGAACCAATACGCTTGGGCGGCGTTATTGCCCCGCTTCGGCCTTGCCCATGGGCAAAATGCGCGGCGCAATTTAGGTAAGGGCATGGCCGCAGCAGACTTTCAGATCGAGGAGGCCGAGGGCAGTAACCTGACCCTTCGCCTGACCGGCGACTGGACCACAACGGGTCTGGGCAGGATCTCTCACCGTCTTGACCGGGCGGTCGAGGGGCGCTGCATCACAGCCGTCGATCTGAGTGAACTCGGGCGGTTCGACACGGCAGGGGCGCTGTCCATCGTTCAGGCTTCCAATTGCCAACTGCCGGCCGATGCCTGGGCCGCGCGGCCGGAGGCTGGTCGCATCTATGCCATGGTCGACAAGCTGGAGCGCGAGTCGGCCCCGCCGCCGCGCCGTGCCGATGCCTTCACCCGCACCTTCGCCAAGATCGGACGGGGCGTTTACGATATCGGAGCTGAGGCGACCCTGTCGCTGGCCTTCCTGGGCCGTCTGGTGGTCGCTGTGGGCGTGGCCCTGCGCCATCCCGGCCGCATCCGTTGGGCGGCCTGGTTCAGCCAGACCGAACGCGCCGGTCTGGATGCCATTCCGATCGTGGCCACCACCAACTTCTTCATCGGGGCCGTCATCGCCTTTCTGGGGGCCAATCTGCTGACGCAGTTCGGGGCGGGGGTTTTCACCGTCCAGCTGGTGGCCGTTGCCGTTTTGCGCGAACTGGCTGTGCTGCTGACCGCCATCCTTCTGGCGGGTCGATCCTCTTCCTCCTTCGCGGCCGAGATCGGCTCGATGCGCATGAACCAGGAGGTCGATGCCATGCAGGTGATGGGCGTCAATCCGTTCCAGGCCCTGGTCATCCCCCGTCTGGCCTCCATGGTCGTGATGACGCCACTGCTGACCTTCATCGGCATCATCGCCGGCCTGTTTGGCGGTCTGCTGGTGACCTGGAGCCTGCTCGGCTACGGGCCAGCCTTCTTCGTGCAGCGCATCAGCGAGGATCCGTTGATGGGCAATCACCTGATGGTCGGCATGATCAAGGCACCCGTCTTTGCTGTGGTCGTGGCTGCGATCGGCTGTCGTCAGGGCATGGCCGTGGCCGGCGACGTCGAAAGCCTGGGCCGACGCGTGACGGCCGCCGTCGTCCAGGCGATCTTTGCCATCATCCTGCTGGATGCGGTCTTCGCCATGCTGTTCCTGGAGTTGGACATATGACCGACCCGGTGACCTCCCCGACGACCGACGATCGCGAGGTGCTGATCCAGGTGCGCGGACTGCTCAGTCAGTTCGGCGAGCGCACTATCCACGAGAACCTGGACCTGGATGTTCGGCGCGGCGAGGTGCTGGGCGTCGTCGGCGGATCCGGCACGGGCAAGACCGTGCTGCTGAACTCCATCATCGGCCTGAAGGAGCCGGAGGGCGGATCTATCCGCATCTTCGACCACGACATTTCCGACATGACCAAGGAGCAGGCCGCCGACATCGAGCGCCGAACCGGCGTGCTGTTCCAGCAGGGGGCTCTCTATTCCTCGCTCAGCGTGCTGGACAATGTGGCCTCGCCCCTGGTCGAGCATACCAAGATGCCCCGCGACATGATCCGCGAACTGGCAGAGATGAAGATCGCCATGGTGGGCCTGAAGCCGGAAAGCCATCATCTGAAACCGGCCGAGCTGTCCGGCGGCATGAAGAAGCGGGTCGGCCTGGCCCGTGCCCTGGCGCTGGATCCCGAACTGCTGTTTCTGGATGAGCCGACGGCGGGGCTGGACCCCATCGGTGCGGCGGCGTTCGACGACCTGATCCGCACCCTGTCCGACGACCTGGGTCTGACCGTCTTCATGATCACCCACGATCTGGACAGCCTTTACGCCATTTGTGACCAGGTCGCCGTCCTGGCCGACAAGCATGTGGTGGAAAAGGCGACGGTTCAGGAACTTGAGCGTTCCGACCATCCGTGGATCAAAGAATACTTCCTTGGACCGCGCGGCCGTGCCGCCAACAAGGCCGCCTGAGGAGAGCGGAGCAATGGAAAGAGACGCCCACTACGCCGCCGTCGGCATCGCCACCGTCGCCCTGATGGTGGCCCTTGCCGTCTTCTCGCTATGGCTGGCGCGCCTGTCCTTCAACGAGGAGTACGACGTCTATGACATCGTCTTCTATGGCCCCGTGCGTGGCCTGTCGGAGGGGGGCGAGGTCCATTTCAATGGCATTCGCGTAGGCGAGGTCACGGACCTGAAGCTGGACCCCAACAAGGGCGATCAGGTCATCGCCCGGATTCGTGTCGATGCAACCACGCCCGTGCGCGTGACGTCCCGCGCCCAGCTGGAGCCGCAGGGGATCACGGGCCTGAACTATATTCAGATCACCGCCGGCAATCCTCAGAGCGCCCTGCTGAAGGCCCAGTATGCCGACGGCATCACGCCGGTTATCCAGAGCCAGCCCTCGCCGATCGCCGAACTGCTCAGCGGCTCGGGCACGGTGCTGGCCCAGACGGTGGATGCGCTGAACCGGATCAACCGCGTCCTGTCGGACGACAACATCCGCTCCTTCTCGACCAGCCTGACCAACTTTGAATCGTTCAGCACCGAGCTGGAGGCCCGCAAGGGGATGCTGGCCGAGCTGGAGCAGGCCTTGATCAAAGCCAATGCCGCCATCGCCGAGTTCGAAGGCCTGGGGGCCAGCGCGCGCCAGCTGGTCGAGACGGACGGACGTCAGGCCATCGCCAACATCAACGCCGCCACGGCCGAGGCCCGCACCGCCGTCGCCTCGATCAATCGCACGGTCGGCAATCTGGAGCAGCCGCTGGGCGAGTTTGCCACCACGGGCCTGCCGCAGCTGGAACAGGCTATTCAGGGCCTGGAAGACGCAACACGGTCGCTGGAGACCCTGGTCGACGAAGTGCGCTCCAGCCCGCGTGACTTCATCGGACGCCCGGCGTCCCGGGAACTGGAGGTTCAGCCGTGAGAAAGACAACCCTGATCCGTTCGGCCGCCGTCCTGGCCGCTGCCGGTCTGATGTCGGCCTGTGCCCTGCTGTCCAGCCCTGATCCGATCCAGATGTATCGTTTTGGCGTGGCGGCTCAGGCCCTGCCCGCCGATCCGATCGCCAGCCCCGTCCAGGTCACTCTGCGCCGTGTCGAGTTCCCCGAAAGCGCGCGGGGCGACCGTCTTCTGGGCATTACCGGCACCGAAGCCGCCTACATCGGCGGCGCGCGCTGGGTTTCGCCAGCAGCCGATCTCTATAGCGAGAGCCTGGAGGTCGCGTTTGCGGGGCAGGCCCGCCGGGTTCGCCTGATCGGCCCGCGGGAGCTGACGCGAGGGGACTCGTCCCTCGATATCGACGTGCGGACGTTCGAGACCCGCTATGACTCACCGGGCGGCGTGCCCTCGGTGGTGATCGCGGCCCGGACCCGGCTGATGGCCCTTCCGGAACGCACGGTCGAGGCGGAACGCACCTTCACCGTCGTGCAGCCCGCTCGTGCCAACACCATCAGCGCCATCGTCGAAGCCTATGACCTGGCCAGCCGCGACCTGAATGGCCAGATTGTCGCCTGGACCGACCAGGCCGCCGGCAACTAGGCGTCAGACCGCCTTGCGCACCGCATCCATCCGGGCCTCGATCTCGGCGCGGCGGGTGCGGGCGGCAGCGATGGCGGCGTCGGCCTGATCCAGGGCGGCCAGCAGGGCGTCGCGGGTACGGGCCAGGCGAACGGGGTCGGGGCGCACCTTGCGCGGCCGCTTGCCCATCAGGCCCAGGGCATCCTTCCAGTCGTCCCGCCAGTCGCCAATAGCTTGGGGCAGGCGTTGCAGGCAGGCGAGGGCGCTGACCTCCGCATTCTGGGCCATGCGGATCAGGGGCAGGGTGCGAATGCCCGCTTGCCGCGCCGACGACAGTTGCGACAGGCGCTGGCGCAGCGGAGCGGCTGAATCAGGTATGGCCTCCCCCTCATCCGCTGCGGGCACTGGCGGGCACCGATCGGCCCCGGCGACGACATGGGCATCAAGGTCGGTGACGACGTTGCGGATGTCGGCCCAGACATCTTCCAGCACCCGGCTGCGGCGCTCGACCCTGTCGGCCCGGTCTGTCAGTTCGATGCCGGTTTCGTTCAAGGTCCGCGAGGCCGCCAGATATCGGGCGCGCAGGGCCTTCAATCGGCGCTTACGGCTGTCGAACAGGCCGGCCAGCCCCCGGCGTGGTTCCAGCGAGGCCGGGGCCAGCCCATCCAGTGCATTGCGCAGATGCGCGATCAGGGCAGACGCCTCGGTCAGGTCGCCGTTGCGGGTTTCCGACAGGGTCCGGTCCAGGGTCGAGGACAGGGCCCCGTGCGGTGCTGCGCCGAACGCGCCGTCGTCCTGATCACCCCAGGTCGCCGCGATCGCCTCAATCCGTGCCCGATCCGGCTCCGGCGCTCCGCCGCCCAGCCGATATCCCCCGTCCGCCATCTCACGCCCTCCACCCCGCCCGTCTTAACGACAGGTTAAGTGAGCACTATGCCAGCGTCTTCAGATTTTCGGAAACGGTGTAGGTCGCTTCGGTCTTCGCGGCCACTTCGTCCAGGGTCACGCCCTCGGCCAGTTCGATCAGCTCCAGGCCCGATCCATCCGGCTTGACGTCGAACACAGCCAGGTCGGTGATGATCCGGCTGACCACGCCCGTGCCCGTCAGCGGCAGGGTACAGGCCTTCAGAACCTTCGACTGGCCATGCTTGTTGGCGTGATCCATGACCACCACCACGCGCTTGACGCCGGCCACCAGATCCATGGCCCCGCCCATGCCCTTCACCAGCTTGCCGGGGATCATCCAGTTGGCGATGTCGCCGTTCTCGGCCACTTCCATGGCCCCCAGGATCGACAGATTGATGTGTCCGCCGCGGATCATGGCGAAGCTGTCGGAAGAGCTGAAATAGCTGCTTTCCGGGATCTGGGTGATCGTCTGCTTGCCGGCATTGATCAGGTCGGCATCCACCTCGTCCTCATAGGGGAAGGGGCCCATGCCCAGCATGCCGTTTTCAGACTGCAGGGTCACCTCGATCCCCACCGGGATATGGTTGGCCACCAGGGTCGGAATCCCGATGCCCAGGTTGACGTAGAAGCCGTCTTCCAGTTCGCGGGCGGCGCGGGCGGCCAGTTGATCGCGTGTGCGGGGCATGGGTCTCAGCCTTTCTCGGCAGGGGCGGCTGCGCGTCGAATGTCGCGTGCGGCATCGGACAGGTCGTCGCCGAGCGAGCAGGTGTTGAACATGATGAGCACCAGCAGGATGACCACCCAGGTCAGCTTGTCGTTGATCGCTTTCAACAGGTCGGGTTTGGGCGTCTCGGTCATCAGGCGGTCTCCCTCTGCCTAACCGTCCGCTGTTCGATCCGCTTTTCGAACGTCCCGACGAACAGGCGGTCGACATAGATGCCGGGTGTGTGGATGTGGTCCGGGTCGATCGTCCCGGTGGGTACGATGTGCTCCACCTCGACGACCGTCATCTTGCCAGCGGTGGCCATCATTGGGTTGAAGTTGCGGGCGGTCTTGCGGAACACCAGATTGCCCGCAGCGTCGGCCTTCCATGCCTTGACGATCGATAGGTCGGCGACCAGGCCGGTCTCCATCACATATTTGCGGCCGTCGAACTCACGCACCTCCTTGCCCTCGGCGACCAGGGTGCCGACGCCGGTGGCGGTGAAGAAGGCGGGGATGCCCGCGCCGCCTGCGCGGATGCGCTCGGCCAGGGTGCCCTGCGGATTGAATTCCAGCTGCAGCTCACCGGCCAGATACTGGCGCTCGAACTCCTTGTTCTCGCCAACATAGGACGAGATCATCTTGGCGATCTGGCGCGTTTCCAAGAGCTGGCCCAGGCCGAACCCGTCCACACCCGCATTGTTGGAGATGACGGTCAGCCCCTTCACGCCGCTGTCGCGCAGCGCCGCGATCAGGTTCTCGGGAATGCCGCACAGGCCGAACCCGCCTGACATCACCGTCATGCCGTCGAACGTCAGACCCTCCAGCGCCGTCTTGGCGTCGGGAAAGATTTTCCGCATGGGCCGGGCTCCCTCATTATTTTCACCGTCTGATGAAATTCGACGGCCTCACCCGCTCATACGGCCATGCGCCGGATGGGGCAAGACGGCAGGTGGCGGAAGGGGGATCGCCCGGGTAGCCGAGGGGCGCTCACAAATGCCGCCGCACCCTCTGTTCCAGCAGGGTGACCAGCTCGGGCTGCATGAAATCGTAGTCGTCGGGGATGTCCAGGCATATGACGCGGGCCCGCTTCAGCTGGGCCTTGAACCGGCGCTGGAGTTTGGCGCGGTGGGCGCGCTCCATGACGAAGATGATGTCGGCCCATTCCAGATGGTCCGCCGTCACCAACTCCTCCGCATCCGGTGCCAGACCAGCCGAGGCGGTCTCCACGCCCGGCCAAGACCCGAACACCTGCTCGGCCGTGGGGGAGCGCAGGCGGTTGCGGGAGCAGAGGAAGAGGAGGTTGGTCAGAAACGTCCCTCTTAACTGCCGACGTCAGCCGTTCTCAGCATAGTATCGCTGCACAACCGCGGGATCAGCATTGAGGCGTTCGATCATACCTTCGATCGGAACAAAGTCCGATGGTTGGACCATCAGCACGATCGCGTCGCCCTGTGCATCTGCGAGTACGCCCTCGTTGCGCAGTTCTTCCAGCGCACTCACGAACGCCTCAAAAGCTCCGTTGGCAAACTCGTCGTCCGCGATGGTCTGCTCGAACGGGATGTCTCCACGGCTCTGACGAAGAAGAAGTCGGTAGGGAATGTCGAAAAATCCATCACCCTCTTCGATAGGCCAAGCCTGAAGATTCCACTCCGCTTCAGATCGCAGGGCTTCGTCGGTCTCGGCCGCTATCGCTTTGACGGTTTGTGCCATCGCGCCGAGAGTCATCGGCACTTCATCCGTGGTGATGCCAAAGCCGTAGAGCTTGTGGTCAGCATGCTTGGCACGGATAAGGTCGAATGAAGCGCGCGAAGCTGATTTTACCGCACCTTTGAGTTCGCCGAAGTCGAAAGACCCGCGGCGATAGCAACCTTCGGCTGACTTAACAAAACCCGCGCCGCCCTTCTTAGCGAGTAACCGGTCGATCTCTTGCCGAGCGGCTTTAGATGATGACGCATTGATCGTATGAGACATGCCAAAGGTTTTGACCGCCCCTTCCGCAACCCAAATCTGGCTACGGAACTGGCGGACCTCATAAAATTCGGATGGCGTATCGTCGTCCATCTTATGCATGAGCCACCAGAAGACTTGAGGCTTGCTGAATAGATTCCACATATCGTTCCCCAACGTCCCTCGGGCGCGCAAGCCCTACAGCGGAATATTATCGTGCTTCTTCCACGGGTTTTCCTGCTGCTTGTTCTTCAGCGTCCGTAGCGCCTTGATCAGCCGGCGCCGGGTGCCGTGGGGCATGATGACGTCGTCGATGTAGCCCAGGCCTGCGGCCACGAAGGGGTTGGCGAAGCGTTCCTTGTATTCGGCCTCGCGGGCGGCCAGGGCCTCGGGGTCGCCGGCTTCCTTGCGGAAGATGATCTCGACCGCGCCCTTGGCCCCCATGACGGCGATCTCGGCGCTGGGCCAGGCATAGTTGACGTCGCCGCGCAGGTGTTTGGAGCTCATCACGTCATAGGCACCGCCATAGGCCTTGCGCGTGATGACGGTCAGCTTGGGCACGGTGGCCTCGGCATAGGCGAACAGCAGTTTGGCCCCGTGCTTGATCAGGCCGCCGTATTCCTGGCGCGTGCCGGGCATGAAGCCGGGCACATCGACAAAGGTCACCAGGGGGATGTCGAAGGCGTCGCAGAAGCGCACGAACCGCGCGGCCTTGCGGCTGGAATCGATGTCCAGCACGCCGGCCAGGACCTGGGGCTGGTTGGCGACGATGCCGACGCTCTGGCCGTCCAGGCGGCCGAAGCCGGTGACGATATTCTTGGCGAAATCGGCACCGATCTCAAAGAATTCGGCCTCGTCCACCGTCTTCAGGATCAGCTCCTTGATGTCATAGGGCTGGTTCGGATTGGCCGGCACCAGGGTGTCCAGCGACGCCTCGTCCCGGTCCGGGTCGTCATAGCTGTCGCGCACCGGCGGCTTTTCGCGGTTCGACAGGGGCAAAAAGCCGATCAGGCGGCGGACCTCGGACAGGGCCTCCAGATCGTTCTCGAACGCGCCATCGGCGACACCGGACTTGCCCGCATGGACGCGGGCGCCGCCCAGATCCTCGTGGCTGACGACTTCATTGGTGACCGTCTTCACGACGTCGGGGCCGGTGACGTACATGTAGGAGGTGTCCTTCACCATGAAGATGAAGTCGGTGATGGCGGGCGAATAGACGTCGCCCCCCGCGCAGGGGCCCATGATCACGCTGATCTGGGGTATGACGCCGCTGGCAAGCGTGTTCTGCAGGAAGATGTCGGCGTATCCGGCCAGCGATTCCACGCCCTCCTGAATGCGCGCACCGCCTGCGTCGAACAGGCCGATGATCGGCGCGCCATTGGTCAGGGCCGCCTTCTGCAGCTTGACGATCTTGGACGCATGCGCCCCCGACAGGGAGCCGCCGAAGACGGTGAAATCCTTGGAGAAGACATAGACCAGGCGCCCGCCGATGGTGCCGTGGCCGGTCACGACGCCGTCGCCGGGGATGCGCTGCTTCTCCATGCCGAACTCGTGGCTGCGATGCTCCACGAACATGTCGGTCTCTTCGAAACTGCCTTCATCCAGCAGGACCTCGATGCGTTCGCGCGCGGTCAGCTTGCCCTTGGCGTGCTGGCTGGCGATGCGGGCCTCGCCGCCGCCCAGGCGGGCATGGGCGCGGCGCTTGTCCAGTTCGTCGAGGATGGTCTTCATGGCGGGCATCCGGGATAGAGAGCGACAGGGCAGGGGTCTGTCACCCGGCTTACGGCGGGGCGGCGATGCAGGCAAGCGAGCGCCCGGTCATGCCGCACAGGCGATGGAGGGGGTCAGTCGGCTGCGCCTGCCGCCCGCTCGCGTCGCCGCACCCATTCGCGCACGCCCAGCATAAGGCCCAGCCAAGTCACCGCCACCCCGGCCAGGATCAGCGAGGTCCAGATGCCGTCGCCGCTGACCGCCGTCACCACCGCCCCGCCGAAGAAGGCCACCAGCGCCGTCTTGGGCAGGACCCCCAGCGCGCAACCCGCCAGGAAAGGCCAGAAGGCAGCCCTCGTCGCCCCGAAGGCGGCATTGACGACGATGAAGGGGGCCGAGGGGACATTGCGGATCATGAAGCTGGCATAGAAGGCGTTCTTGCCCACGAACCGCTTCAGCCGGTCCAGACTGCGCCCGCCCAGCTGGTCCAGCAGCCGCGCCGTCGGGCCCCGCCCCAGCCAATAGGTCGCCCCGGCCGAGATCACCGTCGCGGCCCAGCTGTAGAAAAAGCCCAGCGACGGCCCGAACGCCACGACGCAGGCGGCGATCAGGATGAACTGCGGCGCTCCGACAAAGGCGGCGACCACGAACACCACCACCGTGGCCACAAAGGCCAGGGGCGACCCGGCATAGCCCCGCAGCCAGGCCTCCAGATTGGCTTCTGCCGCCAGTCCCAACTGGCTCTTGCCCAAGGCCAGAAGGCCGAGCGTGGCCGCCAGCAACAGGGCCGTCACCAGCGCCGCCTTCCACCGGCGGGCCTCCATGTTCAGGACGAAGTCTAGGATACGGCGCATCACGGACGCGCTTATCATCCTCCGGCGCATCGGGCGAGCGATGCGGGGCCATCAAGGACGAACGGCGTTTGCCCCGCCTGTCCCGCTTGCGTAAGAAAGGCCGCGCCTCCCCGCACCTTCTCCCACGCACACGCCGATGAGTCCGACATGAGCACGCTGCAATCCTCCGCCCTGGCCCGGGTCAAGCCTTCCGCGACCCTGGCGGTCACCGCCCAGGCCCGCGCGCTGAAGGCCGAGGGGCGCGACGTGATCGGCCTGGGGGCCGGAGAGCCGGACTTCGACACGCCCGAGAACATCAAGGCGGCGGCCATCGACGCCATCCGGCGCGGCGAGACCAAATATACCGACGTCGACGGCATCCCGCAGCTGAAGGCCGCCATCGTGGCCAAGTTCGCGCGCGAGAACGGCCTGACCTATACCGCCGCCCAGATCCATGTCGCGCCGGGCGGAAAGCCGGTGCTGTACAACGCCCTGGTGGCCACCCTGTCGCCGGGCGACGAGGTGATCGTGCCGGCACCCTACTGGGTCAGCTATCCGGACATGGTGCTGCTGGCGGGCGGCGAGCCGGTGACGGTGGTGGGCCAGGAGGCGGATGGCTTCAAACTGCGCCCCGAGGTGCTGGAGGCCGCGATCACGCCCCGCACCAAATGGCTGATCCTGAACAGCCCGTCCAACCCGACCGGTGCCGCCTACACGCGCGCCGAGTTGGAGGCGATCGCCGAGGTCCTGCGTCGTCACCCCCAGGTCTGGGTGATGACCGACGACATGTACGAACACCTGATCTATGGCGACTTCGACTACACCACGATCGCCCAGGTCGCGCCGGACCTCTATGACCGCGTGCTGACCATCAATGGCGTGTCGAAGGCCTATGCCATGACCGGCTGGCGCATCGGCTATGCGGGTGGGCCCAAGCCCCTGATCGACCTGATGCGCAAGGTGGCCAGCCAAACCACCTCCAACCCCTCGTCCATCAGCCAGTGGGCGGCGGTCGAGGCGCTGAACGGGCCCCAGGACTTCATCGCCGAACGGGGGCAGGCCTTCCAGGCGCGGCGCGACCTGGTGGTATCGATGCTGAACCAGGCGAACGGCATCCGCTGCCCGAACCCGGAAGGTGCCTTCTATGTCTATCCGTCGATCGAGGGCCTGATCGGCAAGACGACGCCGGGCGGGGTCGTCATCGACAGCGACGAAACCTTCACCAGCGAGCTGCTCAACGCCGAGGGCGTGGCCGTCGTCCAGGGCTCCGCCTTCGGCCTCAGCCCCTATTTCCGCATCAGCTACGCCACCAGCGAAACCGTGCTGGAAGAGGCCTGCACACGGATTCAGCGGTTCTGCGCGGGGCTTCGCTAGATCGGCCGGCCCACGACCAGCGAAACAGCTTGAGCCGTCGCGCATGACCTGCATTCTTCTGCGGCGGAGTGCGAGCCGGTTCAAGGCAGGTTTGGCCATCGGCAGATTGCGGGGTCATGACGATGTCGACTGTGGATTCGGATCGAAAACCCAGGCCCCGCACCTTGCGGTTTCTCTTGGCTGCCTGCCTGATTGCTCTCGGCGTGGCCTTGCTTGGATCGTTGTGGACAGTGCACGCCCCATCACCCGCCCAGGGTGAGGCAGCGTTTGAAAAAGTATTCGTGCTGGTTTCCCTTGGGCTTTCGATCTTCGCCCTGACGTCACTGGTCCAGTTCTTTGTCCTGTCGAGCAGGGGTGCCCAGAGCACGCTGGATTTTCACGCCTTTTTTATCGCCATGGCTTCGTTCCTCGGGGTCGTGCCAGCGCTGATTGTTGTCATATCCGCCAGCGGCATCATGGACGCGGCGAAAGCCGCCCAGCTTGCTGCGCCGTTCGAGGCCCGCGTCAGGGAACGGCAGATCGATTTTGCCAATAACGACGAGCTTGTTCTGGGAAGCGAACTGCTCGCTCCAGCGGCGCTGGGGCAGTCAAACGGGATCGACAAGGCCTACGCCGCGATCGAGCAGGCTCGTGCGAGGCAACGTGCCATGGATCGGTATCTGGCCGACGAGAAGGCGAAGTTCAGCGAAAGTCTCGCGCAGGCGGATATCGATCCCGCCGTGAAAGAGCAGGCGGCGCTGTCGTTCGGGTCGTTCGTTTCGGGCGTCGCAGCGATCGACTATGAAATCATGGGTCTGAGGGAAGTCATCCTGAACGAGACGAGCATAGCGCTCGGGATCCTGAGCAGAAGCCGCTCCTGGACCGTCGAGAATGGCACTATCAAACTGTCTGACCCCGCCAGCCAGCGGGCCTTCGACCGAAGCGTTGCCACCGTGGCAGACCTCGAACGCGAACTCATGGTCCTGCTGCAGGGGCCGGACTGAACCAGTCTCGGTCTTGACGGTTGCCTAGGCCGCGCGGCTGACGGCGAAGTCGGCCAGGCTTTCCAGGGCGTCGCGCCAGTCGCTGGGGGGCAGGACCGACAGAGCCGCCTTGGCCAGGTCGGCGAATTCCCCGGCGGTGTCCAGGGTGGCCCCCAGGGCACCGGTACCGATGACCAGTTCACGGGCGCGGCGGAAGTCGTCGGGGGTGCGTTGGCCCTTGCTGATGGTGCGGTCCCAGAAGGCGTCCTCGCGGCCCCGGGTGCGGGCGACGGCCAGCAGCAGGGGCAGGGTGGCCTTGCCTTCGTTGAAGTCGTCACCAGCGTTCTTGCCCAGGGTCTCGGACGCGCCGCCATAATCAAGCGCATCGTCGGCCAGTTGGAACGCCAGGCCCAGGTTCAGGCCATAGGCCCGCAGAGCCGTCACCGCCGCCTCGTCCGCGCCCACGCCCACGGCCCCGGCCTCGGCGGCCGCCGCGAACAGTTCGGCGGTCTTGGCCGAGATAATCTGTAGATAGGTATCGCGATCCAGGTTCAGGTCATGGGCGCGCGTCAGCTGCAGCACCTCGCCCTCGGAAATCACGCCCGACGCCTTGGCCAGGATGCCCAGGGCCCGCATCTGGTCGGTTTCGACCATTAACTCGAACGCCCTCGCGAACAGGAAATCGCCGACGAGGACGCTGGACGGGGCCCCCCAGATCAAATGCGCCGCTACCTTGCCCCGACGCAGGTCCGAGGTATCGACGACGTCGTCATGCAGCAGGGTTGCCGTGTGGATGAACTCGACCGCCGCTGCCAGCTTCAGCGGGGCGTCGATCGCGCCGGTCGCCCCACACGCCCGTGCCGCCGCTACGGTCAGCATGGGCCGCAACCGCTTGCCGCCGGCCGCGATCAGATGTTCGGCCAGCATGGGAATGACCGGTACGTCGGACTGCATCCGCGCCAGGATCAGGGCATCGACCGCGCGCATGTCGGGGCCCGCGAGGCGAACCAGGGCCTCGACGTCACCCTTGGGACGGGGAGCGGCGACGGTGACAGCGTCCAACGGAGAAACTCGTGTGCAGGCGTATAGGGAGAGGCGAAACGCAGAATCGCGCAATCGGTGTCTTGCCCGGCGGCAACGCACTGCACAATGGTGAGCCGGACATGCAGGGTCAAGGCGCGTGACCGTCGCAGCCGACGGCAACGGACAGCAGGGCATCGCCGAGAACACGGTTCTGGGCGGACGCATCCGGCTGCGCCAAGCCATCGGGGGCTATCGGGCTGGCATGGATGCGGCCCTGCTGGCGGCTGCAGTGGAGGCCAAACCTGGGACTCGGGTGATCGAGGCGGGCTGCGGCGTCGGTGGGGTGCTGACCCAGGTCGCAGCCCGATGTCCGGCGGTGCACCTGATGGGAGTTGAGCGCGATCCCGCCGCGGCCGATCTGGCGCGCCAGAACCTCGACATCAACGGGTTCGGGGACCGGGCCAGTATCGTGAGGGGGGACGTCGCGGCGGGTTTCCGAGCCCTGGAGCGTCCAGCTTTCGATTGGGCCATCGCCAACCCGCCCTATTTCGACGACCCGGGGGCCTTGCGCGCACCGGCACTGGCCAAGCGCGGGGCCTGGATAGCGGACGACGGTCTGGCGGCCTGGACCGATTTCCTGACGGCGGCCGTTCGCGACGGCGGGCGGATCGTCGTGATCCACCGTGCCGACCGGCTGGCGGACATTCTGACGCTTCTGGGCGCCCGGTGCGGGTCGTTCGCCATCCGGCCCGTTCAGTCTTTTGCCGACGAACCGGCCAAGCGGGTGCTGGTCCAGGCGGTGCGTTCCGGCCGGGCCCCCTTGCGCCTGTTGCCCGCCCTGGTCCTGCACGACCGCAGCGGGGCCAAGCATACGCTGCAGGCCGAGGCCATCCTGCGCGGCGAGGCGGCTTTGGGCTGGTAACGACTGTTACGGCGAGGGGCAGCGCGATATAGGTCCGCCATGACCCTACCTCAGCCTCTGCCCCGCCTGTCGGCCGTCGCCGCCGACTATGACATCCTGCTGTGCGATGTCTGGGGGGTGATCCACAACGGACGCGAAAGCTGGCCGGGCCCCTGCGACGCCCTCAGCCGGTTCAACCGCCAGGGCGGCCACGTCGTGCTGATCTCCAACTCGCCCCGTCCTGCCGATGGCGTGATCGGCCAGATGGACGGCCTGGGCGTCCCCCGAGATGCCTGGCGCACCATCGTCACCTCGGGCGATGCGACGCGGATGGAGCTGGCCAAGCGCGCACCCGGACCGGCTTGGCTGATCGGTCCCGATCGCGACCAGCCGCTCTATGAGGGCCTCGGCCTGGAAATCGCCACCGGCCCCGAGGACGCCGCCTTCATCAGTGTGACCGGCCCTGACGACGATGAGGTGGAGACGCCCGAAGATTATCGCGAACGCTTCCGGCCGGCGGTCGAGCGAAACCTGGAGATGATCTGC
Organism: Brevundimonas vitisensis; assembly: GCF_016656965.1. NCBI lineage: Bacteria > Pseudomonadati > Pseudomonadota > Alphaproteobacteria > Caulobacterales > Caulobacteraceae > Brevundimonas > Brevundimonas vitis. The sequence continues at coordinate 2,896,841 of NZ_CP067977.1, forward strand.
GCCAACCCCGACCGGGTGGTCCAGCGCGGCGATCGCCTGATCTATTGCGCCGGCTCGCTAGCAGACCTGTACGAATCCATGGGCGGGCGGGTGACGATGGCGGGCAAGCCGTTCGCCCCGATCTATGACCTGGCCCTGGCCGAGGCCGAGCGCCTGCTGGGCCGCGGCGTGGATCGCTCTCGCGTCCTGTGCATCGGCGACGGCGTGGTGACTGACGTTCTGGGGGCAGAGGCGCAGGGGCTGGACTGCCTGTTCATCGCTCAGGGCATTCATGGCGATGCCGCGCGCGCGTCCAATGGAGGTCTGGATCCTGTGCGCGCTGCGGGCCTGTTGGCGGCAGAAACGACACGCGCCCGATACGCCGCGCTGGACCTGGGTTGGTAAGGCTCGCCAATTCATTCGACAGGGGCTAACACCGGCCCATGGTCGAACTGGTCACCGCTCATCCGTCCGGCGGATATATTCTGGACGAACTCCGTGTGGGCATGGCGGCGGACAAGACCGTCCATGTCACCGAAGAACGCATCCGGCTGTTCGCCGAGGCTTCCGACGATTTCAATCCCGTGCATCTGGACGAGGCCTTCGCATCAAAGACGGCCTATCGCGGCCGGATCGCGCATGGCTTGCTGTCGGCCTCCTTTGGCTCGGCCGTGGTTGGCACCATTCTGCCGGGCGCGGGATCGATCTACATCTCCCAGACCCTGGGCTTTCACCTGCCGGTCCGGATCGGCGACGACGTCGATGTCCGCATCACCGTCATCAGCGTCGATCAGGACAGCGCGCGGGTCGAGCTGAACTGCGAGGGCTTCGTTGCGGGCAAGAAGATCATGGACGGGGTGGCCGTGGTCCGGGTGCCGCGCCGGCGTCGCCCGCAAAAGGGCTGACAGCCGCAGTGACCGAGACGGTCCAGATCATCCGCGGCTTTCGGGATTTGCCCGACAGCCTGCGGCACGCCGCCGTCGCAGTGGGGGCCTTTGACGGTGTTCATCGTGGCCACCAGGCGGTGATCACCTCTGCGCGCGAGGCCGCGGCCCGTCTTGCGGCTCCCTTGGCCGTGGTCAGCTTCGATCCGCATCCGCGACGCTGGTTCCAGCCGGACGCGGCGCCCTTTCGCCTGATGAAGTCCGGCCAGCTGGCGCGCGCCCTGGCTCCGCTGGGTGTCGAGCGGCTGTATCTGCTGGCATTCGACGCCGAGATGGCGAGCATGACCGACGAGGCCTTCGCTCGGGAGGTGCTTGGGGCAGGTCTTGGCATCCGTCACGCGGCCGTTGGCTTCGACTTCACATTTGGCAAGGGCCGCTCGGGTTCACCCGAGGCCCTGGCCCGTTACGGCGCCGAGGCCGGTTTCAGCGTCTCGGTGACCCCGCGAATCGATGACCCGGACGGGCTCAAGCTCTCGTCCAGCGCCGTCCGCGAGGCGCTCAAGGCAGGGGACATGACCCGCGCCCAGACCATCCTCGGCCGCCCCTTCGCCATAGAGGGCGAAGTGGTCCACGGCGACAAGCGCGGCCGGACCATTGGTGTACCCACGGCCAATGTGCGGATGGGCGACTATATGCGGCCCGCCTATGGGGTCTATGCCACGCGCAGCCGCCTGGCCGACGGGCGGGTGATCGACGGGGTCGCCAATCTGGGTGTCCGCCCGATGTTCCAGGCGCCCGAACCTCTGCTGGAGGTCTGGCTCTTCGACTTCGCCGGCGATCTGTATGGCCAGACGATCGAGACCGAGCTGGTGGCCTTTCTGCGCGGCGAGATGAACTTCGACGGCCTCGATGCGCTGAAGGTTCAGATCGATGCGGACGCCCGCCAGGCCCGGTCCGCGCTCGCGGCCATGCCAGCGACGCTCTAGTCCTGGGCCAGAGCGGCGCGGAAGCTGGAGCCACGGGCGATCAAATCATCGATCCGCCATTCGCCGTCTTCCTTTGTCAGAATCAGCGTCTGATTGATGTGGTCTTCCGGTCCCGTCACACCGCCGCCGCGACCGAAGTCGAACACGACATGGGCCACAGCCCTTTGTGCGGAGGCTTCCGGCACCGTCAAGGAGATCAGGCGCAGACCGGCCGAATCCTGACACTGGCACACGGGGTCGGCCTCGAACGCCGGATGATGGCCGTTCGCGCTTCGCGATCGAGCGTTGTCCATCGCGTCCAGTGCAGAGCGTGAGAACAGGTCGGGGGCATCGCGACCCAGGGGCGTCAGGGTTTCCAGGGTGCCGGGGCTGTAGATCCAGCGCACAAAACAGCTGACCTCGAACTGTGCCTGGCTGGCATAGGTTTCGTGCGGCAGACGTTCGCAGCCGACCGGGTCCTGAGAAAACAGGACAAGAGCAAACGACAGGGTGAGGCTCATGGTGTCACTCCGGATGAGGGCGGCATCCTGAACCGGAAGGGGCCGCGAGGATGCTGTCGAGACCTGACTGTGCAGGGCCGCAGGCCTCTGCTAAACCGCCGTCAACATGACCGTCCGCGTGTTTCGCCCGATTTCGATTAGCCGCCCGGCGTAGCGCCGCAGGGCCTCTGGCTCCGCGCTCGCCGGGATCGAAACACCCATTCGCGAACGATCACCCAAGACACGCCTGGACGACTGAACATGGCCGACGCCTCCGATTCCCCCGCTTCCGGCCGCGACTATCGCGAGACCGTTTTCCTGCCTGAGACGCCGTTTCCGATGCGCGGCGGCCTGCCGCAAAAGGAGCCGGCGATCATTGAGGCCTGGGGTGACCTGTACGGCGACCTGCGCAAGGCGCGTCAGGCACAAGGGGCACCGCTGTTCGTGCTGCACGATGGTCCGCCCTATGCCAACGGCGACATCCACATCGGCCACGCACTGAACAAGACGCTGAAGGACTTCGTCGTCCGCAGCCGCTTCCTGCTGGGTCACGACGTCGATTTCGTGCCGGGCTGGGACTGCCACGGTCTGCCGATCGAGTGGAAGATCGAGGAGCAGTATCGCGCCAAGGGCCGCCGCAAGGACGAGGTGTCCAAGGCCGAGTTCCGCGCCGCCTGCCGCGAATACGCGGCGGGCTGGATCGAGGTGCAGAAGGCCCAGTTCGCGCGTCTGGGCATCCTGGGCGACTGGGACAACCGCTATGCCACCATGGACTTCGGCACCGAGGCCGCCATCGTGGCCGAGTTCCACAAGTTCAAGAACAGCGGCCAGCTGTATCGCGGGTCCAAGCCCGTCATGTGGTCGCCGGTCGAGCGCACGGCCCTGGCCGATGCCGAGATCGAATATCACGACCATGTCTCGCCCACAGTCTGGGTGAAGTTCCCGGTGACCGGCGCAACCGACAGCCATCCCGACGACCTGTTGGCCTTCCGCCATGCCAATCCGTCGATCGTGATCTGGACCACCACGCCCTGGACCATCCCGGCCAACCGGGCGATCAGCTATGGCCCCGAGATCGCCTATGGCCTGTATGAGGTCCAGTCGATGGAGCAGGGGTTGGAGTTCGAGCCCTGGGCCAAGCCGGGCGACCGGCTGATCGTCGCCGACAAGCTGGCCGAGGACGTCTTCAAGGCAGCCAAGATCGCGACCTGGACCCGGATCGACGCCATCGATCCCTCCGGCCTGGAATGTGCCCATCCGTTGGCGGCCCTGTCGCCGGGCTTTGGCTTTTCGGTGCCTCTGCTGTCCGGCGACCACGTCACGGACGATGCGGGCACGGGCTTTGTCCACACCGCCCCCGGCCACGGTGCCGACGACTATGAGGTGTGGAAGGCGCACGGCCATCACGAGGTGCCGGACACGGTCGATCCCGACGGTGCCTATTACGATCACGTCCCCCTGTTCGCCGGCCTCAAGGTGCTGGAGACCGAGGGCAAGAAGACCGGCAAGTTCGGTCCCGCCAACGGCGCGGTCATGGAGAAGCTGATCGAGGCGGGCAATCTGTTGGCCCGCGGCCGGCTGGAGCATTCCTATCCGCACAGCTGGCGCTCGCGTGCGCCGGTCATCTTCCGCAATACGCCCCAGTGGTTCATCCGCATGGATGCGACGCTGAAGTCGGGCGACACCCTGCGTGAAACGGCCCTGAATGCCATCGACGCCACCGCCTTCCATCCGGCAGCCGGGCGCAACCGCATCCGCTCTATGGTCGAGGGCCGCCCCGACTGGCTGATCAGCCGGCAGCGCGCCTGGGGTACGCCGCTGGCCATGTTCGTCGACAAGCAGACCGGTCAGCCGCTGCATGACCCCGACGTGGACGCCCGCATCCTGGCGGCGGTGAAGGAAGGCGGGGCCGACGCCTGGTTCGACCGGCCCGACGCCGACTTCCTGGGCCTGCACGACCCGGCCAAATACGAGAAAATCACCGACATCCTGGACGTGTGGTTCGATTCCGGCTGCACCCACGCTTTTGCGCTGGAGCCGCGCGATCCGGCTCACGGCTACACCGGCGACCGGCCCTCGCACTGGCCGGCGGACCTTTATCTGGAAGGGTCGGACCAGCATCGCGGCTGGTTCCAGTCCAACCTGTTGGAGGGATCGGGCACGCGCGGCCGCGCGCCCTATCGGGCGGTTCTCACCCATGGGTTCACCCAGGACGAGAACGGCGAGAAGATGTCCAAGTCCAAGGGCAACACGGTCGATCCAGCCACGGTCATCAAGGAAAGCGGGGCCGACATCCTGCGCCTGTGGGTCGCGCTGGTGGACTATGCCGAGGACCAGCGGATCGGAAAGCAGATCCTGCAGACCACGGTCGATGCCTATAGGAAGCTGCGCAACACCGTCCGCTATCTGCTGGGTGCGCTCAGCGACTTCGACGAGGCGGAGCGGATCGATTATGCCGAGATGCCGCCGCTGGAGCAGTTCATCCTGCACCGTCTGTGGGAACTGGATGGCCAGGTGCGCACCGCCTATGCCGAGTATCGGTTCCAGGATGTGGTCCGTCCGGTGCTGGAGTTCTGCGCCGGGGACCTGTCGGCCCTGTATTTCGATATCAGGAAGGACAGCCTGTACTGCGACCGCCCCGATGCGATCCGCAGGCGTGCTGCCCGCACAGTGATGGATGCCGTCTTCCTGCGCCTGACCGCCTGGCTGGCCCCGCTGACGCCGTTCACGATGGAAGAGGCCTGGGGAACGCGGTTCCCGGAAGGCGGCTCCAACTGCGCCCGGGTGATCCCCGAGACGCCTGCGCAGTGGGCGAATGCGGCCGAGGCGGCGCGGTGGGCGAAGGTCCAGTCGGTGCTGGAAGTCGTCAATGATGCCCTGGAAGCGGCCCGCCGCGAAAAGACCATCGGCGGGGCCCTGGACGCTTGGCCGACCGTGACCGGATCGGATGAGGCCCTGGCCGCCTTCGACGGCCTGGATGCCGCCGAGGTGTTCCGCACCTCGGGCGTCGAGATGATCGGAGGCGGCGATGCCGTCACCGTTCGCATCGACCTGGCAGACCACCCCAAATGCGCCCGCTCCTGGCGCCGTGTCCCCGACGTCGGCTCCGACCCGGCCTACCCGGACCTCAGCGCCCGCGACGCCGACGCCGTGCGGTGGTGGGACAGCCAGCGGGCGAGCTGAGACAGCCCCCTCCGTCACGGCGCGCAGCCGCGCCGCGCCACCTCCCCACGCCTGCGGCGCAGGGAGGAGACAGGCGGTGCACGTCTCCTCCCCATCCTTGACGGGGAGGGGGACTGCGGAGCGGTGGAGGGGGCCTTTCCGCAGCGCGGGCTGGGGGAGGGGTTTGCCCGACTCCCCGGGGGGCGCTAGAGCATGCGGCTTCCCCCGAAGCCTGCGCCGAAGACCACCCATGCACGATATCAAGGCCATCCGAGAGACACCCGACGCCTATGTCGCCGGATGGTCGGCGCGCGGGGTGGCCGATGCGGCCGACCTGGTCGCGCGGCTGCTGGCGCTGGATGTGGAACTGCGGGCGGCCCAGACGGCGGGGCAGGAGGCGCTGAGCCGGCGCAATGCGACGTCCAAGCTGATCGGCGCCGCCATGGGCCGCAAGGACATGGCCGAGGCCGACCGCCTGAAGGCCGAGGTCGAAACCCTGAAGGGCGAGATCGCCGCCCAGGGCGAGATCGAGACCGCCAAGGCCCGCGAGCTGCGCGATCTGCTGGCCGCGCAGAAGAACCTGGCCGCCGCCGATGTGCCGGACGGCGAGGACGAGGACGCCAATGTCCAGGTCTCGATCTGGGGCGAACCGCGCCGCACCGGCCCGGCCAAGGACCACGCCGACCTGGGCGAGGCGATGAAGCTCTTGGATTTCGAGGCGGCGGCCCGGATGAGCGGGGCACGCTTTGCCGTGCTGAAGGGCGGCCTGGCCCGTCTGGAACGCGCCATCGGCCAGTTCATGCTGGACCTTCAGACGACCGAGCACGGTTATCTGGAGGTCAATCCGCCCTACCTCGTCCGCGACGAGGCGATGTTCGGCACAGGGCAGCTGCCGAAGTTTGCCGAAGACCTCTTTCAGGCTGTGAGTTTTCCTGCTGACGCAATCGACAATGTGCGTGGCATTGAGCGAGACGATGACATCGCCGGACAGGTCGATGAGTTCATCGACCAAGTTTTCGACGATCGCCGCTGGCTCATCCCCACCGCCGAAGTCTCCCTGACAAACCTCGTGCGCGAGCAGATCACGCCGGAGGAGGAACTGCCCCTGCGCCTGACTGCCCTGACGCCCTGTTTCCGGGCCGAGGCGGGGTCGGCGGGGCGCGATACGCGCGGCCTGATCCGCCAGCATCAGTTCCACAAGGTCGAGCTGGTCTCCATCACCACGCCGGACAAATCCGACGAGGAACACGAGCGCATGACCACCTGCGCCGAGGTCGTGCTGCAACGGCTGGAACTGCCCTATCGCCGGATGCTGCTGTGCAAGGGCGACATGGGCTTTTCGGCCAGGAAGACCTTCGACCTGGAGGTCTGGCTGCCCAGCCAGGGCACCTATCGCGAGATCAGCAGCGTCTCCAACTGCGGCGACTTCCAGGCCCGCCGCATGGACGCCCGCTTCAAGCCCAAAGAGGGCAAGCCCGAGTTCGTCCACACCCTGAACGGCTCCGGCCTGGCCGTCGGTCGCACCCTGGTCGCGATCATGGAGAACTATCAGGATCAGGACGGGCGCATCGCCGTTCCGTCTGCATTGCTGCCCTATATGGGTGGCCTCACCCATGTCGGAGCCTGAGCCATGCGTAACCTGATCCTGATCGCCGCTGCGTCCGCTGCCCTGTCGGCCTGTGCCACCGCACCCGTTGCCACTTTCGATCCGAACGGCTCCGAATGGACCGGCTGGGTTCGTTTCACGTCGGACGAGTTCCAGCTTTACGCCAACGAGAACCAGGTGCTGCAGCCGTTCTCTCGCCCCTGCCTGTCCGGGGCCCTGCCGCGCGACGAACAGCGCCAGTACCGCGAACTGTCCGGTACCAAGGTCCAGGTCACCGGCCGCACCACGCCCTGGTCGGCCAACCAGTCCGGTGCCCGGATCGAGCATGAGGGATCGGTCATCCGCAATGACTGCGGCGGGGCCGTCGTCATCCTGGCCGACGACATGAAGCCGGTCGCCTAGAGGTCTGATGCGTATTCTCCTGACCAACGACGACGGGATCGAGGCCGAGGGCCTGGCCTGTCTGGAGCGGATCGCGCAGGCGCTTCTCGACGCTTCGGCCTCAAGTCGCACCGGGCACGACAGCCCCGATGAAATCTGGGTCGTTGCGCCCCAGGAGGAGCAGTCGGGCAAGGGGCGGGGGATCACCCTGACGGAACCCTTGCGGATCAAGCGGTTCGACGATCGGCGCTTTGCCGTGACCGGAACGCCGACCGACTGCGTCGTCCTGGCCGTCAACGACCTGATGGCCGAGCATCGGCCGGACCTGGTGCTGTCGGGGGTCAACCGGGGGCACAATGTCGGCGAGGACTGCTCGTATTCCGGCACGGTGGCGGGGGCCTTGCAGGGCATGGCCTTCGGCATCCGCTCCATCGCGCTGAGCCAGTCGCTGGAGCGGTTCCACGACGAGGTCACGGCCCACTGGGAAACGGCCGAGGCCTATGCTCCCGCCATCATCAGCCGCCTGCTGGCCCAGGACTGGCAGCCCGGCGTGGTCATGAACCTGAACTTTCCCGCTCGCTCTGTGGATCAGGTCACCGAGATCGAGGTCACGCGTCAGGGCTTCCGCAATCAGGGCGAGATGCACGCCGTGCGCCGCACCGACCTGCGCGGCCGCGACTACTACTGGATGAGCTTTCGCGGCACGAAACAGGATCACGCGCCGGGCACGGACCTGCGGGCCATGGACGACGGCAAGATCTCCGTCACGCCGCTGCACATCGATCTGACCCACATGGCCAGTCTGCACGACCTGAAAGGCGTCCTGGGCGGGGTGCCGCCGAAGGCGGTGGTGGCTGCGGAATGAACCTGCGCGACGATCGGGCCGGGCGGTTGATCCTGGGTTTGCGGCAACAGGGGGTCACCGACCCGCGCGTGCTGGCGGCCATGGAATCGATCGACCGCGCGGTCTTCGTGCACGAGAAATTCCTGGATCAGGCCTGGGAGGATCAGGCCCTGCCCATCGACTGTGCCCAGACGATCAGCCAGCCCTATATCGTCGGCCTGATGACCCAGGCGCTGGACGTCCAGCCCCGCCACCGCGTGCTGGAGATCGGCACCGGCAGCGGATATCAGTGCGCGGTCCTCAGCCGGCTGGCCCGCTATGTGTATTCGGTTGAACGATACCGCTCCCTGCTGACAGAGGCTGAGGGCAAGCTGCGGCTGCTGGGCATCGACAATGTCATCACCCGCCATGGCGACGGAGGCCTGGGGTGGCGCGACCAGGCACCGTTCGACCGCATCATGGTCACGGCCGCCTCGCCCGGGGAGCCCACCGAACTGCTGAAGCAACTCAAGCCCGGCGGCATACTGGTGGCCCCCGTCGGCCGCACCTCGGTCCAGATGCTGCACCGCTATACCGGACAACTGGACGGTTCATTCCGCCGCGAGAGCCTGGCGGAGGTGCGCTTCGTTCCGCTGGTGGAGGGCACGGCGAAGGAGGGTAATGCTTGATGCGATCGCGCGTCGCCCCACTTTCGCGCCGTTTGCCGGGTTGGTTCGGCAGCGGGCGTAGCCAACAGTCATGACACTTCAGGAGGGCCGCATGGTCGAGATCGAACGCTGGATGAAGGGGATGGTGATTGCGGCTGTCGCCCTGACCGCCGCCGCCTGCGCCAGCTATCCGTCCGAGCCGCGTTATTCGATCTATGCCGATCGCCAACCGGCTCGTCCCGCCGCTCCGCCAGCACCGGCACCGGCACCGGTCCCCTATGGTGAGGGCGTGGTCGGCCCGACCAATCCGGCCAACGAGGTCCCACCGCCGCTGACCGCGCCCGTCGGCGTAGTCGAGGGCGGGGCCTTGCCGTCCCTGGAAGATGCGCCGCCGCCACCCTCGCGGCCGGCTTCGACGATCACCGGTGCCGCCTATGTGATCCAGCCCGGTGACACCATTTCGGGGGTCGGACGACGGTTCCAGACCCCGGTCCAGACGTTGATCGACCTGAATGCCCTGGGGCCCCGCGCAGCCCTGTCGCCCGGTCAGCGCATCATCCTGCCCGATACCGCCGTCGACACCGGCTCGGACCCCTATGCCACCGGCCCGTCGCCGACCGGAGTTCTGGTGCCCAACCGGGGGGCTCCGCCGCCGCCCCCGCCGCCGCCTCCCTCGGGCAATCCCGCCTCGCCCCCGCCCGCCCGGCCCAATGGCTCCGCCGCGACGACGGTTGCCCTGGACTGGCCCGTGCGCGGCGACATCCTTCGCCGTTTCGGCCCCGTCGGCCTGGGCGAGCGCAACAACGGCATCAATATCGGAGCGCCCGCCGGGGCCGAGGTCCGGGCCTCTGCCGCCGGGCGCGTCGGCTATGTGGGCGACGATCTGGCAGGTCAGGGACTGACTGTGCTGGTGGTGCACCGCGACGGATGGCGTACCGTCTATGGCCACCTGGGCTCTGCCACGGTGCGCGATGGCGACGACGTTCGCGCCGGCCAGTCGATCGGCACGGTTGGCCTGACCGCCGGCGATGGCCGTCCGTCGATCCACTACGAGGTCTGGCGCATGCGCGGCGACGAGCCCAGCGCGATCGATCCCCTGACGCTTTTGCCCAGGTAGGCTGCTCCCTCCCATGAAGGGAAGGGAGAATTATGGGGCCGCGTTGCAATCACGGGCGGCGCACCCTAGTTTCCGCGCCTCGTTTTAGAAGGGCAGGGCGCACGGGTGCGTCCGTGCCGGGGAAGAAGAATGACAGCCACTCCTGACGGCGGCATCGCCGCGATCGCCATGCAACTGTTGCCCTTCGTCGGCATCTTTGTGCTGTTCTATTTCCTGCTGATCCGTCCGCAGCAGAAGCGGGCCAAGGAGCACGCGGCCCTGATTTCCGCGATCAAGCGCGGCGACGAGGTCACCCTGTCCAACGGCATGATCGGCAAGGTCACCCGCGTCGAGGACGACAAGGCCATGGTCGAGATCGCACAGGGCGTGAATGTCGCCGTGATCAAGGCCATGATCAGCGACGTGCGCAACCGCACCGCCGTGGCCGCCAACGACTCGCCGTCGCAGGTCAAGCCCGCCGCCACCCGCGCCAAGTCGACCCGCGCCAAGGTCTGAGTTCGGCCTGCGGGCCCCGGAAGTCTCCGCCATGATCCATCTGTCGCGCTGGAAGGTCATCCTTCTCGTCCTGTCGCTCGCATTCGGCGTGCTGTTCGCCTATCCGAACCTGCTGAGCCCCGCCCAGCGTGCGGCCTTGCCGGGTTGGCTGCCCAAGAACACCCTGAACCTGGGTCTGGATCTTCAGGGCGGGTCCTACCTGCTGCTCGAGGTCGACGTGGCCGAGATGCGCGCCAAGCGCATCGTCAACACGACCGAAGATGCCCGGCTGACACTGCGCGAGGCGCGCATTGCGACCACCGGTTTCGTGCCGGACGATCGTGGTGTGGTCGTCAGCGTGGCCGACCCGGCCCAGATGGACGCCGCGCTGACCGCCCTGCGCGTGCTGGCCCAGCCCGACAGCTCCGGCGTTGCCGAGCGTCAGGTGACGCGACTGTCCGGTAATCGCATCCGTCTGGCCTTCACCGATCAGGCGATCAACGGCATGGGCGCGACCGCGGTCGATCAGTCGATCGAGGTCGTCCGCCGCCGGATCGACAGCCTCGGCACCCGCGAACCCTCCATCACCCGTCAGGGAGCCACACGCATCGTGGTGCAGGCACCCGGCGAAAGCGATCCGGCCCAGCTGGAACGGGTCATCGGCCAGACGGCGCAGCTGACCTTCCAGATGGTCGATGAAACCGCTTCGGTCGAAAGCGCCGTTGCGGGCATCGTGCCCCCGGACGCGGAGTTGCTGTATGACGCCGAGGGCCTGCCTTATGTCGTCAAGCGCCGCGTCCTGGTGTCGGGTGAAAACCTGACCAGTGCGCGTGTCGGCAGCGACGAAACGGGCCGTACGGCCATCGACTTCCGCTTCGACGGCATCGGCTCGCGCCGGTTCGGCGAGACGACGGCCGCCAATATCGGCAAACAGTTCGCCATCATCCTGGACGGGCGGGTGATCTCTGCGCCGACGATTCAGAGCGCGATCACGGGCGGCAGCGGTCAGATCACCGGCAACTATTCGATCCAGTCGGCGTCCGAGTTCGTGAATCTGCTGAACGGGGGGGCCCTGCCTGCGCCTCTGAACGTGATCGAGCGCCGGACCGTGACGGCCGAGCTGGGTGCCGACGCGGTCGCCGCGGGTGGCATTTCGACCGCGATCGGCTTTTTCATCATCGTGGCCTTCATGCTGCTGGCCTACGGTTTCCTGTTCGGCGGCATCTCGGTGATCGGCCTGTTGCTGAACGGCCTCTTGATCATCGCAGCCATGTCGCTGACTCAGGCGACGCTGACCCTTCCCGGGATCGCCGGTCTGATCCTGACCTTCGCCGTGGCGGTGGACGCCAACGTGCTGATCTATGAGCGGATGCGGGACGAGGCACGAGCCGGACGCTCGGTCATCGCCTCGCTGGACGCCGGCTTCAACAAGGCCATGGGCACCATCGTCGACGCCAACCTGACCACCCTGGTCGCGGCGTTGATCATGTTTGCCTTCGGCGCGGGCCCGGTGCGGGGCTTTGCCTGGACGCTGACCATCGGCGTCTTCACCTCCATGCTGTCGGCCGTTCTGGTCGCACAGGTGGGTCTGGCCTGGTGGCTGAAAGTCGCCAAGCCCAAAAAACTGCCGATCGCGGAGTGATGGCGATGCGTGGATGGCCCCTGATCAAACTGTTGCCGGTCAAGACGAACCTGCGGTTCGTGGACTTCGCAAAATACTTCGCCGGCCTCTCGGTGGTGCTGGTGATCGCCTCGCTCGTGGGCGTCTTCTATCCCGGCCTGAACATGGGCATCGACTTCCGGGGCGGGGCCTCGATGGAGGTCGCCAAGCCCGCCGGTCAGGTCCTGGATCTGGAAGCCACCCGCTCGGCGGTCGGTGAACTGGGGCTGGGCGATGTGCAGGTGCAGGGCATTGCGCGCCTGGGCAGCCAGGTCGATGACGGCTCCACCGCTGTTCTGCGTTTCCAGATTCCGGAGGGCCGCGATCAGACGGCCGTCGTTCAGCAGGTCGAGACCGCCATCAGCCAGGCCGTTGGCGAGGTGACCTATTCCGGCGTGGCGGTGGTGGGTTCCAAGGTCTCGGGTGAGCTGTTCATGTCCGGGCTTCTGGCCCTGGGCAGCGCCATCGTACTGATGTTCGCCTACATCTGGTTCCGGTTCGAGCCGCAGTTCGGCTTTGGCGCCGTGGTCGGGCTGCTGCACGACGTGATTCTGGTGTTCGGACTGATCGTGCTGATGCGGCTGGAATTCAGCCTGAACATGGTCGCCGCCATCCTGACGGTCATCGGGTATTCGATGAACGACACGGTCGTGGTGTTCGACCGCCTTCGCGAGAACCTGCGCAAGTACAAGACCATGCCGCTGCGCGAGGTCATCGACCTGTCGATCAACGAAACTCTGACCCGGACCATCATCACCGGCATCACGGCCGTCATGGTGCTGGCGGCTCTGGCTATCTTCGGTGGAGAGGCTCTGTTCGGCTTCTCGATCGCCCTGATGTTCGGGATCATCATCGGCACCTATTCATCGATCTATGTCGGTGCGCCGATCATCCTGTTGTGGGGCGTCAAGCGGGGAGCCGCTGTCGAGGATGCCAAGCCGATCAAGCTGGGCATGGCGTCCCGGCCGTAAACTCTATCTCCCTCCCCATGACGGGGAGGGAGGGCTATAGTGAAGCTTCATAGACGAATCGACGCTCTGGGGAGGGCTGGACCATGGGCAAGCTGCTTTCGAACTTCCGCGCTACGATCATCCTCAGCCTGGTGCTGGCCGGTGTGATGATCTTCGCTTTTGGCCGGATTGCGCCGGGCGGCTTTGACCTGGGCTTCTGGCAGGCGACCTTCCGCTGGGGTCACGTCGTGTCGGGCATCCTGTGGATCGGCCTGCTGTACTACTTCAACTTCGTCCAGATCCGGGTGATGCCGAACATCCCCGCCGAGCTGAAGCCGGCCGTCGGCAAGCATATCGCGCCCGAGGCTCTGTTCTGGTTCCGCTGGGCCGCCCTGGCGACCGTTGTCTTCGGTCTGGCCGTGATGTTCACCCGGGGCCACGCCTATGCGGCCGAGGTGATGAGTTTCGGCTTCGCCGGTGGTCTGGTCGAGGGCGATCAAGGCTTCACCCTGCTGGGCGTCGGCGTCTGGCTGGCGATCGTCATGTTCCTGAACGTCTGGGGCATCATCTGGCCGAACCAGAAGCGGGCCCTGGGCATCGTCCCGGCTGAGGACGATGTGAAGGCCAAGGCGGCGCGTATCGCGATGCTGGGCAGCCGCACCAACCTGCTCCTCAGCCTGCCCATGCTGGCGTCCATGGCCATGTACCAGACGCTGTTTGGCTGATCCCGAAGACACTCTGGACGCACAGGTCCGCCGCGCCGACCCGGATCGCTGGCTGTCCAGCCGGTTCGTTTCGAACCCGCAGGCGCGCGCCGACCTGATCGCCCTCTATGCGTTCGAGGCCGAGCTGATGGCCATACCGGCGCGCGTCACCCAGCCCCTGCTGGCCGAGATGCGTTACGTCTGGTGGCGCGACCAGATGGACGGCGTCTTCGCGGCCGAGCCCAGGCGGGGACATCCCGTGCTGGAAGCCCTGACCGACGTCGCGACCCGTCACGGCCTGGATCGTGGCGTCTTCGACCGGCTGATCGAGGCCCATGTCGGACGCATCCACGACATGCCCCACGATCTGAATGCCTTCTATGTCGGTCCGATGCAGGCGGCGATCCACGTCCTGGCGGGACCGGGCCACGGCGAAGCCGCAGTGACGGCCGGGCGGGTGCGTGGTCTGTCTCAGACGGGACGCCTGGAAGAGGCGCACGCCTTGCGGTCATCCGCCAATGCGGCCCTGAAAGCCTTGCCCATCGCTGCATTTCCCGCCGTGGCTCACGCGGCCCTTCTGCGTCCCGATGCGCCCGAAGCGGTCAAGCGCCTGCGCCTGACCTGGGCCACGCTGAGAGGCCAGATCTGACGATCAGCCCTGAGGCCAGGCCGTGACCTCGTCCGGCCAGACCTGGCGGTTCGGCGACCCGTCGTAGGTCCAGGACAGGGTCCGCGCCATGGCATGGGCCCCGGCCACGACAAGGGGGGAGGCGGCAGGCAGGCCATGCATCTGCCGCGCCCAATCCGGCAGCAGATCGGCCCCCGCCCGCATGATGATCTTCGAGGCGGCGGTCTCGGCCAGTCCGTCGATCTTCTGGCCCATGACCAGGGCCGCGACCTCCTTCGTCCGGGCATCGGCCCTCAGACCAGGGCGCATCAACTGGATCAGGGCCTGGGCCCCGGCCCGGTCGTACGGCACAGGATCAGCCCCCAGGGCCAGGCCGATGCGGGCCATCTCGGCGATATAGGCGTCCTGATCGGCCCCGGACATCGCCGGGTCGCCATACCGGACCCAGGCATCCAGAAAGCTGGTGATCTCGGTCACATGCACCCAGGCCAGCAGCGCCGGGTCACTGACGCGATAGGTCGTGCCGTCCGGCAGGGTGCCACCCAGCCGATCGTGAATGCGTCTCACCCGTTCGATGGCCGCCTGTCCTGACGAGGCGTGGTCATAGGTCGTCACAGCGATGAATTTGGCGGTGCGACGCAGCCGGCCATGCATGTCCGCGCGAAAGTCCGAATGGTCCCAGACGCCCGCCAGCACCGCCGGATGCAGCATCTGCAGCAGGAGACCTGACACCCCGCCGATCATCATCGTGACGATGTCGCCATTGACCCGCCAGGCGATGGAGTCCGTCGCGAACAGGGCGTCCGCGCGCCGCAGAGCCGGACGCTCACCCCGCTCATAGTCGTTGAAGATCTCATTGATCCTCTGGCGGATGGCGCGCTTTGCGAACTCCAGCGGATGGGTCATGGCAGCGATTTCAGGCCTGCCCTGCGGCGGGGCCCAGGACCGCGATCTTGCGGTCCAGGCGGGCGACCTCGTCTTCCAGCCGCGCCTTCTCCGATGCCATATCGACAGGCGAGCCGTCGTCTTAGGTCAACCGGGCTCCCTTGGCGATCAGGTCCAGGCGATAGATCAGGGTCACCCGGCGTGCCGTCAGCCGCTCCAGTTCACCCTCCGACCCGGGCATCAGGCTGCCCCCCGCCAGGTGTTCAGAGCCTCGACTGCCCGCAGGCTCATCAGCCGCTTCTTGGCGCGGCCGCGTTCCTTCATCGGAATCTTGACGCCCGCCTCGTCCACCTTGGGCGCGGGCAGGGGCGGCAGCAGGCCATAGTTGATGTTCATCGGCTGGAACTTGGACCCCTCCAGATGTCCGCCGGTGATGTGCTCGACCAGGGCACCCAGTGCGGTCTCGGGCGGCGGGGCATCAAGCGGCTGACCCAGACGCTCGGCGGCGGCCAGTCGTCCGGCCAACAGGCCCATGGCCGCGCTCTCAACATAGCCCTCCACGCCCGTCACCTGGCCAGCAAAGCGCAGGCGCGGCATGGCCTTCAGCCGAAGCTGCCGGTCCAGCAGCTTCGGACTGTTCAGATAGGTGTTGCGATGCAGGCCACCCAGGCGCGCGAACTGGGCGTTCTGTAGGCCGGGGATCATGCGGAACACCTCGGCCTGGGCACCGTGCTTCAGCTTGGTCTGAAAGCCGACGATGTTGAACAGGGTGCCCAGCGCATTGTCCTGACGCAGCTGGACGATTGCATGGGCCTTGACCATCGGGTCGCGCGGATTGGTCAGGCCGACGGGCTTCATGGGGCCGTGGCGCAGGGTCTCTCGGCCCCGCTCGGCCATGACCTCGATCGGCAGGCAGCCGTCGAAATAGGGGACGTTCTCCCATTCCTTGAACTCGGCCTTGGGCCCGCTGAGCAGGGCATCGATGAAGGCGTCGTACTGGGCCCTGTCCATCGGACAGTTGACGTAGGCGGCGGCGTCCCCGCCGGGCCCCTCCTTGTCATAGCGGGATTGCCGCCAGGCGATGTCGAAGTCGATGCTGTCGGCGTGCACGATCGGGGCGATGGCATCGAAGAAGGACAGGCTTTCCTCGTCCGTCAGGCCCAGGATTGCGTCGGCCAGGGCTGCGGAGGTCAGCGGCCCGGTCGCGACGATGACATTGTCCCAGTCCGCCGGCGGCAGGCCCGCGATCTCTTCGCGCACGACGGTAATCAGCGGGTGCGCCTCCAGCCGGGCGGTCACGGCCTGGGAAAAGGCGTCGCGGTCCACGGCAAGGGCTCCGCCAGCCGGCACCTGATTGATGTCTGCGCTGGCCATTATGACGGAGCCCAGCGCCCGCATCTCGGCATGAAGCAGTCCGACGGCATTGTATTCCCAGTCGTCGGAGCGGAAGGAGTTGGAACAGACCAGTTCGGCCAGGCCATCGGTATGATGGGCGTCGGTCTTTACGCCGGGGACGCCCCGCATCTCATGCAGGATCACGGGAACGCCGGCCTCGGCGGCCTGCCAGGCGGCTTCTGAACCGGCCAGGCCGCCGCCAATGACGTGAATGGGTGAAATCTTCGCGGGTGAGGGGATCATCGCGGCTTTCTAGCCACGCATTGCGTCTTCGTCAGCAACGGACTGGCGAGCGAAGCCTCCCGGCCGTAAAGATTGCTGCGACATGGGGGCGCGCATGGTCCGGGACCGGGCTGATCAACGCAGGCTGAATCCAATCCGGGCCCTGGCCGAGGGCGGGGCCTCGATCCCGCGCGCCGCGCAGGGGGCCTGGGGCATTCTGGCCTTCTGGACCCTGATGTTTGCTGCGCCTCTGATCGTGCCGATGGAGGGGGCAGTCGGCGCCCTGCACGGGCTGGGCCTGTCCTTGACGGCGCTGGTTGCGGTGGGTGCTCTTCTTCGTCTGGGGGTCGGCCAAAGCCTGAAAGACGCGCGGGCGCTCGGTCTGGGGGCGGCGGGGTTCCAGGTCGGCGCCGCCGAACTGCGTATCATCTGGGCCACCGTGCTGATCGCCATCTTCCTGGGTCTGATCGCGGTTGTTCTGGGGCTGATGACGCTGGCCGTCTTCGGTATCGCCGAACTGAACGCTGCCGCGATCCAGGCGCGGGACTGGTCAGCGGTGGGGCCGGTCTGGAAACAGGCGGTGCTGGCCATCTTCACCCTCGGCATCGTGGCGGTTCCGGTCCTGCTGCTGACCCGGCTGTCGCTCTTCGCGGCGGCCAGCGTCGGTCGGGGACGCACCGTGTCGCTGGACAGTATGGCCATCGCGACCGGCAGCGGCTGGCCCCTGTTCGGGCTGCTGATCGTTTTGGCGGCGGGACCGGTGATCCTGGGCCTGATCGTTCTGGAAGGCGTCGTGCCGTCCCCCCTTTCGCGGCTGTTGATCGCGATCCTGCTGCCCTGGATATGGGCTCCGTTCGCCGTCGGCAGCCTGTGCGGAGCCTATCGGCAGCTGGAATACTGGACGCCGGAAGAGCCCGGATTCAAACATTAACGCGATTTACGCTGACGGCGCGCTGGGCCGTGCGTTAGCCTGCGTCGAGGGATTGGGAGGCGACTATGGGATTCTCGGCAACCGAGGCTGCATTTGAGGGCTTTCGGGTCGTGCGGCGCAAGCCGCTCGCCCTGGTATGGTGGGGATTGTCCTATTTGCTGGTGATGGCGGTGGGCTTTGCGCTGATCGCTCCTCAGCTCGTCAATCTGATGGTGGCGATGCAGACGCTACAGGCGTCGAGCGGGCCCCCGGACATGACCGATTTCCAGCCAATGTGGGCGGCCTATGGCTCCATCATGCCGATCGTCTTTCCGCTGGGTATCATCTTCGGTGCCGTAATGAATGCCGCGATCGTGCGCTCGGTCGTTTCGCCCCAGTCGGACGCTTTCGGTTACATGCGCCTCGGCATGGACGAGGTCCGCACAGCGGTCGTCACCCTGGTTTTGACGATCCTCAGCATCGTCGTCTCCGCGCTGGTGTTCGGGCTGGTGGGCGCCGTGTTCGGTTTCGCAGCAGCAGCGCAAATGCCGATGCTGCTTCTGGTCGGCGTTGCGGCAACGATTGGCGGACTGGTCCTGATGGCGTGGCTGTCAGCAAGGTTTAGCCTGGCCGTCCCCATCACCGTGGCGGAAAAGCGGATCGCCATTTTTGACTCGTGGGGTCTGACCAAGGGCCGCACCTGGCCCATCATCGGCATGGCCATCATCGCCTTTGTCATGACCGTAGTGGTCAGTCTGCTGGGCAGTCTGATTTTCCTACCCCTGACGATGACGGTTGGGGCCATGAATGACTGGACGGCTCTGGAAGGTATGACCCTGCCTGAAATCCTCGCGGCGGTGGGCCCGGCACTGGCGGTTTCGATCCTGGTTCAGGCCGTGATGTCGTCACTGCAACTGGCTGTCATCTATGCGCCGTTCTCCGCCGCCTATCGGGACATCAAGGCGGGCTGAGCCCCGTTTTAGGAGACACCGAATGGCTGGCATCGAACTCTACGCCCCGCGCAAGGCAAACCATCGGCGGACGTGGACGGCAGCCGCTGTGGTTCTGGCCGTGGTCTTCGTCTTCCTGGGCCAGATACTGGGCATCATCCCGGCCATGGCCACCGGCTTCATCGACCCCAGCGGAACGATGAGCAGCTGGCAGCAGATGGCCTATACACTGGTCTTCTGTTTCGGGGCCGGGTCGGCCCTGACCATGGCCTGGACGGTTTTGTTCGAGCGGCGCTCACTGGCCACGATTGGGCTGAATGGCCGCTGGGCCATGCGGTTCGGGCGGGGCTTCCTGATCGGTCTGGCCTTCCTGGGCGGTTTCGTCGGCATCATCTGGGCGATGGGCGGCTATACGATCGAGGCGGGCGGGGCCTTCACCACGGCCGCCGTCGGCGCGGCCCTTCTGCCCATCGCGATCCTGCTGTTCGGCTTCATCATCCAGGGGTCGACCGAAGAGATCATCATGCGCGGCTGGCTGATGCAGCTGGTCGCTTCGCGCCATGGGCTGGTGCTGGCCATCGTGATCAACTCCCTGGTTTTCGGCCTGCTTCACGGCGGCAACATCGAGCCGTCGCGCGAACTGGCTCTGGGCCTGGTCAACATCGCCTTGTTCGGCGTCTTCATCAGCCTCTATGCCGCGCGCGAGGGGTCGATCTGGGGCGTGTGTGGCTGGCATGCGGCCTGGAACTGGCTGCTGGGACTGGGTTTCGGTCTGGAAGTCTCCGGTCAGGTGATCAACACCTCGCCCCTGATCACCGACCTTGCCACCACCCAGGCTGTGCCCTGGTGGGTTACGGGGGCCACCTTCGGGCCCGAGGCCAGCGTCGTGACCACGGCCGTCCTGCTGATCGGTTCGGTCGTGCTGGCCGTGCGGTTTCGGACCAAGGGTCACCCGGTGGAAGCCGATCTGGCCTGATCACTCCCCCGCGATGCGGGGGAGGATTTCCGATCAGGCGCGTTTCTTGAGCGCTGCCACGCGGGCCTTTCGGCGCGTTTCGTGGCGGTCCAGAACCTCTTTCAGATAGCGGCCGGTCCAGCTGGCCTTGTCAGCGGCGACCTGTTCGGGCGTGCCCTTGGCCACGATCTCGCCGCCGCCGTCGCCGCCCTCCGGACCGAAGTCCAGCAGGTAGTCGGCGACCTTGATGACATCCAGATTGTGCTCGATCACCACAATGGTGTTGCCCGCGTCGACCAGTTCCTGCAGCACTTCCAGCAGTTTGCGCGTGTCCTCGAAATGCAGACCCGTGGTCGGTTCGTCCAGGATGTAGAGGGTCTTTCCGGTCGCCCGCTTCGACAGTTCTTTCGACAGCTTCACCCGCTGGGCCTCTCCGCCCGAAAGCGTCGTCGCTGACTGGCCAACCTTCACATAGTCGAGGCCCACCCGTGACAGAGTCAGCATCTTGTCGCGGATCGGCGGCACGGCCTTGAAGAAGTGGCCGGCCTCCTCGACCGTCATGTCCAGGACGTCGCTGATCGACTTGCCCTTGAAGACGATCTCCAGCGTCTCGCGGTTGTATCGCTTGCCCTTGCAGACGTCGCAGGTGACGTAGACGTCGGGCAGAAAATGCATCTCGATCTTGATCAGGCCGTCGCCCTGACAGGCTTCGCAGCGACCGCCCTTGACGTTGAAGCTGAACCGGCCCGGCCCGTATCCTCGGGCCTTGGATTCCGGCAAACCCGCATACCAGTCGCGGATGGGGCCAAAGGCTCCGGTATATGTCGCCGGGTTCGAGCGCGGAGTGCGGCCGATCGGGCTCTGGTCGATGTCGATGACCTTGTCGAAATGCTCCAGGCCCTCGATCCGGTCGAAGGGGGCAGGGGCGTCGGACGCATTGTGCAGGCGGCGTGCGGCGGCCTTGTAAAGCGTCTCGATGGTGAAGGTCGATTTGCCGCCACCGGACACGCCGGTGACGCAGGTGAACAGGCCGACGGGGATCTCGCCGGTCACGTTTTTCAGATTGTTGCCGGTGGCCCCGCTGATCTTCAGCATCTTCTTGCGGTCGATCGGACGGCGACCGTCGGCGGGAAGCTCGATCTCGCGCTCACCGGTCAGGTATTTTCCGGTCAGCGAGTTGGGATTGGCCATGACCTCTTCAGGCGTGCCCTCGGCGCAGATGGTGCCGCCGTGAACCCCGGCGGCCGGACCCATGTCGATGACATAGTCGGCGGTGGTGATCGCCTCCTCGTCGTGCTCGACCACCAGGACGGAGTTGCCCAGGTCGCGCAGGCCCCGCAGGCTTTCCAGCAGACGGGTGTTGTCGCGCTGGTGCAGGCCGATGGACGGTTCGTCCAGCACATAGAGCACGCCGGTCAGGCCCGAGCCGATCTGCGAGGCCAGCCGGATGCGTTGGCTCTCGCCGCCCGACAACGTGCCCGACGATCGCGACATGCTGAGATAGTCCAGGCCCACATTGTTCAGGAAACGCAGCCGGTCGGTAATTTCCTTCAGAATGCGGCGCCCGATCTCAAGCTGTTTGTCTGTCAGCCGCTCCGACAGGGTCGTGAACCACAGATAGGCTTTTGAAATCGACAGCCAGCTGATCTCTGCGATGTCGGCCCCGTCGACCTTGACCGCCAGGGCTTCCGGCTTCAGCCGCTTTCCGCCGCACGCCTCGCAAGGCGTTTCGGATTGAAACCGGCCCAGTTCCTCGCGGACCCATGCGCTGTCGGTTTCGCGCCAACGGCGTTCCAGATTGGGCAGAACGCCTTCGAACGCCTTTGAGACTTCGTACTTTCTGGCGTTGTCGTCATAGACGAATTTGATTTTCTCGGTCTTGGTCCCATTCAGGATGACGCTCTGTGCCTGGGCCGGCAGGTCGCGCCAGGGCACGTCCATCGAGAAGCCATAGTGGCGGCTGAGCGCCTGCAGGGTCTGGGTATAGAGGGGCGAGGGGCCGCGCGACCACGGCGCGACGGCTCCCTTATGCAGAGACTTGTCTCGGTCCGGGACGACCAGATCGGCGTCGAAGGCCAGCTTGACCCCCAAGCCATCGCAGGCCGGACAGGCCCCGAACGGATTGTTGAAACTGAACAGGCGAGGCTCGATCTCGCTGATCGTGAAGCCGGAAACGGGGCAGGCGAACTTTTCCGAGAACAGGATCCGGCGCGGCTCCTCGCCCTCGGGGGCCGAGGCCCATTCTGCCACGGCGATGCCGTCGGCCAGGTTCAGAGCGGTCTGGAGACTGTCGGCATAGCGCGGTTCCAGCCCGGCCTTGGTGACGATCCGGTCCACGACGATGTCGATGTCGTGCTTAAACTTCTTGTCGAGCGTCGGAGCATCTTCGATGGCGTAGAATTCGCCGTCGATCTTGAGCCGCTGGAACCCCGAGCGCTGCCACTCGGCGATTTCCTTCTTGTACTCGCCCTTGCGTCCGCGGACGACCGGGGCCAGCAGAAGAATCCGCTCCCCGTCATCCAGTGCCGACAGCCGGTCGACCATCATGGATACGGTCTGGCTTTCGATCAGCAAGCCGGTTGTCGGAGAATAGGGGACGCCCACCCGCGCCCACAGGAGACGCATATAGTCGTGAATCTCGGTGACCGTGCCGACGGTGGACCGAGGATTCTTGGACGTGGTCTTCTGTTCGATGGAGATGGCCGGTGACAGGCCCTCGATCAGATCGACGTCGGGTTTGCCCATCAGTTCCAGAAACTGGCGGGCATAGGCCGACAGGCTCTCGACATAGCGGCGCTGGCCTTCGGCATAGATGGTGTCGAATGCCAGTGAGGACTTCCCCGAGCCTGACAGGCCGGTCATGACCACCAGCTTCTCGCGCGGAATGTCGACGTCGACACCCTTGAGATTGTGCTCGCGAGCCCCGCGCACGCGGATGAAGTTGTGCTTTTCGGTCATGTTGCCAAGTGACTGTGTGCCGGGAACGCCTGGACGCGGGACAGGCTCCCGCGAGACCCGCCTATATGGGGATCAATTTGCCGTTTTCAGCAAGAACATTGTGCGAACATTCGCCGCAGGCTCAAGGCCGGGCAGGCACGCCGCTTATTGCGGGACGGAGGCCAGAAAGCTGCCGATATTCAGGTTGATCACGCAATGCGCCGATCCGGTGTGGTCGATGACGCAATGATCCACGGCGAACAGGTCGCGTTCCACCTTTTCAGTCGAACGATAGACTTGGCCGCCGAACGCAAACTGCGACCCCAAGGCGGCGCTGTGTGCGGCCAGTCCGTCATAGAAGGCGCGGGCGACAGGACCCGAGCAGGAGAAGCGGATCATTCGGGTGTCGTCGCTCTGGACACGATCGTAGGTGCCGGCCGACGTCGCGGCATCGATACAGTCGATGATCAGCCGCGCCTGCGGCGGGACGATGTCACCCGCAATCGGCGAATAGTCCGGCAGGGCAGACGGTATGTCTGGCATGGAGGCGCAGGCTGCGAGGCTGGCAGTGACAAGTAACGCGGTGACGAAGCGGATGGGGTGCATGGCGTCCTCCGGCGCCGAGGATCTCACGCCCTCGTCATTCCGGCT
The DNA here is from genome assembly GCF_016656965.1 of Brevundimonas vitisensis. NCBI lineage: Bacteria > Pseudomonadati > Pseudomonadota > Alphaproteobacteria > Caulobacterales > Caulobacteraceae > Brevundimonas > Brevundimonas vitis. The sequence goes on from NZ_CP067977.1 coordinate 2,920,247, forward strand.
ACAGGGGAAAACTCTTGCGCGGGGTCGATGGTCACCCCATCCTCATGATGTACCGCGTGAACTGGAGGCTGGACGATGATCATCGGCGCTATGGAAATCGGGTTTGCCGTGTCCGCGGCGATGCTTGTCCTCGTGTTGGCGAATGCACCCCGGCCGAAGATGATCCGCGTGCGGGCACGCCGGACCAACCGCGCCGACCGCTAGGATCGGTTCAGGCCCAGCCCACCACCTCGCCCAGACGACGTGCCGGCGCTGTCGGTCCCGCCGCCAGGACGGGCTCGTTGGTGGGGCGGCCAAACAGCCAGCCCTGGCCGTGCGTGACCTTCAAGGCCGTGACGGCCTTGGCCTGGGCCTCATTTTCCACCATCTCGGCGATCGTGGTCATCTTCAGATCCGCGCAGGTTTGGACCAGATGTGAGACCAGGGTGCGGGACCGCTCGCTGGTCACGATATCGGCAATGAAGGTGCCGTCGATCTTGACCGTGTCCGCCGACAGGCGTCGCAGATAGTCATACGACGCCGCGCCGACGCCGAAGTCGTCAAGGCAGATGCGGATGCCAGCGCGCCTCAATGCCCGAAGCCGGTCATCGGCCGCCTCCATGTCGGTGATGGCCGAGGTCTCGGTCACCTCGACCAGCAGCCGCTGACGCAGATCCGGGGTGGCCGCCGTCAGCCGCATCAGTCCGTTGACATAGTCGTCATTCGCCAGCGAGGCCCCTGACACATTCACGGCGATCTTGATCAGGCCAAAACCGGGACGGCGCATCTGGCCAAGGGCCTTTTCCGCCACCGCAAGGTCAAAGCCTTCGATCAGGCCAAGAGCCTCCGCCATCTGGATGGTCGAAGCCGGCCCCGTCGTGCCGCCCAATCGAGCCAGGGCTTCGAAATGATGCGTCACTCGCGTGTTGAGATCGACGATCGGCTGATATTGCAACTGGAACTCGCGCGACCGCACCATGGCGCGGAAGCGATCTGCGTCCTGCATCGTGCGGCGCAGGCTGTCGGAGAAGGCGACGTCGGGCCGCGACAGGGCACCATCGCGGATACAGCCCTCAAGTGCGAACCGCAGAGCTTTCAGGGCCATTCCCGGAACCACGCCGGCCGACAGTGACGTGTGGGCAGAAGCGACCTCGACCGTCAGCCCTTCGATCGCGGCCGCTTCGCGCACGTCGGTGGCCAGGTCGCGATCGTCGCTGGCGGTCCGCACCAAGGCAAAGCGCTCGGGAGCCAGGCGTGCCGCGCCCGATCCATCCAGGGATGCCGCCTGCAGGGCCGCTTCGATCCGGGTCGCCGCCCTTCGATGCGCTTCTTCCGTGCCGTCCAGCCCGGGCACGTCGATAAAATCGAAGGCCAGGTCGGTGCGTGCCTCCGGGCCCGTCATGGCCTGGCGTACACGTCCCAGCAGGCCTTGAGCGTCAAGCATCTCGTTGACCGGCGGGAGAGCCAAGGTGAACACCGGACCTTCCCAGGTGATGGCGCACGACACGGCAGGTGCAAGATCAGGCAGTTCGAACGCTCGCAGCTGCGCCCGCCGTACCAGGCCATCGCCGCAGTGAACCAGGATATCGATGGGCTGCGATCGCACGCCGGGTGCCATGGCGTCCAACGCTGTCGTCACTGCGGACAGGCTCGCCTTGCCCAGCAGGCTGTCGAGCGATCGTCCGGTCCAGGCTGCAGAGGGGTCCATGCCGCGCGAAGGGCCGGCCCCCATGGCAAAGGCGACGCGTCGCTCGCCGTCGATCTCCAGCAGGAGATCGGCAGAGGCAAATGCAAGCCCAAGGAGCCGGGATTTCATCTTCATGGCCCTAATGTGAGCGCAATCAGTAAATCACCGCCGCATGAATACGATTAACGAGGAAGTTTATGCCGTGCGGTTAAAGGCAACCGCGCGCGCGTCGGCCAGGGTCGCGCGTCCGGCTGCACCATAGGCGGACGGTGTGCCGCGCTGGCTCGTCACCTCGGCAGCTATGGCCTTTACCAAACCCTCGGAAATCAGCCGGGCCGCCTCGACAGCGCGAGCGTGGCGGGCCAGGACGGTCTCGAAAGCGCGGGTCGCATCGACCAAGGCCATGCGCTCGGATGCAGGGGCGGCGGCCAGGGTCGTGGGGTTGGCCTTCACCTGGGCGGACTCCCGTCGATAGAGGTTGGCCAGTTCCTGGGTTTCCGCCAGGCCCGCAGCGACATCCTGGGGTCGGCGCGCCTCGAACGCGGACAGCTCGATGGTCAGGCGCTCGGTCAGTCGCCGGGTCAGGTCGAGCAACTGGCGCAGACGTGCCGTGGCGTTCAGGGCAGCGGCGGCCTGGCTCATTGTCCTACCTCCTGAAGACGCAGCATTTCGGACATCACCTGATCGGCCAGGCCGATGCCGCCAGCCCGTGCGGTTTGCTTGCCCATTTCGTCCAGCAGAAAGCTGCGCCACGTCGCCTCAGCCTCTCCGCCGCCGAAGGGGGCCTCGGTCGACAGGCCTTCGAACATCGGCTTCAGCATCTGGGAAATGAAGGAGGCTTCGAACGCCTGGGCGGTTTCGGCCATCTTGTCCTGGCGAAGGGCCGGCGTGGGGGTCGGGCGCAGCAGATCGGGTGACAGGGTCAGATCGGTCATCACATCACCTCGATATCGGCTTGAAGAGCGCCGGCCGCCTTGATGGCCTGAAGGATGCTGATCATGTCGCGCGGGCTGACGCCCAGGGCGTTCAGTCCGTTCACCAGGGTGGACAGGGACGTTCCGCCGCCGACGATCCTCATCTGGGTGCCAACGTCCTCTTCGATGGTCACGCTGGACTGAGGCACCACGACCGTTTCGCCGCCCCGGCTGAAGGGCTCCGGCTGGCTGACCTGGGGCGTTTCCTGAACCGAGACGGTCAGGTTGCCCTGGGCGATGGCGACGGTCGAGACACGCACCGCATCACCCATCACGATCACGCCATTGACCTCGTCGATGATGACGCGCGCCGGGGCATCAACCTGGACCGGCAGGTTCTCGATGCGGCCGATGAAGCCGGCCATGCCGACGCCGGGCGGGGGGCGCAGGGCCACGACCGTGCCGTTCTCGGCAAAAGCTGTGTTGGGGTAGAGCTGGTTGACCGCGCCCGCGACCCGCTGGGCCGTCGTGAAGTCGGGATTGCGCAGGGTCAATCGAACGGTTTGTTGAGCGCCGAGATCATAGCCGGTCTCGCGCTCGACCACGGCGCCGGAGGCGATCCTGCCAGAGGTGGGCACACCCCGCGTCACCGATGAGCCGGAAGCGCCGCTGCCCGACACGGCGCCGGTCTGAACCGAGCCTTGGGCTACCGCATAGACCTGACCGTCCGCTCCCTGCAGCGCCGTGACCAGGACCGTGCCGCCCAGCAGGCTCTTGGCGTCGCAGAGCGTCGAGACAGTGACGTCGATCCGCGCGCCCGGCGTGACGAAGGCCGGCAGTTCGGCCGTGATCATCACCGCGGCGACATTCTTGGTGTTGGCCGTGGCGCCGCGAATATTGACGCCCTGGCGCTCCATCATGCCCTCCAGGGACTGACGCGTCAGAGGGCAGTTCCGCAGGGAGTCCCCGGTCCCGTTCAGGCCGACGACGAGCCCGTATCCGACCAGCTGGTTCGATCGAACCCCCTCGACCACCGCAATATCCTTGATCCGCGACTGTGCGCTGGCGCTGTCGGCCAGGCCGATGATCGCGCCGGCCAGGGCGAGAGGCGCGAGAAGGGCAGGGAGGCGAAAAGACATGACCGGGCATCCGAACGCTGGGGTCCACGATGCGGTGCCAAAACCGTGCCGAGAAAAAGCCTATAACTTTCAATGCCGATCAGTGGGCGCGCCATGCGATGGGCGGCAAGTTTTGCCTGCGCGTTAACCAAACACTCAGGGTCGTCGGTCGATGGTGGCTCATGATCCGGAGTTCACGCTGATGAAGGTCTCAGGGCCCGCAGCCCCCACGTCCCAGAGCGTCCGTGGCCCCGCCCGTGGCGCAACGGGCTTTGCTCTGCCTCAGGCGGGTTCGACAGGTGCCGCCGGTGCCGCCGCAGCCAGTGCACCGGCATCTGGTGTCGGTGACATTTCGGCCCTGATGGCCCTGCAGGGGGTCGAGGATGCGACCGAACGTCGTCGACGGGCGGTGCGCCGGGGCTTTGGCCTGCTGGATCGCCTGGACGACCTGAAACTGGCTCTGCTGGCGGGCGATGCAGGAGAGGCCGCTCTGGGTCGACTGTCCCGGAGCATTTCGGACGATCGGCCGACCGACCTCCAGCCCGACCTGGCAGGAGTTCTGGACCAGATCGAACTGCGTGCGGCGGTGGAACTGGCCAAGGCAGAAGTTCGCCGCACTGCAACATAAGTCACGGAAACGGCGCTGAAATCATGCCCCGAATAGGGGAGGTGATGGAGAAATGTCACGCGCCCCACGTTAATGAAGCTTAACCGGGACGTGTTCTCAAATGCTTTGTTGCCGCGACTCGTGACCCTGCCTATAGGCATCGCAGCGTCACTGGGGGGCGCGAACGGATGAGCGTGAGTGCGATGAACGCATTGGCGTCAGTGGTGGCCGAAGACTCGACGGGCTATCGCCCGTCGGACGACGAGCCCTTCATGAACGAGCGTCAGCTGGCCTATTTCAAGGCCAAGCTTCTGTCCTGGAAGGAAGACATCCTGCGCGAGTCGCGTGGGACGGTCGTCAATCTGAAGGCGGAGACGGAAAACCATCCCGATCTGGTGGATCGAGCGTCGTCCGAGTCCGACCGGGCTCTGGAACTGCGCACGCGGGACCGACAGCGCAAACTGATCTCCAAGATCGAGGAAGCGTTGCGGAGGATTGAGGACGGCTCCTACGGCTATTGCGAGGAAACCGGCGAGCCCATCACCCTGGGGCGGCTGGAAGCGCGGCCGACCGCCACTCTCTCGGTCGAGGCGCAGGAACGTCACGAGCGCCGAGAGCGCGTCCACCGCGACGACTGACTGTCTTTCGACCGCGCCTTGACTTCACCCGTCGGCTGACCGACCTACGCGCCTCGCTTTCGAGGTCGTCTGCCTATGTCCGTCAAGGTCCGTTTCGCTCCATCCCCGACCGGCAAGTTGCATGTCGGCAATGTCCGCACCGCCCTGGTCAATTGGCTGTTTGCGAAAGGGCAGGGGGGGCAGTTCGTGCTGCGGATCGACGATACCGATCTGGCGCGGTCCACGCCCGAATTCGAGCAGGGAATCGAGGATGACCTGACTTGGCTGGGCCTGGTCTGGGACGAACGGCACAATCAGTCCAAGCGCTTTGATCGCTATGAGGCCGCAGCCGACCTGCTGAAGGCGGCCGGGCGGCTATACGCCTGCTACGACACCGCCGAAGAACTGGACCGGCGCCGCAAGGTCCAGCTGTCCCGCGGACTGCCGCCGATCTATGACCGCGCGGGGCTGAACCTGACGGATGCGGAAAAGGCGGCTTTTGAGGCCGAGGGGCGCAAGCCGCACTGGCGCTTCCGGCTGGATGGTCGTCGCGTCGCCTGGGAAGACCTGTCGCGAGGGCATGCGGAGGTGGACACCGCCTCCATGTCCGACCCGGTCCTGATCCGCGAGGACGGGCTGTTTCTTTATACCCTGCCGTCGGTGGTCGATGATCTGGACATGGCCATCAGCCATGTGATCCGGGGTGAGGACCACGTCACCAACACCGGCGCGCAGATCGAAATCTTTGAAGCGCTGATCGCGGCCGGCTGGGCCGGATCCGTGCCGGGTTTCGCCCACATGCCTCTGTTGGTCGGCGCGGACGGACAGGCGCTGTCGAAACGGCTGGGGTCGCTGTCGATCGCCGAGATGCGCGAGCAGGGCTATGAGCCGATCGCCATCACCAGCCATCTGGGACGCATCGGCACCTCCGACCCGCTGGAAGTGGCCCCCTCGGTCGAGGCTTTGGGCACGGGCTTTGCCTTTTCCAAGATGGGCCGGTCTCCGGCCCGTTACGACACTGCGGATCTGGACCGGCTGAACGCTCAGGCCCTGCACGCCATGCCCTATGACGATGTACGCTCACGCCTCGCGGATCTGGAGTGCGACCTGGGCGAGATCTTCTGGAACGCGGTCCGGTCGAACCTGCAGAAATTCAGCGATGTCGTTGAAATGGCGAAGATCGTCCAGGGACCCGTGACGCCGGTGATCGAGGATACGGCTTTCGCGGCGGCAGCCCTGGATCAACTGCCGGCGAGCATCGGCTCGGATGTCTGGGCGACCTGGACACAGGCTGTGAAGGAGGCCACCGGGGCCAAGGGCAAGGGGCTGTTCATGCCGCTGCGGCTGATCCTGACTGGCCAGGCCCATGGGCCCGACATGGCCACCCTGGTGCCGCTGATCGATCGCGACCTTATCGTGCGTCGGTTGAAGGGCGAGACGGCCTGACGGCCGCCTCGCTGTCTTCAGTCAAAGCTATCAGGCGTTGCAGGTGGCCAGTTGTTCGGCCGACAGCGTCGTGCCGCGATAGGAAAAGGCCGTGACCTTGCCCAGTCGCTGAACTACGCGGCGGCAGGCGCGGGTGGCAGGCTGGTTGGCGCCGCCCGAGGCGGTGCAGGTCGTCCCTTCGCAGATCCAGGTCGTGCCGTCGACGATGACACGCGACGGGGCAGCGGTCGGCTGAGCCAGGGTCAGGCTGGTGGGGGCAGGCGTCTGGGCAACGGCGGGGGCGGCGGCAAACAGGGCCGCAGCGATCATCAGGGCACGCATGAGGAGGTCTCCGGAAAGAGCGGGGCGACAGGCCCGAAGGCGCACTGTCAGTTTTCCAAAGCAACTGTCAAGTCGCTTTTCCCTGTCGGTGACCGATGTTTACTTATCGATGATCATATTTCAAGGCGGGCCCGCTGGGGGCTGTAATCGCCGCCATTGCGGCCTCGACGGTGTCGCAGACCTGCCAGGCGTCCAGGAACCACGCCGGGGTCATCCCTTCCGCGACATTGTGCTGCATCATGGCAAGGAAGGTGTCCCAGAAGCCGTCGATGTTCAGGAAGACGATCGGCTTGGCGTGAAGGTCCAGCCGCTTCCACGAAAGCAGTTCGATGGCCTCTTCCAGGGTGCCGATCCCGCCAGGGGCCACCACGAAGGCGTCGGACTGATCGTACATCAGCTGCTTGCGCTCATGCATGGAGGTGACGACGATCGTCTCGACGTCGTCGAACAGACGCTCGCGGCTGCGCAGGAAGCCCGGCATGATGCCCAGCACGCGTCCGCCCTCGGCATGGGCGGCCCGCGCTGATGCGCCCATCAGCCCGACACCGCCGCCGCCATAGACCAGCCGCCAGCCCGCCCGTGCCGTGGCCGTGCCGAAATCGCGCGCGGCCTGGAGATAGCGTTCGGCAGCGGTTTCTGAGGAGCCGCAGAACAGACAGACCGAACGACCTTCGAACGGCAGGATGGAATCGGCGGGGGAAGACATGAAGCCTCGGTGACACAGATGAGAGACAGCCGCGACCATCGCCGCTATCAGGGGGGAAGCCATATAGCCGGGATTCTGCCGATGATACGTTCGATTGCGAGCGACTACCGGATGGCCGCCTTGATGATGGGGCTTGTGCTGACGTCCTGCTCGGCACCGACCGAAGCGCCGGAGCGTACGCCTGCCGCTGAATCGTCGCACGACTGGGTCGTTCCGCCGCGGGTTGAAACGGTGCGCGCCGACGCCGGCAGCCTGGTCTTCGCGGGCCAGGGGCAGCCGGGCGGCCGGGTGGTCCTGCGCACGGATACCGGGGCCGCCTTCGCAGCCGTGGCCAATGCCGATGGGCGTTTCGAGATTCGTATGGTGCGGCCGACAGGCGACCTCATCCTTCATCCCGAGACTCAGAGGGGTCAGGACGCGGCCCCGTCTCCGGAAACGATTCTGATTCTGGCCGGGGGCCCCATCGCCTTGCTGTCACCCGGGATACCTTCGCGTCGGCTTGATGCCGGGCCGTCTCTGGGGGCCGTTGATTCCGATGGGCGGGTCATGGTCCTGTCGGGCCGTGCTGCGCCCGAGACGACGGTCGCGGTCGCGGTTTCGGGCCAGGACGTCCCGATGAAGGTCGTCGCGGACGGAAATGGAAACTGGATGACGGTCCTGCCCGCTACGGGCGGAGTGCCCATCCGGCTCGGCGATGAATCCTATGCCTATCCAGGCAGGCCCGCCGATACAGGTGGCTTTCAGGTGATGCCGGCCGGGGAGGGCTGGACCGTTCAATGGTCCGCGCCCGATAGCGCGCGCCAGACGACCTGGCTGCCCACGACCTGAAATGATGGGAAAGGCGAGCTGGCTCCGCGGGTAGGATTCGAACCTACGACCAGCCGATTAACAGTCGGCTGCTCTACCACTGAGCTACCGCGGATCAGTTGCTCGAGAAGGCGCGGGGTATAGCAGCGCGTGCGCGGTGTGCAACGGCTAAAGTGCGTAACATGAGCCCTATTATCATCAATGACCCGTTTGATCCCCGCATCGCAGCCTATCGCGACATACGCGAACGCGATTTGACGCGGCGAAACGGCCAGTTCGTGGCCGAGGGCGAGGTCGTCCTGAACATCCTTACGTCCACAGCCTCGCTGTGCCGCCCGATTTCAGTGCTGATTGATTCGCGCCGGTTTGAGGGGCTGCAGCCTGTGCTTCAGGCCCTGGACGCGGATGTGCCGGTCTATGCGGCGTCCCAGCCGGTGCTGGATGCGATCGCGGGCTTCCACCTTCATCGCGGCATTCTGGCCCTGGGGGCAAAACCTGGGCCCATCAATGCCGGGTCGTTCCTTTCGGCCCTGACGGACAGGTCCACGGTGGTTGTGGCCTGCGGCATCGGCAACCACGACAATATGGGCGGCATATTCCGGTCTGCAGCCGCCTTTGGGGCTGACGGCGTCATTCTGGATGAGCGCTGCTGCGACCCCTTCTATCGGAAGGCGATCCGAGTCTCCGTCGGGGCAGTTCTGCGCACGCCCATCGTGGCCATGGGTGCCGCTGAACAGATCGTCGACCGCCTTTTGCACCAGGGCGTGGGCGTGGTGGCGATGACGCCCTCCGCAGAAGAGCCCCTGAGGGCCGCACGCCGCAATGGCCCGACTGCCATCGTCTTGGGATCGGAGGGGCCGGGCCTCGACCCGTCGGTCATCGCCCGTTGCCGAGCGGTGAGCATTCCGATGTCGGGCGGGTTTGATTCGCTGAACGTGGCCACGGCCGGTGCCATCGCCCTTCATCACTTCACGCGCGCCTGACCGAGAGGATCACAGGATCGTCAATCCTTTAACCCTTTATACACCTTGTCGCGTGGTCGGGACTGTGGCGGTAATAGGGCGTCTGGGGAGATGATTATGTTCGGCGTATTCGATTTCTTGAGCAAAAATGCCCGCGTCGCGGTGGTCGCTGGGCTTGTAATCGGCGCGGTCGGTGCGGCCGGAGCCATCGGCTGGATCACCGCCCCGGTCTGACCCGGCTGCGCCAAGGCCTTTGCGGGCCAAGCCCGCCTTCTGGCCGGCTGTGTCGTTCCATCGCGATGGAGGCCTGACCCGGAATCGAACCGGGGTGCACGGATTTGCAGTCCGCTGCGTAACCACTCCGCCATCAGGCCGTGACCCCACCGAAAAACGGGGTCGCGTCGTCGCGAGGGGCGTTCGCTATCAGATCGCATTGTCCGCCGCAACGCGTGGACCTATAAGCAGCCGATATTTCCAGCCGGATAACAGGAATCAGATGGACTTCGCCGCTGCGCGCAAGGTCATGGTGGACTCGCAGGTCCGCGTGAACGACGTCACCGACCGATCCTTGCAGGCCGCCCTGTTGGGCGTAGAGCGGGAGCGCTTCTGTGCACCCGACCGTGCTTTTTCCGCCTATGCCGAGGTCGAGCCCGAGATCGTGCCCGGTCGTCGGCTGATGCTGCCGCGCGATCTGTCCAAGCTGCTGATGGCGACCGAAGCGCGTTCCGGCGAAAAGGCCCTGGTGCTGGCAGGCCCCTATGCGGCGGCGGTTCTGGCGCGGCTGGGCCTTTCCGTCACGGCGCAGGAATCCGATGCGACCGTTTTCGAAGTGGTGGGCGAGTCTTTGGCAGAGGCGGGCGTGACCACGGTTACGGCACCGCTGTCGGCCCCGCACGGCCAGGATTGGGATCTGATTGTCAGCGAGGCAGCCTGTCCGGTGCGGCCTCAGGCCTGGCTGGATGCTCTGCGCGTGGGCGGCCGTGCCGTTCTGGTTGAGCGGTCCGGTCCCATAGGCAAGGCGGTTCTGTATGTCCGCGGCGCGGACGGCCTGTCGCGCCGTGAGCTGTTCGACGCATCGCCGCAGGTGCTGGCCGAACTGATGCCGGAACCCACCTTCGCGCTGTAAGGGCAACAGGCCGACGGAATGGACCGTCTGCCGCGTGAAAAAAACTTAACTGGCGTGGGGCGTAGTGTTCTCGCACTAGGCAATGCAGACAGATGGGCGTCCTGACGGGGCGTCAGGCAGGATCAGGTCATGTTCATACGCTCTCGCGCGCTCGCAACCGTCGCCATGGTCGCCCTGATGGCGGGCGTCGGCGCACCGGCTCTGGCCCAGGTCGCTCAGGACCCTGCAAACCAGGAAACGCTGCAGCAGGCGCTCGGTCTGGCGTACCGGACCAATCCGACCTTGCTGGCGCAACGCGCCAGCCAGCGGGCGCTGGATGAATCGATCGTCCAGGCGCGCTCGGGCCTGCGGCCTACGCTCGATGTCAGCGGCAGCGCCGGATACAGCTATTCGGAAAACGCGGGCGGTCCCCAGCAGATCGACACCAACAACGACGGCATTCCGGACACGACGATCAATGTGCCGGCCAGCAACAGCGATTCGACGTCCGGCGGCGTCAGTGTCGGTCTGTCCCAAACCCTTTATTCCGGCGGTCGGATCGCCCTCGGCATCACGGCGGCGGAAGCTAATGTCCTGGCAGGCCGCGAGAACCTGCGCGAGATCGAGCAGCAGGTCCTGGCCTCGGTGATCCAGGCCTATGCGGATGTGATCCGCGACGTCGAGATTCTGCGCATCCGCGAAGAGAACCTGACCGTCCTGCAACGTCAGCTGGACGAGGCCGGGGCCCGGTTCGAAGTCGGCGAGATCACGCGCACAGACGTCGCCCAGGCCGAGGCCCGCCTGGCCCAGTCCGAATCCGATCTGGCCAACGCTCGTGCTCAGCTGTCGGTCAGCCGTGCCGCCTATGCCGCCGTGGTCGGCCAGGCGCCGGGCAATCTGGCCCCCATGCCGCAACTGCCCGGCGTGCCTACGGATTTCGACGCGGCTCTGGACATCGCCCTGCAGGAGAACCCGGGCGTGCTGGCGGCGGCCTATAATCTTCGGGCCGCCGAGGCCGCCGTCGCTCAGGCCCGCGCTGAATATCTTCCGTCCGTGCGGGTGTCGGCCTCCTACGGCGGTTCCACCAACGATCTTTCGAACTTCGACCTGGCCGATCGCACGGCCTTCCAGGCGACGGCCTCGGTCTCGGTGCCCTTGTTCACCGGCGGCTTGAACCGTTCGCGGGTGTCGCAGGCGCTGGAGCGCGCCAACGTTGCCCAGATCAATGTGGAGGGCGAGCGCCGCAACGTCCTGCAGTCGGTCAGTTCGGCCTATGCTCAGGTGGTGTCCGCCCGCTCGACCCTGGCGGCTGGAGAGGAATCGGTTCGCGCCGCCCGCGTCGCCGCCGAGGGTGTGAGGCAGGAGGCGCAGGTCGGCCTGCGCACCACCCTGGACGTTTTGAACCAGGAATTGGAACTGCGCTCCGCCGAAGTCGCCCTGGCCAATGCCCGTCGCAACGAATACGTGGCCCAGGCCCAGCTGCTGGCGGCCATGGGACGCCTGGAAGGGGCCGATCTGGTCTCGGGTATCGAGGTCTATGATCCGGCGGACAACTACAACCGGGTTCGCAACAACGGGGCCCTGCCGTGGGATGGCATCATCGAGACGATCGATCGGATCGCTGCGCCGCCCATCGTGCCCGCCAACGATGCCGAGGACGCGCCCATCGACACCCAGCTGAAGGACGAGGTCATTCAGACCGCACCCCGGAACTGAGGCCCAGTTAACCAAACAGGCGAAAAACTGCCGTTGATTCCAGAAGGCGTTGATGCGACGACAGGGGTGAGGCGGAGTGGCAGCGGCCGCTCCCGTCCTGTCCGTTTCCGCATTGTGCGTCCCGCCTTTGTCCAGGGTTGAGCCATGACCGATCAGACCGCCCAGGAACCGACGATGGAAGAGATCCTGGCGTCGATCCGCCGGATCATTTCTGAAGACGACGCTCCGGCCGAAACGGCGGCGGCTCCTGCTCCTGCTCCCTCGCCTGCGCTCAGTGTGGTCGAGCCGGAACCCGAGCCTGCCTATCAAGCCCCGTCCGCGGTTGAAGACGATGTGCTGGAACTGACCGACCGCTATGAGGCCCCGCCCAGCGAGACGATCGGTGATCTGGACGTCACCACCCCCTATACGCCTGAGCCCGAGCCCTTTCCCGCTGCCTTCTCTTCGCCGGAGCCCGTCGTGGACACCTACCGCGCTGAACCTGACAACGCAGACAGCCTGGTCGGCGACGCAGCCTCGGCCAGCGCGGCGTCTGCATTCGCTGGCCTGACGGCTGCCCTGAAGCGTCCCGAGCCTGAGGTTTCGGGCGGCGGCACCGGTCCCACCATCGACGAACTGGCCCGCGCTCTGCTGCGCCCGATGCTGAAGGACTGGCTGGACGCCAACCTGCCCGGCATCGTCGAGGCGGCAGTACGCAAGGAAGTCGAACGTATCTCCCGCACCGCGGGCTAGCCCCGCTCGCTGCTTGCGACTAGATCGAACGGGGCGGTCCTTATGGGCCGCCCCTTTTGCTTTCCCCTTTCGTCATCGTCCCGCGGTCGGTTGCGCCGGAGGATGACGAGAGCAGAACTGACGAAACGACCATCCATGCTCGACAAGAATTTCGATCCCCAGGCCGCCGAACCCCGTCTGTATGCGATGTGGGAGGAAAGCGGCCTGTTCGCGCCGCGCACCGAGGGTGCCGCCGACGCCTATTCGATCGTCATTCCGCCGCCGAACGTGACGGGGTCGCTGCACATCGGTCATGCCCTCAACAACACGCTGCAGGACATCCTGGCCCGCTATCACCGGATGAAGGGCAAGGCCGTGCTGTGGCTGCCCGGCACGGACCACGCCGGTATCGCCACCCAGATGGTGGTCGAGCGCCAGTTGGCGGCTGCGGGCAATGTCGGGCGCCGCGACATGGGCCGCGATGCCTTTGTGGCCAAGGTCTGGGAATGGAAAGCCGAGAGCGGTGGCACCATCGTCCAGCAGCTGCGCCGCCTGGGCGCGTCCTGCGACTGGTCGCGTGAGCGGTTCACCCTGGACGAAGGGCTGAATGCCGCCGTCCGCAAGGTCTTCGTGCAGCTGCACAAGGACGGCCTGATCTATCGCGACAAGCGGCTGGTGAACTGGGATCCGCAGTTCCAGACGGCGATCAGCGACCTGGAGGTCGAACAGCGCGAAGTTGACGGCCACTACTGGCATTTCGCCTATCCGCTGGCGGACGGTGTCACCTATGAACACCCGATCGCCTTCGACGACGACGGCAACGCGACCGAGTGGGAAACCCGCGACTTCATCGTCGTCGCCACGACCCGGCCGGAGACCATGCTGGGCGACACCGGCGTGGCGGTGCATCCGGACGATGAACGCTATGCGTCGATCGTGGGTGCCAAGGTTCGCTTGCCGATCACCCACCGTCTGATTCCCATCGTCGCCGATGCCTATGCCGATCCGACAAAAGGGTCTGGCGCGGTGAAGATCACGCCGGCGCACGACTTCAACGATTTCCAAGTTGGTAAGCGGGCGGGGCTTAAAACCATAAACATTCTGGATGCGGACGCCCGCATCATCGACCACGGTGCTGCCTTTCAAGGCACGAAAGACAACCGGGTTGATGAAGACTCGGAAGTTCTAGAGCTCCTCGCCACGATCCCAATCGACTTGCAGGGGCTGGATCGGTTCGCCGCCCGCAAGGCCATTGTGGCTCGTGCCGAGGAAGACGGCTGGCTGCGCGAGATTGAGAAGACGAAGCACGTCGTGCCGCACGGCGACCGGTCCGGCGTGGTCATCGAGCCGTGGCTGACGGATCAGTGGTACGTCGATGCCGCGACCCTGGCCCAGCCCGCGCTGAAGGCGGTCGAGCAGGGCGATACGGTCTTCGAGCCCAAGTCATACGAGAAGATCTATTTCGAGTGGCTGCGCAACATCGAGCCCTGGTGCATCAGCCGCCAGCTGTGGTGGGGTCACCGCATCCCGGCCTGGTATGACGCGGACGGCAACATCTATGTCGCCGAGACCGAGGCCGAGGCTGTCGCTCAGGCTGGTGGCAAGGCCCTGACCCAGGACGAGGACGTCCTCGACACCTGGTTCTCCTCGGCCCTGTGGCCGTTCTCGACCATGGGCTGGCCCGAGAAGACCGAGGATCTGGAGCGGTTTTATCCGACCAGCGATCTGGTCACGGCGGCCGACATCATCTTCTTCTGGGTCGCCCGGATGATGATGATGGGGCTGCATTTCATGGACGAGGTGCCCTTCAAGCGCGTCATCATCAATGGCCTGGTCCGCGACGAGAAGGGCCAGAAGATGAGCAAGTCCAAGGGGAACGTGATCGATCCCCTGACCATCATCGACGAGCTGGGTGCCGACCCGCTGCGCTTCACCATGGCCATTCTATCGGGCACACGCGACATCAAGTTGTCGAAGCAACGCATTGAAGGCTATCGCAACTTTGGCACCAAGCTGTGGAATGCCGCCCGCTTTTCCCAGATGAACGAGGCCCGCCGCGCCGAGGGCTTCGATCCGGCCACGGTGGAGCAAACGATCAACCGCTGGATCCGCGGCGAGCTGGTCAAGACCGAACGCGAGGTGTCGCGGGCCATCGAAGGCGGACGTTTCGACGATGCCGCCTCGGCGCTGTACCGCTTCGTCTGGAACGTCTTCTGCGACTGGTATCTAGAACTGGCCAAGCCGGTGTTCAATGGTGCCGACGAAGCCGCGGGGGCCGAGACGCGGGCCATGACGGCCTGGGCCCTGGATCAGACGCTGAAGCTGCTGCACCCGGTCATGCCCTTCATCACCGAAGAGCTTTGGGACAAGCTGGCCGGGGAGGGGGCTCCGCGGTCGGAATCAACATTGATCGGCGCCGCCTGGCCCGATCTGCCCGACGCCTTCGTCGATGCGGGGGCAGAGGCCGAGATCGGCTGGCTGGTCGATCTGGTCACGGAAGTCCGGGCCCTGCGTGCCGAGATGAACGTGCCGCCGGGGGCCAAGCCGCCGCTGGTCTTCGTCTCACCCGATGACCGCACGGCCGAACGCATGGCCCGTCACCACGATCTGGTCCTGACCCTGGCGCGGGTCTCGGAACTGTCGACCGCAGCGGCACCGCCCAGCGGGGCGGTGACCTTGGTCAGCGGCGGCGCGACGGCGGCCCTGTCCCTCAGCGGCCTGATCGACCTGACGGCCGAGCGCGCACGTCTGAATAAGGATATCGCCGCCCTGGACAGCGACATCGGCCATTTCGGCAAGAAGCTGGGCAATCCGAACTTCGTCGCCAAGGCCGCGCCCGCCGTGATCGAGGAACAGCGGGCCAAGCTCTCCGAGGCTGAGGGTGCCAAGGCGCGCCTGGTGGCTGCCCTGGCCCGATTGGACGCGATGGCATAGGGCGGCACAGGCTCCGCCAGTATCGTCGCTTGCCCAGGCCACGAGCCGGTAACGACGTCTGAAATTAGAAACCGCCGGCGGATTGCTCCACCGGCGGTTCCCGTCGCGTCGCCGACCGACAGGGGGGCTGAAAATGATCGACGCCGCGATGACGTGGCCACAAAGGGGTCAGCAGACCCGTTCGCGGCGAACCTCGTAATAACCGCTCGACGTGCGGACCCGGCGCTCGACTTCTCGGCACTGGCCGTAGCGACGGTCGTCATAGCGCTGGTCGGAATAGCCATAGCCGCGGTCGTTGGCCCACCCGCGATCCCGCGCCTGAACATAGCCACCCTGGCCATAGCCGCTGTCGTAGTAGCGGTCGTCCTGACGGTAATCGTCATAGCGGCTGTCATAACGGCCGTAGCCCCGGTCGTCGTAGCCATACCGATCGTCGGCATAGCCATAGCCGCTCTGATCATAGCCGCTGTGGCCATAGGCCCGGCCGTCGCATTCGCGGCTGTTGCTGCCGCCCAGGCTGGCACCGACCACGGCTCCCAGGACACCGCCGATCAGGCTGCCCTCGGTTCGGCGACCGCGCGCCGAGACCTGCGATCCGGCGACGGCACCCACGGTGGCACCGATCACGGCCCCACCGGCCTGACGCCGACCCTGTTCCTGACGGCAATAGTCGTCGTACCGGGGCTGTTCATAAGCGCGGCCATAGCCGCCATAGCTTTGAGCGGATGCGGCACCCGGCAGGGCGACGGCACCGACGGCGGCGACGGCGGCCAACCCAGCCAGAGCATTTCGAGCGACGTTGCGAGCCATGGTGCCTTCCCCTGTCGAGGCGAACAGTTCGCCCCGTGCTGATGAGGTGTTTTTAGGCGGGCCAGCCTGAACGGGTTTTGAGCGCGCCGTTCATCTTCGTTCAGGTTTCGCGTCCGGGCCGGGGCAGTCTATGAAGCCGCCGATGACGGATATGCTGACAATTGCCCGCATAGGGGCTCAAGGTGATGGGATTGCCGAAACGCCGGCGGGACCGGTCTTTGTGCCCTTGACCCTTCCGGGCGAAACCGTGCGCGCCAGGGTCGCCGACGGCCGGGCTGAGGACGTGGAGGTCATCACTGCCAGCCCCGATCGGGTAGCGCCCGTCTCGCCCCACTATGGCGATTGCGGGGGCTGCGCCTTCCAGCACTGGGCCGCCGACCCCTATCTGGACTGGAAGCGCGATCAGGTGCGGCTGGCGCTGGAACGCGAAGGGATCGACACCGAGATCGAGGCCACTGTGGCGACGCCGCCGGGCACACGCAGGCGCCTGGCCCTGCACGCCCGCCGCACGCCCGAGGGGCGTGTGATCCTGGGGTTCAAGGCGCGGCGATCCTGGCGTTTGGTCGAGGTGTCCGTCTGTCCGGTGGCTGATCCCCGGCTGGTTACGGCCTTTCTCGGATTGGCCAGACTGGCAGGGGCGTTTCTGGAGCACCCCAAGTCGGCCCCGACCCTGCATGCGACCCTGACCCTGACCGGGATCGACGTCGATGTGACGGGGGTGGAACGGCGGTCGGGCGGCCTGTCGCGGGATCGCCAGATGCAGGCCATTCGCGCCGCCGCCGACATGGATCTGGCCAGACTAAGCCTGGCGGGCGACACCCTCGTCATGGCGCGCCAGCCGCTGGTGGCCTTTGGCCCTGCGACCGTTCCGGTGCCCGCCGGGGGTTTCCTGCAGGCCGTCCCGGAGGCGGAACAGGCGATGACCTCGCGCGCCTTGGCGGCCGTGAAGGGGGCCAAGAAGATCGCGGATTTGTTCTGCGGGGCCGGGACCTTCACCTTCCCCCTGGCGACGGTGGCACCGGTCATGGCTGCCGATGCCTCGGCGGCCGGTATCGCGGCGTTGAAGGGCGGTCTGGGTTCGGCCAAGGGCCTGCGCACCATCACGGCCGAGGCGCGCGATCTGTTTCGTCGGCCCTGGACGCCCTATGACATGAAGGGCGTGGATGCCGTGGTGTTCGATCCGCCGCGCGCCGGAGCCGCCGAGCAAACCCTGCAGATCGCTCAGACCAAGGCGAGTGTCGTGGTCGGGGTGTCGTGCAACCCCACGACATTTGCCCGCGACGCGCGCATCCTGATTGATGCCGGATTCCGTCTGGAACGGGTCACGCCGATCGACCAGTTCCTGTGGTCCACCCATGTGGAGTTGATCGGGGTCTTCAGGCGCTGAGACAGGGCGGTCAGGGACAGGGCGGTCAGGCCGCGACCATATCCATCTCCGGCGCGGTCATGGCGAGCGGCTCCATGGCCAGTCCCAGTCCCGAATTGCCGATAACCGACACCAGCCGTTCATCCTGATACAGTTCCACGGTCTCGAAGCCCGGCCATTGCCACGCCAGGTCGTCCACCGCCGCTTTGGCAGCGGCATCGTCTTCGCATTGCAGGCCGTGGATGTCGTGGACGGGGCGTCCGGGCGCATTGACGATGCAGAAATAGAAGGCCACGCGAACTCACTCCAACCACACAGCCGCGCAAACGACTGTGGTGCGCGCCAGTTCCGAAGTTCGGAACAGGTTTTCGGTGTCTGCGCTTAGCGTCCTCGCGCAACGCTTTTCGGATTGTCCATGTCGCCACCCTCGAGCCGCCCTCTCTCGCCGGCCGACTTTGCCTGTCCGGCGATCAGCCTGGCCGGAACAGTCGACTATGCCATGTACGATCGGTTCGCCGCACAGATGGCCGATGCGCCGCCCCAGGGCCTGGTGGTCATCGGCCTGTCGACCCTGGGCGGCGATCCCGAGGTGGCCCGCATGATGGGCGAGGACGTGCGCTTTCAGAGCGAGCTGAGGCCAGAGCGGCGTCTGGTTTTCCTGGGGCGGGCGGCCATCTATTCGGCCGGTGCCACCTTCATGAGCTTCTTTGCGCGAGAAAACCGTTATCTGAGCCGTGGTACCCGCCTGATGATCCATGAAAGGAAGCTGGAAAAGACCCTGACCATTTCGGGCCCGCTGACCACTTGCCTGGCACCGGTCCAGGCCATGCTGCACGAGATCCAGCACTCCATCGCCATCCAGAACGAGGGCTTCGAGAACCTGATCCGCGGATCGGATGTGACCATGGACGAAGTCCTGCGGCGGGCTCCCAGCAACTGGTACCTTGAGGCTGAAGAAGCCAAGGCCCGCGGCCTTATCGAGGGCGTTCTCTAAGACGGTCGTAGGCGTGTTGGGTTTTCGGGGCGATGCGAACGTCCATACGGGCCGGAGATGCCTGTACCCCATGGATCGGGTCAGTGTGCGAACAGGACGCTCACATTTCCATGGCTGAGGAGCGTTCGCGTGACGCCGCCCATCACCCATTCCTGCACACGGGAATGGCCATAGCCACCGGCGACCAGGAGGTCGGCATCCATATCTGCGGCGAGGTCGAGCAGTTCGTCGCCCGTCTCCTGCAGGCTGGCCTTCGAGGTCGCGGACGCCGAGACGCCGTGGGTTTGCAGCCAGTCGACCTGCGCCTCGAGGGCCTGACCGACGTCGGCTGTCGCGGGCTCTGACGTCACGGTGACCAGTTTCACCTCCCGCGCAAGCCGCAGGAGAGGGAGGGCACCGGCGATCGCCAGCCGCGCTTCACGCGACCGGGACCAAGCGACAAGTGCGCGGCCGCCGATCACCTCTCCGGACGGGACCGGCGGCACCACCAGGACCGGCCGACCCACCCGCACGATCAGATCACCGGGGTCCGCTGCCCGGGCGTCGCAAAGCGGGTTGCGGCGCCCCGCAAGAACCAAGTCCGCGCAGGCCGCCTCCTCGACCACGACATCGACGGGAGCGCCGGGACGTCCGCGCCAGATCGCCTCAATGTCATGCGCGGCTGCGGCCACCTCAAAGCGTGACCTGAGGGTTTCCAGCTCCTCGTTGACCAGATCGCGGAAGGTCTCCAGCGTGCCCGTGAACAGGCCGCCTCCCAGATAGGGATCGGCCAGCGTGGTCGGGATCGTCTCGCCCGCTCCCACGCCGATGAGCCGGGCCTCCAGCGCCTTCGCCATGCGGCAGGCCATCCCTAGACGCGCGTCGCTGGCAGCGTCGGCGTCGACGGCCACCAAAAGGGTCTTGAGTTCCACATCGGCCTCCATCGTCTACAGCGACAGTCCTGACCAAGCATCGCGCGACGCGCCTTGACGCGGATCAAAGCGCGCGCCGGATAACCGGCCCAGGCTCGCCACTGGAGGAGCCCGGACATGAGGAAGCCACCCCTGATCCTGTTCGCTGCGTGGTTCGCGGCGGCTTGCGCGGACATTCCCGATCATTCGGTGGCCCCGAATGGCGGGCCTTCGGCCGCGCGCGGCGCGGTGATTGCGCAGGCGCGCTGCGGCGGCTGTCATGCGACGGGCCGCTTCGACGACAGCCCGATGAGACGGGCACCGCCGTTCCGCGGCCTGGCCGAAAGGTATCCTCCCATGGCGCTGCAGGAAGCTCTGGCGGAGGGGGTCGTCACGGCGCATCCGGCAATGCCCGAGTTCATGTTCGAGCCGGACGAGATCGGCGACCTCATTGCTTATCTGGACGCGCTCTGAGACAGTTGGCGGTCCCGCGCCAGCGCCTAATCTGACGCGCCTCGAGGGTCGCCATGATCGAAATCAAGAGCCTGCCCGCCGGCTGCGCGGCCCGTCGCAGCGAGACGGCCTGCGAGACCTGCGGCGCGCGGGCGTTTTCCGTCTGCGGTTCGCTGGGGCCGGCCGATCTGGCGAAACTGGACGCGCTGGCGGAAGCGACGGCCTTCGCGCCCGGACAGCCTCTGGCCCACGAAGGCGACCCGGCCGACTATCTGTTCAACATCACTTCGGGATCGGTGCGGGTATACAAGTTGCTGTCCGATGGGCGCCGCCAGATCACCGGCTTCCTTTTCGCCGGCGACTTTCTGGGCCTGGCCAGCGGCGACCGGCACCTGTTCACGGCGGAGGCGATCGAGCCGTCGACCGCGTGCCGCTTCCGGCGGACGGCCTATCAGGCGCTGGTCCACGACAGCCCCTCTCTGGAACGGGCCCTGCTGGACCGGGCCCGGCACGAGCTGGCGGCGGCACAGAGCCAGATGCTGCTTCTGGGCCGTAAGACTGCGCACGAGCGTCTGGCGTCCTTCCTGCTGGACCTGCCGTCGCAGGACCCCTTGCGCCCCAATGCAGAAGGGCGGGTTCGCCTGCCGATGACTCGCGGCGAGATCGCTGACTATCTGGGCCTTACCATCGAGACGGTCAGCCGCGTGCTGACGAAGCTGAAGACGCAGGGCGTCATCCGGCTGCTGTCGCTGAACGAGCTCAGTCTCGAACGACCGGAGCAATTGCGTGCCATGGCCGAGGGCGAGATTTAGGCCAGCTCGCGCTGGCCACCGCGCAGGCGCAAGCGGAGCGCGCCGGATGTGTCCTGGCCTTCAACCAGGACGACGCGGTCGCAGAGAGTCAGACCGGCCGCACGGTGGCTGACCATGATGAGGCCTTGCCCGGTCGCTCGGAGACGGGCGTCCAGACGCCGCAGAACCTGCTCTTCCGTAGCGGCGTCGAGCCCCTCGGTCGGCTCGTCCAGGACCAGCCAAGACGCCGGGCGCAGGTAGGCCCGCGCCAGCGACAGCCGGCGTCGCTCGCCGCCGGACAGACGGTCGCCGCCGGATCCGATGGGCATGTCCAGCCCCTGTCCCGACTCGCGCACGCGGGCGGCCAGGACGGCGTCTTCCAGCGCGGACCACATCTCCGCTTCGGTTGCTTCGGCGCGGGCCAGGGCGAGGTTCTGGCGCACGGAGCCGTCCAGCAGGCTCACCTTCTGGGCGGCATAGGCGAAGCGGTCGCGCACCATGTCGGTGTCCGCGGCCTCGACCGGGGCTCCTCCCAGCCGGAGCTCGCCCGGCAAGGGAGGGCGCAGCCGCATGAGCCGCTCTAGCAGGGACGTCTTTCCGCATCCCGAGACCCGGGCGAGGCCGAGGCGCATAGGCGGAACGAGGTCGAGGTCCAGACCCGCGACGCCCACGCGCGCACCCACGGGCTTGCCTCTTCCCACCACGTCCTCGTCCTGGACCGGCAGTTCGTCGAGGCGGTCGAGGGCCGCCCGGGCGGAACCGCTCTGCAGCAGGGCCTGAACGAGGCCGCCCGTGGCCTCTACGCCCGTCACCGCGACGAGGGCGGCGAGCGCGGCCATCGGCGACGTCGCGCCGCCCAGAACCGCCGTGGCCAGGGCGCCGACGGTGCCCACGGCGAGGCAGGCCGACTGCCAGGCCTGCATCTGCCCCTCTGCGACACGCACGCCGTGCCGTGCACGTTCCAACGCGTCGGCCTCCTGCGCGACCGAGGCTTCTGCCCAGGCCTCGAGACCATAGGCGCGCAGTTCCGGGACCGCTGCGGCGAGGCTTGACGACACGTCTTTCAGCCGCCCCAGCGCGGTTTGCGTCGCGCGTCCTGCGGGCTCTGCATGGCGGCGGGCGATACTGAGACCGCCCCGGACCGACAGGGCCATGACCGTAGCGATCACGACAGCGCAAAAGGGGTGGGTGAGGGCGGCCAACCCCACCGACACCGCCGCCCCGGCACCGAGGGCGAAGGGCGCGGAGCGACGAATGAACAGGGTCTGGATGGCGTCGACGTCTTCGACGAGGCGGGCGGACGCCTCGCCGGCGGACAGGGCCAGGGCCGTCTGCGGCGGCGACTTGGCCAGGGCCCGGAACAGGGCAGGACGCAGCCGGGACAGAGCGGCGAGGGCGGCCTCGTGACCCGCGACCCGCTCAAGGTATCGCGAGACGGTCCGCAGGATGGCGAACAGGCGGATGGTGGCGCTGGGCGTCAGATAGTTGAACGTCGCCACCGCGCCGGCACCGGCGGCCCCAGCGAGGGCCGCGCCGGTGATGAACCAGCCCGACAGGCCCAGTAGAGCGACGGCGGCCATCGCCACCACGGCTCCGCCAGCCGCAGCGATCCGAAGCCGGAGGCCTTCGCGGGCGATCTCGGCCTCGACGAGTTTCCGCACGGGTGAGACCCCGGTCACAGGCGCACCACACGGTCGGCGATCGCCGCCACCGCGGCGGAATGCGTCGCGATCAGGGTCGTACGCCCCGCCGCTGCCCGCCGGATCACATCGATCAGGGCGCGTTCGGAATCGCGGTCGAGGTCTGCGGTGGGTTCGTCCAGCAGCAGCAATGGTGCCGCCTTCAGCAGGGCGCGGGCGAGGCCAAGCCGACGGATCTCGCCCCCCGACAGGCCGCCGCCCCGTTCGTCCAACAGGCGATCAAGGTTTCCGCTCAGCCCGGCAGCGGCGGCGGCGGCCATGAGGCGGCGACGGCAGGCGGCGCGGTCGGCCACGGCGATGTTGTCGCCCAGCGTCCCCGGCAGGATGACCGGAGCCTGGCTGGCCCAGGCGACCGATCCAGCCAGGGCATCGAGTTCGGACAGAGGGCGTCCGTCGACGAGGATTCGCCCCTCGGTCACGGGCGCGAGGCCCAACAGGGCGTGAAGCAGGCTGCTCTTGCCGGACCCGCTGGCCCCGGTCAGCACCACGGTCTGTCCCGGGCGGATCTCCAGATCGAAGCCGACGACCGCCGGGGGAGAAGAGCCGTAGCGCACGGTGACCGCTTCGAAATGCAGGGCAGGTGGCCTCTCCCCCAGCGCCGTCTGAGCACCTGCCGGCTCGAGAGAGGCGGCGGGCAGAGCGTGTTCCAGCGCGTGCTGGGCCGCTTCGGCGGCCTGACGGTCGTGGTAGGCGGCGGCGAGGCGGCGCAAGGGGGCGTAGACCTCGGGCGCGAGCGCCAGAACGAAGAAGGCGCGCCCCAGGTCCAGCGTCTCGGGAACGGGGAAAGGCAGCAGCCGCAGCAGGTTGAAGCCGCAATAGAGGGCCACCAGCGCCACCGACAGTGCCGAAAAGAACTCCAGCACCGCCGAAGAGGCGAAGGCGACGCGGAGCACGCGGGCGGTGCGCCGCTGCAGCTCGTCCGAAGCGACGGCGACGTCGCGGGCGACCCGCGCCTCGGCCTGGAAGGCCAGCACTGCGGGCAGGGCGCGGACGCGGTCGATGAAAAGGCCGGACAGCCGTGACAGAGCGGCGAACTGCCGGCGGCTCTCGCCCGCCGCCGCGGCACCGGCCAGCGCCATGCCCAGTGCGAACGGGATCAGGGTGAAGAGCAGAATGCCCGACGCGACCGGACTGGCCACGGCCGTTACCCCGATCATCAGCAGAGGGGTCACCGAGGCCGAGACGCGGGCCGGTTCAAACCGGGCGTAGCGCCCGTCCAGCGCTTCGACGCCCTCCATCGCCGTGGCCAGAGGCACAGGTCGACCACGGAACAGCGACTCCAGGACGCTGGCCCGCACCGAAGCCTTCACCTCCCCCGCAGCGCGACCACCCGCCATCAGCGCGTGACCCGCGAGAAGGCCGCGCGTTCCAAGCGAGACCAGCGCCAGGGCCAGGCCCGGAGCCATGGCCGTGGGGCCCCGATCGAAGCTGGAGATCGCCCAGGCCAGTCCTGCGGCGAAGCCGACGGCGGGGACGGCGTCGAGCACGGTCAGGGCGGCGGCCCGCAGAAGGGAGGTTCGCGCCGGTCGCCCCTGCTGCCTCAGCCATGCGCGGGCGTGGCGCGGATCTTCGGCGGCGAGCAGAGAGGTGGACATGACCGCAGCCTAGGCCGCCGGAGCCGCGGGCGCCTTTGATCAGGATCAATGAGTTCCGGCCCGGTGGCACCTACCGCAGACGGGAAGCCGGTCGTCGGGGCCGGCACCCAGGAGGCACCCCCATGATCGACCTCGCGGTCGTCGACCTGTCCCGCCTGCAGTTCGCGCTGACGGCGCTCTATCACTTCCTATTCGTGCCGCTGACACTCGGCCTGTCGTTCATGCTGGTCATCATGGAGTCGATCTATGTGATGACACGGCGGCCGATCTGGCGGACGATCACGAAATTCTGGGGAGCCCTGTTCGGCGTCAACTTCGTGCTCGGCGTCGCGACAGGCATCACCATGGAATTCCAGTTCGGGATGAACTGGAGCTATTACAGCCACTACGTCGGCGACATCTTCGGGGCACCGCTGGCCATCGAGGGGCTGATGGCCTTCTTCCTCGAGGCGACCTTTGTCGGCCTGATGTTCTTCGGCTGGAACAAGCTGAAGCCGGTCACCCACCTGTTCGTGACCTTCCTCGTGGCGCTGGGCACCAATCTCTCGGCCCTGTGGATCCTGATCGCCAACGGCTGGATGCAGAATCCCGTCGGCGCGACCTTCAATCCCGAAACGATGCGGATGGAGGTGACCGACTTCATGGCGGTGCTGTTCAATCCGGTGGCCCAGGCCAAGTTCGTGCACACCGTGTCTGCGGGGTATGTCATCGCCGCCGTCTTCGTGCTCGGCGTCTCGGCCTTCTATCTGCTGAAGGGCAAGCACAAGGGCTTCGCCCGCCGCTCGATGACAGTGGCTGCCGCCTTCGGCCTCGCGGCCTCGCTGTCGGTCGTCGTGCTCGGCGATGAAAGCGGCTACGCCCTGACCGACAACCAGAAAATGAAGCTGGCGGCGCTGGAGGCCATGTGGCGCACCGAGGCGGCACCGGCGGGCCTGACCCTGTTCGGCCTGCCCAGCCTCAAGGACCGGCAGACCCATTATGAGGTGAAGGTCCCCTGGGTCCTCGGCCTGATCTCCACCCGGAGCCTTGATGGGCAGGTCTCCGGCATCCTTGAGCTGGTTGCCGTCGCCGAGGACCGGATCGAATCCGGGGTGGTAGCCTATGGCGCGCTGGAGCGCCTGAAGGTCGACCCGGCGGACGTTGCCGCTCGGGGGGTGTTCGAACTCCACCGTAATGATCTCGGCTATGGCCTGCTGCTGAAGCGCTTCGTTGCCGATCCGCGCCAGGCGACGGCAGATCAGGTCCGCGCCGCGGCGTGGAGCACGGTGCCCAATGTGCCGCTGATGTTCTGGTCGTTCCGGATCATGGCCGGCATCGGCTTTGCCATGATCGCCCTGTTCGCGACCGCCTTTGTGCTCTGCACCCTGCGGCGGCACGAGACGAAGTGGTTCCTGCGGTTGGCCGTGTTGGCTATCCCGCTGCCGTGGCTGGCTGCGGAGTTCGGCTGGGTGGTGGCCGAGGTGGGGCGGCAGCCCTGGGCGGTGGAAGGCGTGCTGCCAACCTTCCTGGGCGCGTCCAGCCTGACTGTTCCGCAGCTGTGGACGACCATCATCGGCTTCACCCTCTTCTACGGCGTGTTGGCAGTGATCGAGGTCGGCCTGCTGCTGCACCTCATCAAGAAGGGACCGTTCGCCGAGCAGGAGGCCTTTGGTGCCGGGCCCGCGACCGATGTGCCCCCCGCCCATGCCGTGACGGCCCTGATCTGACCCTGTTCGCAAAGGATTCTCCTCCATGGAACTTCCCCTCGACTACGGCACGCTGAGACTGATCTGGTGGGCGCTTCTGGGCGTGCTGCTGATCGGCTTCGCGCTCACCGACGGTTTCGATCTGGGCGTCGGTGCCCTGCTGCCCTTTGTCGCGAAGACGGATGAAGAGCGCCGCATGGTCATCAACACGGTCGGCGCGACCTGGGAGGGCAACCAGGTCTGGTTCATCCTCGGTGGTGGCGCGATCTTCGCAGCCTGGCCTTTTGTCTATGCCGTCAGCTTCTCCGGCTTCTATCTGGCCATGTTTCTGGTGCTCGCCGCGCTGATCCTGCGGCCCGTGGCCTTCAAGTACCGTTCGAAACGCCCATCGAAGGCCTGGCGGCAGGCATGGGACTGGGCTCTGTTCGTCGGCGGTCTGGTTCCGGCGCTGGTGTTCGGCGTGGCTGTTGGCAATGTCCTGCTGGGTGCGCCATTCCGCCTCGATACGGATTTGCGATCCGTCTACGAAGGCACGCTGTTTGGCCTCTTCACTCCGTTTAGCCTGACCTGCGGGCTGTTGTCGGTGGCCATGCTGGTGCTGCACGGCGCTGCATGGATCAGCGTGAAGGCCGAGCTGGGGCCGGTCCAGGTGCGGGCCCGAAACTTCGGCATCATTGCCGCCCTGGCTGCTCTGGTCCTGTTTGCTGTCGGAGGGGCCTTCGTGACGTGGTCGGGCATGGGCTTCGCCGTGACCGGCGCGGTCGATATGGCCGGCGCGTCAAACCCCCTGCGCACGACGGTCGAGGCGCAGTCCGGCGCCTGGGTGAGCAACTACAGCCGCTATCCGTGGATGATGGCCGCGCCCCTGCTCGGCTTTGCAGGCAGCCTTTGCGCCCTGCTCGGACTTTGGGTGCGGCGGGCACCGCTGGCGCTGTCGGGGTCGTCGATGGCGGCGGCCGGCATCATCGCCACCGTCGGCCTGTCGATGTTTCCCTTCATCCTGCCCAGCTCGATCGATCCGCAATCCAGCCTGACCGTCTGGAACGCCTCTTCCAGCCACCTGACCCTCTTCATCATGCTGGGAGTGACGATCGTCTTCCTGCCGATCGTGCTGGCGTACACCGCCTGGGTCTACCGGGTGCTGTGGGGACGCAGCTCGACGGCTGAACTCAAGACCAACCCTGACCTTTACTGACCCGCGCCTGAGGAGACCTGACATGTGGTATTTCGCCTGGATCCTGGGCCTTGGCTTGGCGGTGCTGTTCGGGGTGCTGAACGGTCTCTGGCACGAGTTTCAACTGTTCGACGAGGGCGACGACGGTGCCTCCAACCCGTGGCCAGTCGACCATGACGCCGTCTGAAGCCCAGCTTATTGCCCGCTGGGACGGACACGCCCCGCGCTACACCAGCTATCCGACGGCGGCGGCCTTCGGTCCCGCCGTCGGCGCGGCGGACTGGGCCGAGGCACTGGGCGGGGCTGCGGAGCATGGGCCCGCTTCGCTCTATGTGCACCTGCCGTTCTGCAAGCGCCTGTGCTGGTACTGCGGCTGCAACACCCGCGCTGTGAACCGGGCAGAGACGATCTCCAGCTACGTCGACCTGCTGCTGCGAGAGGCCGATCTCGTCGCCGAAAACGTCGGCACGCGGCTTCGGATCGACCGTCTGCATCTGGGGGGCGGCACGCCGAACATGCTCGCGCCCGACGATCTTCGCCGCTTGGTCGAGGGCCTGGCGGACCGGTTCGACTTCGGGACCCTGACGGAGTTCGCAGCGGAGCTGGACCCCGAGACACTGACCCCGGCATGGGTCGCAGCCGCCGGCGATCTGGGACTGACCCGCGCCTCGCTGGGGGTGCAGGACCTGTCGCCGGAGGTGCAGGCGGCGGTGAACCGGCCGGAGGCTTTCGAGACCATCATCGGCGCGGCCCAGAGCCTTCGCCGCGCCGGCATCTTTTCTCTGAATCTCGATCTGATGTACGGCCTGCCGCGACAGGGGGTGGTCGAGGTCGAGGCGACCTTGCAGCAGGTGCTGACGCTCCGGCCTGAGCGGCTGGCTCTGTTCGGCTACGCTCACGTGCCATGGATGAAGCCGCACCAGAAGCTGATCGACGCCGCCGAGCTTGCCGGGCCCGCCGACCGTTTCGCGATGAGCCGGGCGGCGCACGATCTCCTGGTAGCGGCAGGCTACGAGGCGGTCGGGCTGGACCATTTCGCCTTGCCCCATGACGATCTTGCTGCCGCCGCGCGGGCGGGACGCCTGAGACGCAACTTCCAGGGCTATGTGACCGACGCCTGCGAGGTTCTGATCGGTCTGGGTGCCTCGTCAATCTCGCGGACCCCGGACCTGTACGTTCAGAACGTGGCTGTAGAGCGAGACTGGCGCGCGGCTGTGGGCGCGGGTCTGTCACCGGTCGTTCGCGGTATCCGCCTGAGCCAACGCGACCGTCTGATAGCCGCGGTCATTGAACGGCTGATGTGCGACTTCCGCGTCGACGTCGACGCCGTGGCGGCGGACCTGGGCGTCCCATTGGCGGGGCAACTCGACTTCGCCGCCCCCACCTTGGCCCGGCTGTCGGCCGACGGGCTGGTCTCTCACCGCGGAGGTCTCGTCGAGGTGACCGGGCGCGGTCGGCCGTTCCTGCGGGCCGTCGCCGCCGCCTTCGATCCGGCGGTCCCTTCGACCACGCCCCGGCATGCGCGGGTCATCTGACCAATGATTTTGCTCCGAACGGGCCGGTTTGAGGTGCGTCAAAGCGCTTCGGAGATGAGGGGCGCAAAAAGCTTCTGACGGTCGGGGCGCATGGGGCGATTCCCGCCGCCGGGAATTCAGGGCATGAACTTCAAGACCTTCATCCTGACCGCCGTCGCAGCCGCCGGACTGGCGGGCGCGGCAGATGCACAGACGAACGCGGCCTGGGTGCCGCCGCGCGCGGGGGACTGGGTCGTGACCGGCCGCGTCACCAGCGTGGCGCCGACGACGGAGGCCGGGATCTTTACCGCAGCAGGTGCCGACACCGGTCTGGACGTCGATGTCTCCGACGACGTGATGCCGACACTGGGCTTCACCTACTTCCTGACCGACCACATCGCTGTCGAGGCCATTGTGGGGACGACGAAGCACGAGGTGCGGGCTCGGGGCGGGGCCACCGACGTTGTGGTCCATGAAACCTGGGTGCTTCCACCGGTGGTCACCGTCCAGTGGCGCCCGCTGACCGAAGGGCGGTTCAGCCCCTACGTCGGTGCCGGCATCAATGCGATGATCTTCTACTCGGGTGAGGACC
Source organism: Brevundimonas vitisensis (assembly GCF_016656965.1). Classification (NCBI taxonomy): domain Bacteria; kingdom Pseudomonadati; phylum Pseudomonadota; class Alphaproteobacteria; order Caulobacterales; family Caulobacteraceae; genus Brevundimonas; species Brevundimonas vitis. Next base: position 2,949,441 of record NZ_CP067977.1, read on the forward strand.
AGAACGGCTTCACCGTCGACCTCGACAACGGCGTCGGCGCTGCTCTTCAGGCCGGCGCGGACATCGGCCTGGTCGGTCCCTGGAGCTTGAACCTCGACGTCAAGAAGGTCTGGTTCAGCACCGACGCCGACATCAACGGTGGGGCGTTGGTCAGTGACGTGGACCTGGATCCCTGGGTCGTATCGCTCGGCGTCGGCCGCAAGTTCTGACGGTTGCCCTCAGGCCGTCCAAATCGGGTGGAGCGGCAGCGTCTTTGATCCTCGTCAATGCTGCCGCTCCTGGTTTGGCAAATCATAAGCAAAACCAGAGGATCTCCACCATGCCTGCAGAAGCCATTCCCGTTGTCGTTGCCGTTTGCGCGGCCTTCTCCATCTTCATCGTCGTCGTCGGCGGTGTCTCCACCTGGGTGAATCTGGGTGAAGATCGTCGTCGCGACGTCGGCGGTCAGTGAGCGTCGGTCCAGCTAAACCGCTCCTGCAATCCGACCGCTGGCCGAAGTGTGTGGCGGTGCGATCAGTCCAGCCCCGCCCGCTCCTCAGCACTCAGGCACGTGAGCCTAGGACGTCGGTCCCAATTTTAGGGGCGATGAAGCAGGCCACGACGCCGAACCTGTGAAAATTGCCGGTGCCGCCGGTGATGGACACGGGCCCACACCGAACCCAGGCGTGGGCTGCGAGCTCACCCGGCTTGTCCGGCGTCGACATCGAGGCACCAAGGAATGCGGTATAGGGGACGCTGAAGGTGCGGCAAAGCGCGACCGCGGCCATGGCTTGGGGCAAGCAGTCCGCGCGGAAGGGTGCGAACCTGGCGGCCGTAGTGACCGCACGGCCAATCAGCCGGGCGCGTCGCAGTCGGCCTGCATCTGCGATTGGCAACAGCGCCGCCGCCCCGAGATTATGCCCCATCAGAGGGGCGAGCCGCCGAAAAGGGACGACGGACAGCAGGCCCGAGGCCACACCGATTAGGGCCCACGCCACGGGCGTGAAGAGCTTGAGCCCCAAGGGCCAACGCCAAAAACGCAATAGCCAGCCCAGACGCGATCCTCCCGTTTCGTTGGGCCTACCAGAGTGTCATGCGTTCGAACAGGTGAGCTATGGCCATGAAAGCATGAGACCAAGAGCTTCTGCATGACGGGACAGGGACAAGTCGTTTCCGTCTAGCCTACGAATTTCGGTCGGAGGCGAGGGCAGGGGCAGGCTCGAAAGCAGTCGAAACTGTCGATCCAGCAGGTGAAGGACACCCGGCTCGCTGTCTCGATCTTCCCTTTCGGAAAAGGTCGATCCACCCACCGCGATAACATCCTGACCGACGGCCAGTCCGCGCGTCATCAGGTTCGAAACCTTCGCCTGCATGCCGGCCGAGTTTATCAGGGTGCCCTCCAGTGAGCCGCAGGACAGAATGGAACCGTCCTCAAGCAGCGCCAGGTTGTGACATCCGGTGCCCGCCATCGCCCTCCGCTCGACGACATTCCATGACGCATCCAGCAGGGCTATCTCGCTGGTCCGACCTGTCCGATTATAGTCATTATGGAGGACCAGGAGGCGTCGGTCGCCGCTGCCCAAAACCGAGTTGAAATGGACATAATCCGCCGTGCCGGGCCGCTCCCGGATGAAGGGGAAGGGCTGGAATTCCTTTGTCTTGGCATCGGGAGCAATCTCCAGGATGCGCTGACGATAGGTATCGACGACGATCAGGGTGTCGCCAATCAGGTCGATCTGGTGACAACCGTTGTCGAGGCCGTCCACAAAGACTGCGGTGTCCACGATCCGGGCATCCTGCACACACAGACGGACGATCCGGCCCATACGAGTGGGAAAGCGAGGCCGGTCACAGGCTTCGAATGCCAGGATGTCGTTTCCATCTAGCGTCAGTCCGAAATACTGACCATGGGCGACACGTCTCCAGCCTGCCGCACCGGCGGCGAGCAGGCCCCTACGGGTCGAGACAATGTAATCGCAACCGCTCAAATCCCGTGTAACGAGCCGTATCTGACCTGCGGCGTAGGCGCGCCTTGCAAGCGCCAGCGCGAGTTGGCGATCCCTCGCGATGACGTGTTCTCCTGCGTGCGTCACTGTGCCAGCCCGCCTCGCCACGATAGAAGCGAGTCTGTCGGGGCAGCGTCGGCCCGATTTCAAACCAATTGTCGGGGCGTTCTGCAAGCACCATGACCTCAACGGCCTTGACCACACCGCGCCTGGGCCCCTTCGAGACTGTTCTTCCGCCCATAGACGCAGCGCGTGCGGCGTTCGCCATTTCCCGGTCCCAGGTGTGGCCCGATGCTCTCGATCGGCGGCTTCTGACGTCCATCATGGGGCTGTGTGAGCGCGCTGTCTTCGCATCGAATACGGTCGAGGGCCTCGGCCACAGAGAAATCGAGCGCCCTCCGCTGGCCGGCACCGCAGTGCTTCTCATGCTGCGGCGACCTCTTCTGTATCGCTGGCTGGAAGCGGTCACCGGGTGCGCGCCCATTACTGACGTGGAGGGACGGGTGGTGCGGACCTGGCCAAGACCAGGAGACGAACTGGCCTGGCACGACGATTTGAACGGAAAGGGGCGGCGTCTCGGCATCACTATCGGTCTGGGGAGCAACGCTTATGAAGGTGGCCTGTTCGAAATGAGGGCGCGGCCGGGCAAGGAGCCCCTCATACAGTTTCGCCACGACGCGGCGGGAACGGCGCTGGTGTTTGAAGTCTCTTCGCGTTGCGAGCATCGCGTTCATCCCCTTGTCGCAGGAGGGCCGCGTCAGGTTTTCACAGGCTGGTTTCTCGGATGAAGAACGGTCTCTACGCCCTTGCCTCACTGGATGGCTCGCCTTTGGACCGGCGTCACGTCGGGGTTCTGTTCTCGAGTTTTCCGCGCCAACCTGACAGCGCAGGCAGTTTCGCAGCCCTTGCGTCTGACCCCCACCCGCACGCCGCGTCGCGTCACGATGACGGCCCGTGCACCGACCTTTTTCTCGGGCATGTCGACGAGCCTCGGGAGATGCGCCAACGTCTGGGTCTGGCTGCGGACGCGAGCCATGCTGAAATCGCCGGTGCCGCACAGGATCGCTGGGGCCTCGAGGCCGCGCGGGAGCTGGGGGGTGAATGGACCCTTCTTCGATGGAATGCGCGAACGCGGACCCTCGTCCTGCTTATGTCGGAGTGCCGTCGGGACGATTGCTACTTTGCGGTTTCAAACGGACAGGTGGCGATTAGCCCTCAACTGGTGCGGCTGGCGAAGCTGGACGGGGTTGATGGCGATCTTGACCCGGATGCCCTGGTGCGAACGATGGGACGGTATCCGCTGGCCGAGTCACTCGGCAATCGCACCTTTGTCCGGGGCGTTCAGCGGCTGATGCCGGGAAGCCAGACGACGCTCCGGTCCGACGGCGGCGTGACGGCGACGCTGGCCGCGCCGGTCACTCCAGAGGTTCGCACGATTTCCTTCGACGAGGCCGTGCACGAGATCGAGGTTCTGCTTCGAAAGATCGTAAGGCGTCGACTGGCGGACGGGCGTGACGCCGCCTTCATGCTCAGCGGGGGGCTCGATTCCAGTCTCATCGCCTGGATTGCGTCCGAGGAGCGCGGACCACGGCAGTGTCTCAGCTTTTTGACATCAGCGGCACCTGAGGGGAGCGATATTCCCGATGAGACCGGCTGGGCCTCTATCGTCGCTGATCATTTGGGATTCCCAATGGTGCCTGTGAGGCCCGGGCCGGACGTTGATGTCTATGCCCCGACCTCACGGATGCTGGCCAGTCGGGAGCGCCCGATCCTCTCCCCCCGACATTACCTCTATGAGGCTCTTGAGCAGGCGGCCATTGAGCGGGGGGCCTCCGTTCTGTTCGATGGCGGATACGGCGAGTTGACGGTGACCCACCTGGGTCATGGGCATTCCGGAAATACCTCTTGGCGGCGTCGACTGATGCGCGAGCTGGGGATGAGGCTGGCGGCTTCTCACTTGGACTTTCGAGGCAGCGCCAGTTCGTTCCACGTTTGTCTTGCGGCGGACCTTCTGCGGCAGAACCCGGGATTGGGGACGAGGGAACAAGAGCCGCCTCGCAGGAAGCTGGATGCCACAAACTCTTTTGGCTACGCGACTGGCTGGGAAAAGAGCGCAGTTCCGCCGACGATCATGGGGGATGCCGCCGTACGGTATGCGATGCCGTTCCGGCATCGCGAATTGTTAGCCCTGTTCGCGTCACTACCGGCCGAATTCGCGCGGCACAACGGCGTACCCCGGGCTATCGGACGGGCCATCCTGAGAGGACGTCTGCCGGACACAATCGTCTCAAGGACGTCGAAAATGGCTTTTTCGCCAACCTATCCACTTCTTCTGCAGACGCAGGCCCCAACCGCCCGCGAAAGGCTGAGAGCCCAACGCGAGGCGGGAGCGGGTGAATGGCTTGATCTGGAATGGCTTGATCAGGCGCTGGCGGATCTCGCTAACGGCAGACCGTTCAACACCCCGATGCTATTCAGAATCCAGGCAACAGCTAACGCAGCCCAATTCTTCGGCTGGTGGAGAGATCAGGGCGCGGACAGCTGATGATCAGGATTGCGTGCAGTCCGCGTGGACACCGCCGTCGCCGCCTACACCCGGGAAGCCGGCGGTTTCCGGCACGGCTAGTTCCGAGACTTCCGGCTCGATCCATTCGCGCTGGCCGTTCGTGGTGGCGGAATTGACTTCGGTCATTTGACTACCTCTATCGACAAAGAGAAGAATCAATCCGCCGCATCAGGCAGAGCGTTCAACGAGCTCAAGTCTATCCATTTGGTCCAAGAGCTTGGAGATTGATTCCTTACAGTGTTCTGGCGCAACTGAAAAGACTGCTGTCATGGCCTCAACCAGCCAAGCTTCGTCGCGCGGAGCCTCAAGCAAGCGCCAGGCTTCAGCGGCCGTGTCATTCAAGGCGACGTAGCGCCCGCTCTCGAGGTGCAGCATGATCAGGTGGTCTTCCACCTCAGTGCCGACCCAGTCCTCACACCGCTTCCAGGTGGGCATCCCTCACACTCTCCACTCAATACGCGCACAGGGAATCCTTGCGGGCACCGACGGTGACAGCCCGGAGCCGGGTCGCGATTTCCCCGATGGTTCCGATAAAGTTTGCTTCGGTCCCGAGCAACTTTAGAATTCTCGGCCGATGCCGGTGGCGAAGGAGGCCGGCGAGCGCTTCGAGGCCTGTCAGCCTGCGTGCGGCCTTGGCATCCATCTCAAGCATGAGAACCGTCCTGACGGGAAATTCTTCAAGCTGCTGGTTCAGTGGCACAGGGATGAGTGTGCGGCGGTCCGTCATGTCGTGGGGCCTGGCAAAAAATCCGCCCGGTAGCCCGCTGGCGATCACAGCGCCGTCCCGGATGTGAAGTCGCACGGAATCATCGGCGATTGCGCGGGCACCTCGTCCCACGGCCCGCTGCAGCCGTGTCGACTTGCCAGAGCCCGAAGCCCCCATGAACAGCAGGCCGACATCCCGGTCTTGCCTCGCGATTGCCGAGGCATGCAGGACGACCTCTCCCCTTGCCCAGAGCAGGCTGGGGAGCACCGTAGCCACCAGCATTTCACCGATCGGGGCAACGTCAGCGCCATCCACGGGTGTGATGATCACCCTGTTCCGATCAACGATGGTGTAGCGCGCGACGTCCGGCATGACGAACTCGAACAGGTCGGCGTCCCGAACCCGATAGGGCCCCCAGGCGACGGTCTCGGCCCAAGGGCGGGGAACACCAAACACAATCTCGACGTCCGGGGTCACGCCCTCTCGCGCGGGCATGCCACCGGGAAGGGCGCATTCGGTGCGGAAATATAGGCCGAAGGCGGTGCAGAGCATTGCGCGCCGCTCAGCCACGCAGAATGTCAAAGGCCAAGCAGATTCGGCGACCCGTCCCGAGATGGGGGAAGGTTCTGTGATAGGTGTGCGACGGGAACAGCATCATCAGACCGGATTTCGGGCGGACCAGGGTCTGACCAAAGTCCCGTGCCGCAGCCTCACCGACCAGGTTCTCGGGAAGACCGAAGACAATGCAACCGCCGGGGCCGGTGCCCAGGGTGATTCCGTCCGGAACATCGACATAGTAGACGCCGCTCATCCACCCATGCTGGTGGACGTGCCATTCCTCGTATCCATCGCCGTCTGTGATTACACACCAGTTGTGCAGGATTGCCCGATCCGGCCGACCCTGCACCCAGACGGACTCTTCCTGATCCAGATACCGCACATGGTCGATCACGGCCTCGCGGATCAGGGCCTGGAGTGCGGGGATCGCCACGGAGGAGGCAAACGCAGGTTGGTCGACACGCCACGTCTTGCTTGACGCCGTGCCATGCCGATCAAAGCGAATGTCAGGGTGCCGCTCAAGCTCGCTTCTCACATCACGATTCAGCGACGCGAGGTCCGACCACCCGGCCGGAGCGGCCAAGTGTCCGCGATACAGGAAGCGGTCCAGGTCGACGACCTTGCGAGCCTCGTCGAACCGACCCTGTCCCACAAGTGCCAGCATTTTTCCTGCCAGAACCCGGGAATGCGTGACGCCCCGGCCGATCAGTTGTTCGGCCGTGGCAAGGGCCGAGGCGGTCGATCCGGACGCAAGGTCGAGAGCGACGAGACGCTTGTAGGCATTGGCGTTGAACGGGTCCAGTTGCAGCGCTGCCATCAGGGTCGTTCGGCCTTCCTCGTGCCGTCCCTGCCGGATCAGGGCCTTGCCCAGCACGGCCAGAACCTGCGCCTCATGCGAGGGTTCGCCCGCGAGCGGCAGGGCCAGACGCGCCATGTGCTCGGCCATGCGATCGTCCTCGGGGGTCTCTCTGGAGATGTGGCACTCGGCCAGCATGGCCGCCCAAGAGGCGGCAGGGCTTTCGTCCCAAAGCTGTCGGTAGAGGTCGATCGCCTCGTCGAACCGATCCTGAATAAAGTGCAGGCTGGCCAGCCGCCCCCTGAGAGTGATGGACGACGGATTGGCCGACACGGCCTTGCGCAGCAGGTCGACCTCGTGGGCCTTGGCGAGCGGAAGCGGCGGTTCGATCTCCAGCGAAAATGTCGTCACGGCGTCAGTCATTCTCCAAAGCTCAGCGCGTGTCTGCCGACGTTCGAAACCGCGAACATCAGCCGATCCGCCTTTTCGTCTATCGAGATGTCCGGTCTATCCCTCGCGCCAGGCAAGTTGAAGATCGCAATCGTTCGTGCCGCGTAGAACAGCGACGCAGTGCGGGTTCGTTGGTGGGGCAGGACCTGCATCCAGCGGGGGCGAAAGAGTTGCGCCATCAGAGCTTCGCTAGCCCCGGCAAGACCGGCTGGTGCCGGCGCTCGCTGGAGCAGAATGAGGGATCGCAGAGGTACGGTTCGGGCCAGGTCGACCATCGGCATGGGGTACAGATTCTTCAGGCCGACGGCCGGCGCTCCGTCGGGGAACAGGCGAACCGCGGGGCGCCCGGGCAGCAGAGTCGGGACGCCTTCGCCTGTCATGGCATTCATCGCGCTCAGATCATCGGACACCAGCCGGCCGCCCCTCTGTATCAGCGCCTCGCAGAGCGTGGACTTCCCGGCACCTGATGGGCCCGCAAGAAGCACGGCCTGTCCGTCGATTTCCACGGCTGACCCGTGCAATGGCACAAGACCGCGCAATGCCAGAACGATAGCGACGACCGTGCCGAACAAGGCAGCGGGCACGCCGCCGTCTTCCGGCGATGCCCATTCCACACGCTCGCCGTCGAAGACGTCGAACGTCGCGTCGCCGAAGCGAAAGCGGGCACCATCAGGGAAGACCTCGCCGTTGTTGATGGGCGTGCCCCCGGGGCGATCCCTAAGGCGGGGCTGGCGTCGCACGGTGACATCGGCCGGTCCCGGTTCGGTCGATGCCAGGAACTGGTCGAGCGGCCGATCGGAATCCCAGAGCAGGCCAAAGGCCCTGCACCGGAATTGGTCGCCCAAAGACATCTGCGGCTCTCCAACTCGGGGCCTCAAGCGGCTCACCTGATGTTCGCTGATGCCATTAGAGCCGACGATGGCGGGGTGCGCCACATCCGAAACGGGTAGTGTCGTTTCCGCGACGAGGCAGGGCGCATGAGGATTGACGCGCCTCGCCTGTCTGGTGACGCGTCAGCCGGGACCGCACGCGCGACTACACTGAGCTAGCCCGCCACCTTAAACTGTCGCGGGCCGCGAAGCAGACAGGGTGTGGCAATCGACAATTTTTCTGACGCGCTCCGCATTCCCAGAACGTGTTGTCAGTCCAACGCTAACTCGTCTCCGCGTCGCGGCCCCGTTTATCGGAAGGCGGCGCTTTCGAAGCGAGCGATTTCGACTTGGTCGCCTGGGCGTCCCAGGCCGACAACGACGTGACCATGACAGGTCAGCCAGGCATGAGCGGCGTTCTGGCCGTTGTTTGTCATTCTGACCGACAGGTGAATCCGCACGGTCTCTCCCCGTCGTCGTAGCATGGCGCGTCCCGCCATGGCCTGGGCGAGGCACAAGGTCGGGAAGGGCAGAAGGGTGTCCGCGCGGTGGATAGCGCGGGAGGTCGCCGCGATTACGCTGCTGGGAGGGGTCCTCGGTCCCGCCAGAGGCGTTTCGACTCCAAGCGCCTTGCCCAGAAGGTGCCGCGTCACATAACGCGAAGGCAGGATGCGCAGGGTCAACGCCATGGCCGCCAGGGTCAGCGTAGCTTCGCACACTCTGGCACGCCGTTTCCAGCGCCGCTCACGGGTCTGATGGCCCCAGCGAGAGGAGGGCGTGTCCCTAGCGGTCATCGGCTCTTGTTCCGCCCGCCGCACGGTCGCCACGGCCCGCCGCGATCAGACATGTCACCGCCATTAGCGGTATCCAGGGGCGAACTCCTGGGGCGAGAGCCTCCCGGTCTATGGTCCCGTCCGGTCGCGCGCGGTCCGGATGCGGCAGGAGTTGCAGTCCCGCTCTAATCGCCTCAAGATCGAATACCTGGCTTGTGGCCGATGGGGCTTTGCGCAGCGCCTCCGCCTGGGCGATCAGGTCGTCCCTGTGAGATGCGTAGTCCGTGTATCTCTGGTCGCCCAGGCCCACCTTTTCGCGGGCCAGACGTACAGAGTCCGGAAGGATGCCCTGCATTGCCCGCCGAAACGGCTGGCGGCTGAAGCCGTCGGACAGGAACAGGTGCAGAGGTAGAGACAGGGCGAAATCCACAACCCGACGATCAAGCAGGGGAAAGGAGGGGGCTATGCCGTGCCGTGCCCCCATTATGGCGTAGTAGGTGCATCGCGACGGGATGTGGTGATCGGCGAACGCCAGAGCCCGCTCTTCGGCTGTATTCGACTGCAGTATCACCGGCATCATGCGCGCTGTCACCAGACGGCGGAGCTCGGGATCAAGATATCGTCCGATCCCATGACTGGCATCAGCGGCGTTGGTCTTTCGACCCAGCCGTCGTTTCAGGCCGGCAGGCAGGAGCGGCATCAGCAGGCGCTCTCGCATGGCGACGGACACGGACATGCCGTCGCTCTGCGCACGCGCAGGCAGTTCGCGTATCAGGGTGGGCAGGTGCCCCTGGCGAAAAAGACACGCATAAAGGCCGGCACCATTGTAGGTGGCCCCTTCATCGCCTCCGACACCACTGAGCAAACGCGGGGCCCCGAAGGCGGCGGCATGTGCCATCATCAGATCGTCCGCCCCCTGAACGATACTGCCTGGCCAGTCGATGTCCTCGGCCTGACCTGGCAGCGGCAGGGTGTCATGCACAACGACATGGCTGACGTCGCGCTCCTGATCGAGGATCGCGGCGATCAGCGGTCTCTCATCCAGGCGCTCGGGTCCGATTGCACGGGCCGTTGTCATGCTGAGCGCGAGGACGCGACCTCCAGCGGACCGCGCCTGCCGAGCCGCCATGACGGTGATGGCGGAACTGTCGAGCCCGCCGCTCAGATGACAGGCCACCTTTCCATCGGCCGGCATTCGCGACGCGACGGCGTCTTCCAGCAGGTCCCGCAAGGTATCGGCGGCTTGCTGAGCCGTGCCTTTCCACCGCCCGACCTGTCGGCGATCCGGGCAATAGGCGCGATGTATCCTGGGAAGAGCGTCGCGGCCCACCGACAGTGCAAGGCTGTGGCCAGCTGGAAGGTAGGCGATGTCAGAGAACCCGCTGTCGCCCCCACGGAAATACTGCTGGGCGAACTTCAGACCATAGGCGACCGGATCGATCGATGCCGAGGCAAGGCCGGCACCATGCAGGCCCTTTGGAAGGCTGGCGAATGCCAGTACCCCTCCGGGGCGACAGGTCCACGCCAGCGGGCGCACACCCATGAAATCCCGGCCCAGCCACAGGGTCGCCGAACGACGATCCCATAGAGCCACCGCGTAGTCGCCGTCGGTCCGATCTGGAAAATCAGGCCCGTGCTCATGGATGGCACCGAGAAACGCATCCGCGGGTGACCGATTGCTTCGGTCAAGGCGGGCGTCCGCCGCCACGATCCAGCCGTCTCGCTCCTCAACACCGCCGCCCCTGCCGGCAAAATCGAGCACGCCGAAGGCTACGGGGCCATTCGGGCGAATACTGACATCCGGCGAAAGGCCAGGCGCCGTCATGGCCGATGCCATGGCTCGCACATCTTCGGACGATGCCGTCGCGCCATCCAGTCTCAGGATGCCGCAGATCAGGCGCATCGGCTCACGCCGTCATAAGCAGGCCGCGAGTTCGCAACTGCTCGATAAAAACCTTCACCTGGCGCTCGCATTCGTCCGCTTCGACGGCGAATTCCGATGTCAGGCAGGCGACCAGACGCGTTTCTTCGATCGGCTCCGCCAGTAGTTCCCAGATCCTGGACCCCACGGGGTTGAGGCCGTGATAGCAGCCGGTGTCAGCGTTCAGCAGCAGAACAGAGCCGTCCAACTGGGTTGGGAAGATATCGGCGGAGCGTTGGATGGTCCTGATCGGGGTGGGCTCGTCTGGACCGCGAGGTGCCTTGGTCAAATGCGTCTCATCCCTGATCGTCTAGGGCCCGGCTATAGCCCCAGCGCTTCATGACCTTCAACCCGTGCTGCTCGACGACGCTCAGCTGAGACTCTGTGAGGACATCTCGCCACTCTCCGACAAGGCCGCTTCTGAAAAAGCGTTTCTGATGAGCCAGCCGCTCGCGAAATCCGCGGGCTTCCTCCTGGCGTTGCAGTTCCTCCAGTCCCGAATAGCCAACGGCCCGTTGAATCTGGGCCTCGGTTGCCTCTCCTCCCAGAAAGGCGACGACCCTGGAAAGCGATGCAGCCGTGTCCGTGCGCAGGTCCTCGTAACGCACAGTCAGCACAGGAAGCACATCCTGGTCAGTCCAGGCGCCGACATGACCTGCCCAGTCGCCAATTCTCGTCCGGATTTGCAAAGGGGTCCCGGTATGGGCCGCGGGATCGGTCATCCGGGTGATCGTTTCATCCAGTGACACGCCCATGTGATGGGACATCGAGATCGCTGTGTCACGGGGATCGCGCACCAGATAGATCGCGCACCGTGCGCTCCGGCCCAGAACCTCCTCGCCAAACCTCTCGTGCGTCTTGCAGACAAATGCCTTGGTGACGGTGGCAGCCACATAGTCGGCCTGCGCTCTCCGAAGCGAAGCCATTTCCTTCTGGCTCAACAGATCGGGTTCGATGAGGGTCTCATCAGCGAAACGCCATCGGCTGATGAGGTGCTCCTCTTCGGGAAGGGCGTTGATGTTCTGGGGTCGGTCACCATTGGCCAGCAGGTTCGCCAGCAGCACGCGCATCCAGGTGTTGCCGGATTTAGGGTAGGATGCCAACCACACCAAACCCGGGGGAAGCGAGGCCATTTTCGGCGCCACCTTCAGGACAGGCCTTTCCAGTGTGACATCAGCAGGTCCACGCCCTCATCGAGGCGACTCAGATCTCGCCGTCTGTGGCAGGCGAAAACCCCCGTATATTTCAAGAGCGTCGCGGTCCGTGCTGCCAGCGCTCCCTTTGCTGAATAGGCCAGGGCCAGGCGGCGCCGATACGACTCGCGGAGCAAGGCCTGAGCGGCATCCAGAGGGGGCAGTCGGGTCAGTCCTTCGGGGTGAGTAGGGTTGGCGTCGCCCAACATATAGATCGCTCCCAGAGGAACGCTGCCGGCGCGGAGTCCGGAACCAGAGGGTGGTTCGACATAGAACTTTTCGATCTGCTGTCGGACCCGGGCACCGACGGCATCGGCAAGCCCCAGCGTTCTGATGCTATCGTCATAAAGACGCAGCGTTCGTCCATCGGCTTCGACCAGGGGAGGGGCGTCTGCCGAGTGCCGGATAGAACAAAGATCGTCAGACAGGAACTCGCAGCCCGCCCGAACGAGTGCGGCCGACAAAGTAGACTTTCCGGCGCCGCTCGACCCACAGAAGACATAGGCTCGGCCATCGTGCACGACCGCAGAAGCGTGCAGCAGGAAGGCGCCGCGTTGATACAGGACCGCGGACATGACTGTGCCCGTTATGAAGACCACGAGGTCGTCGACGGCAATGCCTGGGTCGGGCATCACGGTGAGCTGTCGCCCGCCGGACGCTAGGAACCGTCCAATGCCGGGCAGAATCAGCAGGCAATGATCCGCGTTGGACCACCAGTTGGCCCCCCGGTGCGTGAACTCGTTCAGGCGGTCCGGCACGTCTCCCAGTTCGATCGTCACATCAACAGGCGCCGCATCGGGCCGGTGATCGGTTTGCATCGGCAATACGATTCCAGACCGCACACTCAGGCCGGACATGTGATAGCGGTGTGCCGGGGTCGAGGATGCGCCGATCATGTCCAGCGTCTGACGCCATTTGCCCTGATTTTGCAACGTCGGTTCAAAGCCAGGTGGTGCTGTGCGGCACTTTCAATGTCGATCGTGCTGTGTCAGACCTCACATCAGCATCTTCATTTCAGTCCCGAAGGATTCTGCATCATGACCCATGATAGCGACATCGATTGCGTCTCGACCGTTGCCGCGAAGGACGAGCGTAATGCTTAGGAAGTCCCTTCGATCACCGACGCCGACATCAGTGCTCTGACCACCGGCGGTGGTACCTCGGGCATTGAAGGAACCTCCTTCCTCAAGGCCGGTTCCTGAAGCCATCCCGGACTGGCGTATCGCCACAATATTGACCATGGGCCTGACGGCGTCGTTCGAATAGGACCGTCTCGGGTAATGATCGAGGCGCTCAGGCCAGGCCGAAACGTCTGTCATGGCCTATCAGCAGCGCCGGGCGGGGAAACTGTCGGTGCTTGACGCTATGCGCCGGAAACTCCCGGGGGACGGCCTTGGCTGGGTCACCCCGCACGATAGCCGGCTGTCAGCATGGCGATGGCGGGATGCAAGGCGCTGGCGACACCGTTTTTCCCCTAGCCTTGCGGCCGCTGGTATGGGCGGCCGTCAGGCTCGGCTGGGCAGGGATCGCCTTGATCGATACCTGGCAGTTCTCACGCGCCATTGGCCTGGGCGCGGCCGGTACAGCTCGGCTTTATCTCGAAGCGCTTGCATGCGGTGGACGGCCTCTCGACGTGCACGTCTGGCGTAGCCTGCACCATTCCCGCCATCCTCTGCCTTCGCGATCTGCGGCGCTCCTGTTCTCGGGCCTCGGCCAGCGAGCGGGCCATAGGCTCCTCGCAGACAAACTGAAGCTGGCCGAGCACCTCTCGACGATCGGGATCCCTACACCAGCCATGAGGGGTGTGCTGGCCCGCAGTTTCGAGGCTGATCGCGATTCAGACCTCCTTGCCGATGCTGCGGTGGGTCCAGGTCTGTTTCTGAAGCCCCGGCATGGCCATGGCGGCAGGGGGGCCTTTTCGTTGACCGTCGAAAGCGACGTCTGGTCCATGAATGGCTATCCCGGCACCCGTGCATCAGTGACGGCCCGGATCAGTCGCCTGACCCAATCCGACGAGGTATTGGTCCAGGACCGGTTGATGAGCATCGACACGCTTTCCGACCTGGCCCCAGGCGGCCGCGCGCCCGTCCTGCGCCTCGTCACGGCCTGCCCGCCACAGGGCGACCCGTTTCTCCACTCGGCCATGTTGATGGTCGCCCGGCCTGGCAAGAACCCCTCGCACTTTCTGGAGGGTCAGATCCTTGTGCCGATCGACCTGGCAACCGGGCGGATGGCTGGGGGCATATTGTTGGCCCGGCCTGGCACCGTCATGGAGCGACTGTGGGAGAATGGGCCGTCTGTGAAGTCTCGTGACGTGCCTTCGTTTTCCCAGGCTGTTGAAATGACCCTGGCGGCAATGGGCGGTTTGCCGCCTCTGTGCGTGATCCACTGGGACGTTATTGTGACGCAAGACGGTCCGGTCATTCTCGAGGGCAACACCGCCGGTAACTGGATACTGGCAAGTCTGCCCGGACTTTTGGGACATCAAGCGTGTCCGCTCGAAGATGTCATTGCGCTGTGGATTGATACGCCATCCAGAGGTGCTGTAGGTCCAACGACCCCTGCCGCGAGGGCGGGCCGCGCCAGTGGAGAGGCAGCGAGGCTAGCCACAGCGCCCAGCGTCACAACCATCAAGGAAGGCGAGAGCCGGAACTCTCACCATTCTGATTCATTTGCAGCGGAATGCCATAAGAACTGAAACGGCGGATGGTTCGCCTTTCGACTGATCATCTCATGACCGTCATGCCCTTCTCTGTCGCCTATTGCGGACCGGCCCCATCCCCCGGGGACTGGCGCTGGAATCTGGATCCGGCCTTGCTGGTCCTGGCGTTCGTGGCCATGGCCCTCATTCTATGGCGATTGCGGGAGCGGAACCGGACACTGGCACTGGCGGCTTTGGGGGTGCTGATTGTGGTCTTCATATCCCCGCTTTGCGCGGTCAGTTCCGCGCTGTTCTCAGCCAGGACGATCCACCATGTGCTGCTGGTGGCCGTGGCAGCTCCCTTGATCGCGTGGGCGCTGCCTGTGGACCGGATGCGGCTGCTGTCCTTCGCGACAGCGGTTCAGGCCGCCGTATTTTGGGGTTGGCATGCCCCGGCAGCCTATGAGGCGGCGCTGTCCAGCGACGCGCTCTACTGGGTGATGCAAGTGACGCTGCTGGCTTCGGCGGTATGGTTCTGGGGGGCGATCCGATCCGCCTCCTTGCCGTCCGCCGTCGGGCATCTGCTGGTCGCGATGGTGGCCATGGGTTTGCTAGGCGCATTGCTAACCTTTGCCGACCAAGCCGTTTATCGGCCCCACTTGCTGACCACCCAGGACTGGGGCTTCACGCCGCTGGAAGATCAGCAGGCTGCCGGTCTGATCATGTGGGCACCCGCAGCGGCGGTCTATCTGGCGGCGGCTCTATGGCTTTTGGGCCGGTGGATGGGGCCGGACTCAACTGTGGTACGCGTGGACGCGGAGCTGTGATCGACCGCCTGATCGTCAATATCCTGGAATGGGCGGCCGGCCACCATGACGAAGGCCGCTATTCGCCCGTTGCCATCCTCTTTCACTGGACCATGGCGGCCCTGGTGATGTTCCAGCTGTTCTGGGGCTGGTGGATGGGCCGATTGCCGGTGGGAGGAGAAAAGGTCGCCGCACATGATCTGCATTACATGATCGGCGTCCTTATGCTGGTCTTGGCGCTGGGGCGCGGCACTTGGAAGCTGCTGGCACCCGGACCGATCAATGATGCGGATAAGCCGGGCTGGGAGAGCACAGCGGCCAGTTTCACCCATCATCTCTTTTACACCTGCCTGTTTGGGCTTCCATTGACGGGTTGGGCGATGATTTCCGCGACAGCCCGTGACCAGGAGCTAACCCTGCTCGGTCTGTTCGCTTGGCCGCTGCTTCCGATGCAGGATCTGTCCAATGTGCATCGTTGGCAGATGGAGGCGGTCGCAGAATGGATGCACTGGGGCCTTGTCTGCACCTTGCTGCTGCTGATCCCTCTGCACGTCGGCGCCGCCCTCAAGCATCAGATTATCGATCGGGACGACGTATTCCATGGGATGCTGCCGGTTGTGCCGAAGCTGTCGCGGCGGCGGACGCCTTTGCAACGTCGTTATCGGGCGATCGAGAAGCGGGTACGGAATGCAGCCAGACGGCTATTGCCTGAATTTCTTCATGGGTCAGGCCGGAGACGGCCTCGGCCATGACGCCGCGGGGGTCATTGCGGCGCTTGCCCTTTTGCCACTGCTCAAGCTGATCAATCGTATAGGCGGCAGGTTGTCCGGCCAAGGCCGGATTGGCTGTGCCCAGCCCCTGGCCAACATCGCCGTGGCATGAGCCGCAGGCGACGATCCCCCTGGCGGGATCGCCGCGGGCATAGATCGTAGGCGTTGTGGTCGACGGTTCGCGGCTGTGCTGACCCGTCGGGAGACTGGCATACCAAGCGGAGACGGCACGGCGGTCGTCGTCATCCAGCCAGCGCGCGACCTCGGTCATGACAGCGTTCTGGCGCACGTCGCCAGCATAGTCTTCCATTTGCTTTTGCAGATATCCGGCATCTAGTCCGGCCAGTCTCGGAACACTGACCCCGTCGCCAAGACCGTCCAGTCCATGGCAGGTGAAGCAGGCGTTAGACGCGCCACCCTCGCCCCCGCCCATGGCAATGATCTGACCCGTTCGGGTAAAGGCGTCTCCTGTTTGATTTGATGCGGGCGTGCAGGCGCAGAGGCCGAGCAGCAGGGCGGGGAACAGGAAGTTGCGCACGCTCATCGAACACCGGCAGCGGCGTACGGTTCCGCTTACCTGAAACCATGTTTGGGAACCTTGGGCGCGGCCAGCCGTTGCGCGACCACTCCGGGGGATCAGTGACAACAGCACAAGTACAGCAGGTATGTGTGTGAGGTGGGGCATCGCATGTCTCATGGCGCTGATGCTTTGCGCCTGTGCCGATAAAAGCGATCCGGCGCGCACCATCACGGGCGCAGACGCGGACAACGGCCTGGCCGTGATGTCGAGAGTCGGATGCTCGGCCTGTCATATGATCCCGGGCATCGCCTGGCCCCAGGGTCTGTCCGGGCCGTCGCTTGCGGGGTTTGCGAAGAACCCCATGATCAGTGGGCGGTTCCCCAATCAGCCCGACGTCCTCGTGCGCTGGCTGATCGATGCGCCGTCGATGGCCCCTCCCACCGGCATGCCGGCCATGCCCCTCACCCAAAGCGAGGCACAGGACGTGGCCGCCTATCTCTATACTCTCGATGACTAAGTCCGCTGCAGACGGCACGGCGTCATGGCCGCCGCCCGCCCTTGACCCTGCTGGGCCCTTTGCTGGTCCGCTGAGTACCCTCTCTTGGGTGTTGTTCGCGATGGGTGCGGTGGTGACGCTTATCGTGCTGATTGCGCTTGCGGTTGCAGTCTTCGGACCGCGCCGCTGGCGAACCCGGCTCGGCGGGACTCGCTTGGTATGGATCGGCGGCTTTGCCTTTCCGGTCGTGGTTCTCAGCGCTCTGTTGATCTACGGCCTGGGACTGACCAGTCACCTGACCCAGGAGCCGGAACCAGGCGAGCTCAGAATTCGGGTGACCGGCGAGATGTGGTGGTGGCGCGTCGCCTATCTGGATGGTCAGGGTCGGGAAGCCTTTCAGGACGCGAACGAGGTCCACATCCCGATCGGCCGCCCCGTCGTGATCGAGCTGGATTCGGCCGATGTCATCCACAGCTTCTGGGTCCCGCGGCTGGCAGGCAAGGTGGACATGATCCCGGGACGCCGCAATCTGCTGCGGCTCCAGGCGGACCAGCCGGGGGCGTATGGGGGACAATGTGCAGAGTACTGCGGCGGGCCACATGCCCTGATGGGGCTGGTGGTCGTTGCCCACGCCCCGAAAGACTACGAGGCCTGGGTCGCGCGACAATCCCAGCCCGCGCAAACGGTGATGCAGATGATGCCCGGCCGGGCGGTGTTCCAGACGGCCGGATGTGGGGCCTGTCACACTGTGGCGGGCACCGCATTCAATGGCTTGGCTGGACCCGATCTCAGCCACGTCGGCTCGCGCCGGACCTTGGGCGCGGGCATACTGCCTAACAATCAGGGCACGATGGCCGGGTGGATATCGGACAGTCAGTCGATAAAGCCCGGCAATCGCATGCCGGCCTATCCGGTGCTGACAGGACAGGAGTTGCGTGACTTGTCCGCTTGGCTTGAGAGTCTGAAGTGACGTCCGAAACCGGGTTCGACACCCGCCAGTACGCGCACTTCCCCACGGAGGGCGACCGACCCGAAGGAGAGCTGGAGGAACTGGACGCTCTGTGGTGTCGCCCCAAGGGATGGCAATGGATCACCGCGATCAACAACAATTACATCGGGGTGTACTACGTCGGCGCGGCTATGTTGTTCTTCGTGCTGGCTGGCGTTCTGGCACTGTTGATCCGTACCCAGCTGGCGGTCCCGATGAGCGGCTTCCTGCCGCCTGAGACGTACAACCAGATCTTCACCGTGCACGGCACGATGATGATGTTCCTGTTCGCGGTACCGGCGGTCGAGGCCTTGGCCGTACTTCTGTTGCCACAGATGCTGGGAGCGCGAGACCTGCCGTTTCCCCGTCTGTCGGCCTATGCCTTCTGGGCCTATCTGATCGGGGGTCTGGCCTTCTTCTGCTCGCTGTTCTTCGGTCTGGCACCGAATGGCGGGTGGTTTATGTATCCGCCGCTGTCATCCATGGCCTTTTCGCCCGGGATCAATGCCGACTTCTGGCTGCTGGGGATTGGTTTCATCGAGATCTCGGCCATTGCCGGGGCGATCGAGATCATCGTCGGCGTCCTGCGTAACCGGGCACCCGGCATGACCCTTGCCAAGATGCCGATCTTTGCCTGGGCCATGCTGATCTTCGCAGGCATGATCATAATCGCTTTTCCGTCGGTGATCCTGGCAACCACCCTGATGGAGCTGGAACGGGTTTTTGGCTGGCCATTTTTCGACCCGGTCAAGGGTGGAGACCCGGTGTTGTGGCAGCACCTGTTCTGGTTCTTCGGCCATCCAGAGGTCTACATCATCTTCCTGCCGGCGGCGGGGGCGATGTCGACAATGATCCCGGCCATCGCCCGCACGCCTCTGGTCGGACATACGGCGGTCGTCCTGGCTATGCTGGCGACCGGCTTCATCAGCTTTGGTGTGTGGGCGCACCACATGTTCACCACGGGCATGCCGACGATATCCACCAGTTATTTCTCGGCGGCGTCCATGGCCGTGTCGGTACCGGCCGGTATCCAGGTGTTCGCCTGGATCGCCACCATCGCAGCAGGGAAGATGCGCTCCACCGTCCCTGGCCTGTTCGTGCTGGGAGCAATCATCACCTTCGTCATGGGCGGGCTGACAGGGGTCATGGTCGCCATGGTCCCCTTCGACTGGCAGGCCCACGACAGCTATTTCGTCGTCGCCCATCTGCACTATGTGCTGATCGGCGGAATGGTCTTCCCCTTTTTCGCGGCCATCTACTACTGGCTGCCGATGTCCTCCAGCCGACCGCTCAGCGAGCGGCTCGGGCGTTGGGTGTTCTGGCTGATGTTCGCGGGCATGCACATTACCTTCCTGCCCATGCATCTGAGCGGCCTGTTGGCCATGCCGCGTCGCGTGTTCACCTATCTGCCCGACCGCGGGCTCGAACTGCCCAACCTGATTTCCACGGTTGGCACCGTGATCTCGGCGATCGGGGTGATCCTATGGATCATCGACATGGCGCGGAACTTTCGACCGTTCGGTGAGCGCACCGCGGGTAACCCTCACGACGCTCCTGGACTGGAATGGCTACCCACCGGAAACTACTCCGTGCGATCGATCCCGGTGGTCACCAGCCTGTATCCTCTGTGGGAACAGAAGGGGCTGGCCCGTGATGTCGAGGCTGGGCGCTATCTTCTGCCCAATGCGCCGACGCATGGCCGCGAGACTCTGGTCACCTCCACCCTGAATGCTGAGCCGCAATACATCCAGCGCATGCCCATGCCATCCGCTTGGCACGTCTGGGCGGCTGTCTTCACCGCAGGGTTCTTTCTGCTGCTGACCATCCAGGCCTATGTGGCATCCGGCATAAGCCTGATCCTGGCGGTGTGGTGCGTCATGCGCTGGTGCTGGATGCTGGACCGACCGCGCATTGCGGAAACGGTCGACGTCGGCGGCGGCATTCGCGTTCCTACCTATGCCAGCGGATCTTCCAGTCACGGCTGGTGGGCCATGGTCATTACCCTGATTGTTGCGGGCATGATCCTGGCGATGGCGGCCTTCAGCTACGTCTTCCTGTGGAGCAGAAACCCGCAGGACTGGATTTTACCACCCTCGACGGCATCCCTTCTGCTGGTCGTTGCTGGAAATGCAGTCGGCGGTGGCTTGGCATGGCTGTCGTGCAGTGCCCTGGCGGTCGATCGCCCACGCAGCCCTTTCATCGCCACCGGCCTGATGGTGCTAGGTATCGGCGTGGTCTGCGCCGCATGGGGCATCGACTTGGAAAGCTGGCGGGCAGGCCCACTGCAGGCCTCGGCAACAGGGCAGGGGGCGACGGTATTTTTCCTGTTGTCCTGGCAAGGATTCTTCGTCGCAATACTGGCGCTGATGGCCGTCTATGCCGTGCTTCGCTGGATGTTCGGCCATGTGGAGAGTCGCCGACCGTCGACGTTCCAACTCATCGCCCTTTTCGTAACCTATACGGCCGGGCAGGGCCTGTTCTCGACCTTGCTGACCCGCTTGTTTCCCGGAGTCTAAGATGAAGGCCTGGTCCTGGATGTTGGGCGGGCTTGTCGTCTGGGCGGCGCACTTTTTAGGGCTTTACGCCCTGTCGAGCACGGCTGATGTCATCGCGACCGCCGATGATGCCTTGTGGCGGATGGCTGGGCTGGGGTTCAGCATGGCCTGCATCATGTTGTCGACAGCCATTCTGCTGGTGGCGGTCAGGCGGCTGCGGCAACCGAAATCCGATATCGCACTATTCGCTGATCACGTTGCGGCAGCAGGCGCGGGTGTGGGGATCATCGCAATGGTCTGGCAGGCCCTGCCGACCGTCATCGGCTATTAGCGCCTCTGCATCCGATCCCGATAGGGATGAACCAATGGCGTGCGTGGGGATTGAGGTGTCACCCATGCATAGCTGAGGAGAGACGGATGAGGCTGGATTTTTCTCCGGACAGAGGTCTGCACACCTTTCACTCGCTCATTCTGGCCTTCCCGATCGCCCTATTCTTTAGCGGCCTGTTGGCGGACATCGCCTATCTCAGGACGGCTGAAATCCAGTGGACCAACTTCGCTGCTTGGCTGATCGTTGGGGGATTGGTTTTTGGCGGTATCGCTGCCGCTTGGGCCCTCGTGGCCGCCCTTCTGGGGTTAAAGTCGCCGAGCCGGAACCGTCGTCTCGTCTACTTCGGCGTACTGGCGGTCATGTGGCTTCTGGGGCTGATCAATGCCTTCAAGCACAGCCAGGACGGTTGGAGCTCGGTCGGCGCGTTTGGCCTGATCCTGTCGATCCTGTGCACGTTGCTGGCCTTCGTTGCCGGCGTCATCGCCTTCACCCCCAAAGCCTCCACGGAGATCGACCGATGATCCGCTCGCTGATGGGGGCCACGGCCCTGGCGCTGACTCTAGTGGCCTGTGGGCAGAGCGACCCCGGGCTCAACCAGACAGGCGCGAACCCGGATCTGCCCGGCGTGCGTGAGACGCTGGTGCCTCCGATGAAGATCGCCTCTCCGACTGGCTGGAACGGAGCGACGCCTACTGCGCCCGCAGGCTTCACCGTTACGGCCATGGCCACCGACTTCCGTATTCCCCGGCAAATGCTGATCCTGCCCAATGGCGACATCCTGGTCGCCGAAGGACGGGGCGGGAATGCCCCCGCTCTTCGGCCCAAGGACGTCATCGCGGGTGCGATCAAGAAGCAGGGCAATACTCAGGTCGAAAGCGGGGATCGAATTACCCTGTTGCGTGACGCGAACAATGACGGCCAGCCGGAGGTTCGAACTGTCTTCATCGACAACCTTGATGCGCCGTATGGCCTGGCCTTTGTCGAGGGTACCCTCTACGTCGCGACCCAGGATGCTCTGCTCAGCTTTCCCTATCAGGCGGGCCAGACCCGGATCACCGCCCCGGCGACGGAGGTCACCAAGCTGCCGTCGCAGATCAATCACCACTGGACCAAATCCCTGACGGCGAGTGCGGATGGGCAGACGCTCTATGTGGGTATCGGGTCAAACAGCAATGTCGGCGAGCGCGGCATGGCGGTGGAAGAAGAGCGAGCTGTCGTCTGGGCAATCGATCGTGTGACGGGTGCGCGCCGGACCGTGGCAACGGGCATTCGCAACCCCACGGCCTTGGCCATCGAGCCCCAGACCAGCGCCCTGTGGGCCGTGGTCAACGAGCGTGATGAGATCGGCCCGCAACTGGTACCCGATTATCTGACGTCCGTTCGCGAAGGGGCCTTCTACGGATGGCCCTACAGCTACTGGGGCAAGAACGTGGATCCGCGCGTTCGGCCGCAACGCCCGGACCTGGTGGCGACAGCGGTCGCACCGGACTATGCCCTGGGGTCCCACGTCGCGGCGCTGGGCCTGTCGTTCGCAACGAACGGTGGCTTTGGCGGGACCTTCGCTCAGGGAGCGTTTATTGGCGAGCATGGCAGCTGGAACCGCCAGGACCTGTCAGGGTACAAGGTGGTTTGGGTGCCGTTTGCCAATGGTCGCCCCAGCGGACCGCCAGTCGACTTCCTGTCAGGCTTTCTGACCAAGAATGGCCAGGCGCGTGGACGCCCGGTGGGAGTGATCTTCGACCCCGTTAGGCGGATTCTGCTCGTCGCCGATGACCTGTCCAATACGGTCTGGCGGGTCGCCCCTCGGGCCCCTCGGTCATGACGGCTGGCAGCAGGTTCGGCCTGATTCCGAGCGTGCTGATCGGTGCCGTCGCCAGCGCGCGTTCGATGACGCCTATGGCCGCGCTGGCTGCTGCTCACGCCCTGGGTCGAAGATTGCCGGGGCGATTGTTCCTTTTGCACCGGCCACTCTTCACGCTCGGAGCCCTCGCGATGGGGCCTGGAGAGCTGTTGGGCGACAAGATGAAGTCTGCGCCCGATCGCACGGTGTTTCTCGGCCTGCTGGCGCGTGTAATGAGCGCCGGCATCGCCGGGGCGGCCCTGGCACCGCGTGGTCGCGCACCGCAAGGCGCTGCGGCTGCTATTTTGACGGCCGTCCCGTTGGCCTATCTGACGCTTGCCGCTCGGAAACGGGCCATGAGACAAATTGGCCAGACGCGAAGTGGCCTGATTGAAGATCTGGTCGTAGCCGCAGCCGGACTTGCGATCGTAGCCACGCAATCCAGAAGGTGACGCATCGGTCTGACGCGACCATGCGCTGGTTGGCTAAAAAAACGGCCTCGCCCGAAGGTGAGGCCGTTTTGTATCAGCTTACTCGGAGCTGATTGGCGTTGTACGGCCGGCTCCGGGACCAGCACCCAGATCGGCACCGGTAACGGGATCTGCCGTCGGATCGGAACGGGTGCGGGCCGCGAAAGCCTCCACAGCCGTCTGCTCGTCCCGGCTCAGGGTGACGGTGGCATGCCCGTCTCCGCCATCGACCGCGGCCTGGCTGTCGCGATCGTCGATGACTTCCCATTGCTCGCCTGTGTTCCAGGGGCCGATTTCATTGCCTTCGCCCTGGGACATGTCGAAATAGACGTCCGCGAAATCCGGGTCGGCGGGCAGTTTGCCGGGCGGGAAGTTGGCCGGGATCGCATAAAGCGCCTTCTCAAATGCCTTCTGATGGGCAACTTCCCGGGTCATCAGGAAGGTGAGGGCGTCCTTGATGCCCGGATCATCGGTCACATTGATCAGCCGCTCATAGACAATCTTGGCGCGGGACTCGGCTGCGATATTCGATCGCAGATCGCAGGCCGGGTCTCCAATCGAGTCAATGTAGGCGGCGGTCCAGGGCACGCCCGACGAGTTCACCAGGGCCGCACCGCCGCCATACAGGATCGACATCGTGTGGCTGTCTCCGCCTGACGTCATACTGGCGTAGAGGTCTGCCTCTTCCTCGGCTGCCTCGGCCAGTCGCCCCTTGGCACCGCGATTCAGCATGGCGACGATCGAACCGATCACCTCCAGATGACTGAGCTCTTCGGTGGCGATGTCCATCAACAGATCACGGCGCGCCACGTCCTCGTCGGCCAGTCCCTGGGTGAAGTAGCGCATGGCAGCGGCGAGTTCGCCTTGCGGCCCGCCGAACTGCTCGAGCATCAGAGTGGCCAGGCCAGGGTTGGGCTCGGCGACCCGAACCGTGTACATCAGCTTTTTGTTGTGCATAAACATGTGGTTGTCCCTGTTCTATCGGCTGGCATCTTCGCCGAGCCGGCGAAGTTCCAGGTGTTTGTCGATGACCATCGGCAGGCTGTTTTGAACCCAGCGTGCCATCCTCACCTCTTCATCCAGGGTCTCCTGGAGCGGATCGGTCGCGGCCGAATAACCGCCTCGATCAGCCAGGATCAGCAGTCCCTGGTAGGCAGCGGATTCGAAATTTTCGAAGGCGAAGTTGGCGAAGGCGTTCTTGAGCACCTCGTCTCCGGCCACGGAATGGCCAAGGGCCGCCATGGTCCCCCCCATCGACATCGCTGCGTCCTTGAGCCCGGAAGGCTTCTCGTCCAGCGATGCCAAGAGACTGTCGAGCCGTTGAATCTGGAGCTCGGTTTCACCGCGATGCTGGGTCAGCATGGCGGCGATCTCCTGATAGTTTTTCGCGCGTTCGATCTGCCGGTCCATGAGGGCCAATGCCTCATGTTCCATGGCGTGTGCGTTCTTCAGTCCGGTCACGAACATGTCGCGCCAGATGTCGTCGGCCTGGATATCGGTCATGGCAATCTCCTGTGGGGCCATGACAGAAGCGATCAGACCGTAAGAAGACTCCGTGTGTCGCCGACCCGACGGTAGGCCCGGCGGCCCCAACCCTGATCTGGATTAGGCCGTTTTCCGAGAGATGTGAGTGCTGATTATCCTATGTGAGTAACTTGGCCATTGCGACACGGCAGTGTGAAGCCATGATGGAAGTCTGCACGGCCAGTGTCTTAACGTACGACGATTCACGGACAACTGGGCTTTGTCCGTCGTTGTTGGATCGGCACCCCGTCCTTCGTGCATCGCCTGTTTCGTTTCGCGACGCTGTCGGCCAGAATGGTCGGTTGCGACGCTTTCGCTCAGGCGATCGTGTCGAGTTGGAAGGCACCGTAGGCTTCCTTCTGGTGGGAAGCCTTGCCGTCTTTGATTGTAAGGACATTGCGTGCGTCAATCTTCTAGGGCCAGGCTCGACGTTTGGTTGGGAGGCGTCGCTTGCGCGCGGACACGGCGCAATGAGACTGCTGACACTCGTCGATAGCGAGTGGATCGAAATACCCGCCACTGTGCCTCAGGCGATCATGGGGACGGCCTGGGTGGAGCGGATGTTTGCCCGCCACGCGCTTGACCGCATGCTGGCACTGCAGACGTTCTCCGCCTGCAACGCGGCACACCCGGTGCCACAACGGGTTGCCAACCTCATTCGCCGGCTCAGCCGCGGTTCGGACGCGGACGTTCGCATCACGCAGGCGGCTCTCGCTCAGGCCGTGGGTGTGCAGCGAACCAGCGTGAATGCGTCGATCAAAGATTTGGAACGTACCGGTGCCATAGCCATCTGGCGCAGTCGCATACGCGTGAAATGTCCGGCCACCCTGGAACGGGTGGCCTGCGGCTGTTGAGACGCGTCTGCTCGGCGATTGTTCAGCATCCGACGCAGCGCAACCCCTCCCGCCTCCGACCGGCTACTTCCGCCATGAGTGAAATCCCGCAAGGTCCCGTCGCCGCACACCGCTTCAAAGTCGTCATCGTCGGTGGCGGGTTCGGTGGTCTTGAGTGCGCAAAGGCCCTGGCCGGTGGGGACTGCGACGTCCTGCTCGGATGCGTCACCATCGGAAAGACCACCATGGCGGCCGAAACGGTGCTGTGGGCAGCGGGTGTCCGGGCGTCGCCTGCCGCCCGTTGGCTTTGTGCTCCATCCGACAGGGCGGGCAGGGTGATTGTCGGACCGGATCTGACGTTGCCCAGCGATGCGCCTGTTTATGTGATCGGGGATACCGCCTCGGTGATGCACGAAGGCAAGATGGTGCCCGGCGTGGCACCGGCAGCAAAACAGATGGGCCGTTACGTCGGCGACCGACTACGACAGCGGATCGACGGGGAGTCTATCACCACCGCGCCGTTCCGTTATCGCCATCAAGGGATCTGGCGACCGTGAGCAGAGGCTCAGCCGTGGTCAAGCTGGGCCGGCTCGAGCTTACGGGCTGGTTCGGTTGGCTGTTCTGGAGCGTCGCCCACGTGTATTTCCTGATTGGCTTCCGCAACCGGATTGCTGTCGCCTTCAGCTGGACGTGGGACTACCTGACGACAGGACGCAAAGCGCGTCTGATCCTGGAACACTTCCGCAGCCCTGCAGAATGACTCCGTCTCAGGCCGTCATTCGCTGTCTGCCGACGCCAGGTTCGCTGTCGCAACATAGACCAGATCACCTCGCGGAGCACGGACTTCGACCCGGATTACGGAACCGCCTCGCTTCGAAACCGCTAAGTCTCTCAACAGCTCAGACAGGAAAAGCACAGCTTCTCTCTTCGCTGCGACGTCGTCGCTAGCCTGTCCGGACAGACGCATCGGAGAGCCGGCGCCGGTGACGGTGTATTGGTAAGAAGCCATGTCATCGAACTATACGTTCAGAACTGAACCTTGGATGACGGAATGTCAGGATCCGACACATGCGCTTGTCCGCAAGCTTGAAACCCGTGATCGATTAACGGCCGAAGAGCGGGAGGCACTCAAGGCTTTAATGGAACCCGTGAAGGTCGTTCATGCCGGACAGATGCTGGTTCATCCGGGAGATCGGCCGACCAGTTCAACGCTTCTGATTGGTGGGTTCTGTGCCCGATTCAATCTCTTGAACGACGGATCGCGTTCGTTCACCCAAATCAGTGTAGCCGGTGATTTCATCGACCTTCACAGTTTGCTGATGGCTCAGATGGACCACGGGATCGTGGCACTGACGGGATGCAGCATCAGCAAATCACCGCACGATCGCCTTCGGGCAATCACCAACCAGCATCCGCATCTTGCACGCATGCTATGGCTCGATACGGCGATAGATGCTGCCATCCACCGGCAGTGGCTTCATCGGATGGGCACTCAGGACGCAGTCGGTCGGCTGGCGCATCTGATCTGCGAGACGGAAGCGAGATTGGCCGCCGTAGGCTTGGCTGGACCCGACGGGTTTGACTTTCCGCTGACGCAAATCGACTTGGCGGACTGTCTCGGCATGTCGGCAGTGCACGTCAACCGAACGCTGATGACACTACGCCGAGCCCGGCTCGTGGAGTGGCATGGTGGACGCGTCAGGATCGTCGACCACCGGCAGCTTTTTGCCTTGGCCGAGTTCGAC